>JBQCCX010000444.1:0-13595 GCA_051961815.1 Xanthobacteraceae bacterium
CGTGTGTCACTGGCGCTCGCGTTGATTGCGCTGATCATGGTTGCGATCGCGGAAAACAGCCGCATTCCGATCGACAATCCCGCGACGCATCTTGAGCTGACCATGGTCCATGAGGCCATGGTGCTCGAATATTCCGGCCGCCATCTGGCGCTGATCGAGCTCGCCAGCTGGCTCAAACTCGTCCTCTACATATCGTTGATTGCCTGCCTGTTTGCGCCCTGGGGTATCGAGTCGAGCGCCGCTGGATTGCCGGCGCTTGCGCTTGGTATTGCCGCTTACATCGGCAAGCTCGCGATCGGCGGCGTGCTGATGGCGCTGTTCGAAACCTCGATTGCCAAAATGCGCGTGTTCCGGGTGCCGGAATTCCTCGGCGCGGCGCTGATGCTCGGACTGCTGGCGACGCTGCTCCGTTTCGTGTCGGGGAGTTTCTGATGAACGGCCTCGGCTTCGATATCGCGCATCTGCTTGCCGGATCGCTGGTGCTGGTTAGCATACTCGAGCTCTACCAGGACCGGCTCTACGCGCTGCTCAATGTCTACGCGCTGCACGCGCTGGTGCTGGCCGCCTCGGTCGCTTGGCAGGCTTTCGTTCAGGATGCGCCGCATCTCTACATTACCGCGGCCATTGCACTGATCTTCAAGGCGATGGTGATCCCGGTCGCGCTTCATCGCATGATCGTGCGGCTCGGGATTCATCGCGAAATCGAGAAAGTGGTCGGCGTCGGGCTGACCATGCTTGCCGGCATGGCCCTGGTCGCGCTCGCCATGGTGGTGATGCTGCGCGTGACCCGCGAGGCCGATCCGCTGGCGCGCGAGGATCTCGCCTTCGCCCTTTCCGTCGTTCTTCTTGGTCTGTTGATGATGGTGACGCGGCGCAACGCCGTCAGCCAGGTTGTCGGCTTCATGTCGCTTGAGAATGGGTTGGTGCTGGCCGCAACAGGCGCCAAAGGCATGCCGCTCGTCGTCGAGATCAGTGTCGCTTTCTCGATCCTCATCGCGTTCATCGTGATTGGCATTTTTCTGTTCCGGATCCGCGAGCGTTTCGACACGGTCGACGTGCAGATCCTCAGCGAATTTCGCGGAGAACGGCAATGACGGTTGATGCCCTGGCCGGCGTATTGGGAATTCCCGCAGTCGCGGCGGCACTGTTCGCCGCCCTGCCGGATTACCGTATCGCGGCGCGAGCGAACGTCGTCGCGACGGCGTTCACCTTGCTCTGCTCGATGTCGCTGTTTTTCGTCAAGCCGCAACCCGGTCCTTATTTGCTGGTGGACGACCTCAACGGCACGTTTATTGTTCTGACAAGCTTTGTCGGCTTCACCACCAGCATTTTCAGCGCCAGCTATATCGGCCACGAGCTTGAGATCGGAAGGCTGACTCCGCCTTTCGTGCGCTTTTATCATGCGATGTATCAGGTCCTGATGTTTGCGATGAATCTGGCGCTGATCGCCAACAATATCGGACTGATGTGGGTGGCGATCGAGCTGGCGACGCTGACTACCGTGATGATGGTCGGTATCTACCGCAGCCATGAAGCGCTGGAAGCGGCGTGGAAGTACTTCATTCTTGGCAGCGTCGGCATCGCGCTCGCGCTGTTTGGCACGATCCTCATCTACATGGCGGCGCGTCCGGTGATCGGGGAGGGGCTCGAGGCGATGGTCTGGAGCGTGCTGGTCGCGCGCGCGGGCGCCTTCGATCCCGCGTTGCTCGATGTCGCGTTCGTTTTTCTGCTGCTCGGTTATGGAACCAAGATCGGACTCGCGCCGCTGCACGCCTGGTTGCCCGACGCGCACGCGGAAGGCCCCACTCCAATATCGGCGGTGTTGTCAGGGCTTCTGCTCAACGTCGCGCTCTATGCATTGTTGCGTTTCAAGATGCTTCTCGCCGTTAATCCGGCGGCGATCGCTCCGGGACCGCTGATGGTGACGCTCGGGCTTGTTTCGCTCGTCTTCGCTTCCTTCATGCTGTACCGGCGGCGCGACATCAAACGCATGTTCGCGTATTCCTCCATTGAGCACATGGGCATCATCACCTTTGCCTTCGGCATGGGTGGACCGCTCGCCAATTTCGCCGGGCTTCTGCACATGACCATGCATTCGCTCACCAAATCGGCAATCTTTTTTGCGGTCGGGCATGTTGCTCAAGTCAAGGGCACGCAACGCATCGCCGATATGGGTGGTCTCACCGAAAGCCATCCGGTGCTCGGTTGGACGCTGATCCTCGGCGTTGTTGCGATTGCCGGGCTGCCGCCGCTTGGAATTTTCACCAGTGAATTCCTGGTCGTGAGTTCGACCTTCGCGCGCGCGCCGGCGCTTGCGCTGGTGCTCGTGTTCGGGATGCTGGTCGGCCTCGCGGCGCTGTTCCTGCGATTAAACAGCATCGCCTTCGGCGAGGTGCGCGGACCGAGCGAACAGGCCAAGGCATCCTATCTGCCGATGTTCGCGCATCTCGGCCTGGTGCTGATCGCGGGCATCTACCTGCCGCCGGCGCTGGTCGGCTGGTTCGAAACCGTCGCCAAGCTTTTGGGTTGAGTTGATGCCGTCGATTGAAACCATCGTCGCGCAGGGCAGGGCGGTCGAGGCGCATCGGCCCTGGCCGCGCGTCGACGTCGACGCCGAGGTTTGGACCGCAGCGGCGGATGAGATTGCCGAAGGACGGGCCACTCTGCTCGCATTGTGGGGCGAATCGGCGCCCGGCTACGCCGTGCACATGGCATTGATCGGCGAGGACAGCCATAACATCGCGGTCTTGAGCCTCGCATGCCCGCGACTGGAATTTCCATCGGTCGCAAAGCGGCACCCGCCAGCCATTCGGCTCGAACGCGCATTGCACAGTCTCTATGGACTGCGGCCGATCGGAATTCCGGACCCGCGTCCCTGGCTCGATCTGGGCTTTTGGGATGTGCAATTTCCGCTTGGCGCGCGCTCGGCACCGGTATCGCAGCCCTACGCGTTTCTGCCGGTTGAAGGCGACAACCTGCATCAGATCCCGGTGGGACCGGTGCATGCCGGGATAATCGAACCCGGGCACTTTCGGTTCACCGCATCAGGCGAGACAGTGGCCCGGCTCGAAGAACGGCTTGGCTATGTGCACAAGGGCACCGAATCGTTGATGACGGGCGCCACCGTCGAACGTGGGGCGCGGCTCGCTGCACGGATGTCTGGTGACAGCACCGTGGCTTACGGCATCGCCTTTGCGCGAGCGGTCGAGGCCGCTTTGGGCGTCGAACCGCCGCCGCGGGCACATTATCTGCGCGCGCTAATGGCCGAACTCGAGCGTCTCGCCAACCATTTCGGCGATATCGGCGCGATCTGCAACGACGCCTCTTTCGCGCTCATGCATGCGCATTGCGGCATTCTGCGCGAGTTCGTGCTGCGGACGGCGCAGAGCTGTTTCGGTCACCGGTTGATGATGGATCGTGCGATGGCAGGCGGCGTTGCCGCCGATCTGAGCAGTGAGGGTGTTGCTGCTGTGCGCGCCCTGATATGGCGAATTCGAGAGCGATTTCCGCTGCTGATCGAGCTTTATGACAATACTGCCTCGCTTCAAGATCGTACCGCTGCTACCGGAATCCTCGATGGTGCGATCGCACGACGATTTGGTGCGTCCGGATTTGTCGGGCGAGCGAGCGGCCGCGATTTCGATGTCCGCAAAACGCCGGGCTATCCGCCATATTCCGGGCTCGACTTCAGCGTTCCCGTGCTCACGGCGGGCGACGTCAATGCGCGAGTCTGGATTCGCATTCGGGAAGTCGAGCAAAGCCTGGTGCTGATCGAGCAAATCCTGGAGCGCCTGCCGCAAGGGCCGATCGCCACGGCAATCGAGACCACCGATAAAACCGGCGAAGGCGTCGCACTGACTGAAAGCTTCCGCGGCGACGTGCTGGTTTGGATGCGGCTCGACGCAGGCCAGATCGCGCGGTGCCATTTGCGCGATCCATCCTGGTTTCAGTGGCCGCTGCTCGAGATCGCGATCGAAGGCAACATCGTTGCCGACTTCCCGCTCTGCAACAAATCGTTCAATTGCTCCTATTCGGGGCACGATTCGTAACGCGCCGGTTGATCGGCGCAAAATGGCAATGTGATGCGCAGGACGTTGTTTGAAAGCCTCACGCGCGGTCCGCTGACCGAAACCGCGCCGCGACCGCAGAATAGCGGCATTGCCGAACTCGCCGCTGCGGTCCAGCGTTCGGCGCGGCGTCGGCTTGGCCGCAGTCTCGCCATTCGGCAGGTTGACGCCGGTTCGTGCAATGGCTGCGAACTGGAGATTCACGCACTCAATAATGCCTTTTACGATTTGGAGCGTTTTGGTTTGCGCTTTGTCGCATCACCGCGGCACGCCGATGTGCTGCTGGTGACGGGCCCAGTGACCAAAAACATGCGCGAGGCACTGCAACGGACCTATCATGCCACGCCCGATCCGAAGTGGGTGGTCGCGGTCGGCGACTGCGCCAGAGATGGCGGACTTTTCTCCGGCAGCTACGCCGTTGTCGGCGGCGTGTCACAAGTCGTGCCGGTCGATCTGCACATCGCCGGCTGCCCGCCGTCGCCGAATCAGTTGCTGGAAGGCCTGCTTGCGCTGCTGGAGGTCACCGGAAAATAGGCCAGCGTGGCAAGGTAAATCCGCGGCGCGAATCACCTTGCAGCAAAGGTTCGTTTACCGACAGAACTGCGAATCAGCGGCAAATGTGCAATTTTCGAGGTGCGGTAACCGATTTTGCAGCTAAATCGTGCGAGATTAGGACGAGATCAACGATCCCGGGCGCCGCCTTCTGCGCCGGAGCGATTTTGCTGCATTGTGGCGGCTCGGTGACAAACGCCACATTTCTGCTGTGCTATGCTGACTTACAGGTGTCTGCAGTAAAGCAGTAAATCAGTCAGACGCGGACTGCGGACAAGTGGGGACCTAGGGGATGATCGTAAGGGGGCTGCAGCTCGCCTTTATCATTCTGGCGATCGCGGTGATCTATCCGTTTGCCGCACGTGAGCCGGTGCTGTTTCCAAAAGATACAGCAACGCCAGACGGTATCGTGCGCTCGCAGAAAGCGGACCGGCTGCAGGCGCCAAAGCCGGATGAGGAATCGATCGTCATCGTATCGCTTCCGCCAGCGCAACAACAATCAGTGCGACAACCACTGCAACAACCGAGAACGGCTGACGATCGCCCGTTCTTCAATGATCGTTCCTCCGATGCCGGCCAGCCCGACCAGGATCTCGCGTACCTTGCCTATTACGCCTATTCCGAAGTTCCTCCTGACAAGAAACCTGCCGATACTATTTTGGCAACGCTGCAGGAGACCCCGGTCGGCACGCCGGTAGAGGAGATCAAGCACGCCTCGGACGCCTTGGGCATTGATTTCACCTTTATGAAAGCGGTGGCTAAGATCGAATCCGATTTCGATCCCAAACAGCGCACCGGCTCCTATATCGGCCTATTCCAACTCAGCAATTATGAGTTCGATAAATACGGCTCCGGCAGCATCGTTAGCCCCCGCGATAATGCCATCGCCGCCGCTTACAAGTTCACCACCGCAGCGATCCTGTTCGAGATTCAGACGCATAAGAAGCCGACGCTGAGCGATCTTTATCTGATCCATCAACAAGGCACGCAGGGCGCGGCCGAACATGTCAGCCATCCGGACCGGGTTGCCTGGAAATCGATGTGCGCCACCGATGAGGGCAGGCAGAAGGGTGAAAAGTGGTGCAAGCGCGCCATTTGGCAGAACACGCTTCCGGCGATCAAACAGGTCTGGAAGTCGGTTGAAAACCTGACGTCTGCGGCGTTCGTACAGATGTGGCAACAGCGCGTGACGCAATTCTATACGCGCTACTCCACCGCGGTATCAGCGAAATAATCAGACAGGTTTCGATTTCCGCGCTCGAACTGACACGCCCCGGCTTTCATGCGAAAGCTGGGGCGTGCCGATTTTACGATTGGTGGGTTGCAGGCGGTTACCGTCCAATCTGGTGGCTAACCGCGTTCTCCTGCTGATTGAGCACCTTTTGCTCGCCTTTGGTGATGTGACCGCCGTTCAACTTAGCCATATCCCGCTCTTCCTGACGAATGGCGTGATCTTCACGGTGAAGCTGGCGCGCTTGTGCTTTGGTGATCTCGCCTTCCTTTAGCTCGCGATGAATGCGACGGTTCTGGTTGGCAAGCCGGTCGTTGACCTGATCGCGGCGTGGGTGATTGCGCTCCCACTGCGTTTCGGCAAAGGCCACAGAGGCGCTGCCGACAACGGCGAATGAAATAACGAAGGCGATTGCTTTGTGTAACATAGGCATTGAGTTTTCCCTTTCCCGACGAGCTGACGAACAGCGGCCCCAGTTAAACATCAAGATCTTGGTCCGCTCATGCTGAATCAGCCCTGAGGCACGCGTTCAAATTCGGTTCATCGGTTGGGCAAAATCGTGAGGGTCGCGAACAATGCGAGTCCATGAGCCTGTTGCCTGGCTCTGTGTTCGCGAGCATGAGAATGCCCCCATTGGACCCTCGGCTTCGCATTCCCCCGGCATTTTCACCTGTGCTATGCTAGTTGCCAGCGCTGTCGCTAACGCCACTATCCAAACAAGGGTAAGGAAATGTCCAAGCAAAGGATCAGCTACGTCCCGCTCGAAAAAATGGATGCCAAGATGCGGGCGGAAATGGAGCGCTGTCAGCGCGAAGGCACGCCGCGACCGGAAAGCTCGGCCATCCGCGCCCATGTATCCGCGTGCTTCTGGTTTTTCGCGGACTCCTGGCACAATATTTTCCGCAACGGCGTCCTTGATCACGCGATCAAGGAACTGTGCCGTCTCTATGTCTCCCGCTCCGTCACTTGCGAATATTGCGGCAATCAACGCTCGGTCAAAGCAACGACAAGCGGTGCATTGATCGAAGAGCAAGTGCTCGATCTCTTGAACTTCGAAAAATCGACGAAATACAATGAGCGCCAGAAGGCCGCGCTGGCCTATGCCGAAGCCATCGTTTGGCGGCTCGATACTGGCGATGATTTCTGGGAACGCATGCGTCGGCAATTCACCGAGCCGGAACTGGTCGAGCTCGGTTGCATGATCGGACTTACGCTTGGCCAGCAGAGCTGGTTGCGGCTCCTCAACATCGAGCATCATCAGGTGCTGTCCGGTACGTCGGCCTCGATGGCGCCGGGTTTCGAGACGGCCGACGATCTCAAATCCACCAAGGCGCAGCCGGACTATTGGGCCAAATCCAAAACGGCGGCTGAATCCGAAAACGCAGCGTGAAGGTCGCGAACCAGCGCGCCGACATTGTCGAAACGCAATGGAGGATGGTGACCCGAAAAATCGAGCGCCGATCAAGGGAGGACGACGTGGCAAGGACAATAAGCCGGCGCAAATTTCTGCGGGCAACCGGCGCGGTTGCCGCAATCGCGCAAGTGGCAAAGCCTGCAATCGCGCAGCAAAAGCCGGTTACCATCGGATTGATGACCGTGAAAACCGGCGGGCTCGCGGCCGGAGGTGTCCATCTCGAGGAAGGGATCACCTGTTTTCTAAAGGACAAAAACTTCACGCTCGCGGGAAGGAAGATCGAACTTGTCGTCGCCGACACCGCGGGCGTGCCGGCGACCGCGAAGGCGAAAGCCATCGAATTGGTCGAACGCGACAAGGTCGACCTGATCATGGGTCCGCTCGCCGCGTTCGAATGGCTCGCCATCAAGGATTATCTCGGCGAACATAAGATGCCGACCATGGGATTTGGCGGCGCCGAGGATCTCACCCAGCGGCATCGCGATCCCTACCAGGTCAGGACGTCCGACAGCTCGGCGCAATGCCTCTATCCGCTTGCGGATTACGCCAGCAAGGAAATGAAGTTGAAGTCGGCGGTTACCGCAGGCGACGACTTCGCATTCGGTTATGAACAGGTCGGCGGCTTTCAGTCGGTTTTTGAGGACGACGGCGGCAGAGTGGTCAAGAAACTTTGGTCGCCCTTCAATACCCCTGACTACGTGCCGTACTTGGCGCAGATCGATCCGAAACAGGCCGACGTCGTCGTGCTGGTTTACGCCGGCGCCAATCCCCTTAAATTCATCAAACAATATCGGGATCAGGGGCTCACGCTGCCGCTGTTGGGCGGATCGACTGTCGCCGACGACAGCATCATGCGTAACTTCGGCGACGAGGCGATCGGGCTCATCAATTCGATCCCCTACACGCTCGATCTCGATACCGACGCCAACCGCCGGTTCATCGGCTCGATGCAAAAATATCACGGCGCCGACGTGCCGATCGGATTCTATGCGGCGGCGCTCTATGTCAACGGCCAGATCCTCGAAGCAGCTTTGCAGGCCACTGGCGGGGAAGTCGACCCGGATAAATTAATTGCTGCGATCCGGCGGGTTTCGCTCGCCGAGACACCGCGTGGACCGGTGAAGTTCGACGATTACGGAAATCTGACTTTCACGGTCTATATTCGCAAAGTGGAAAAAAAGGGCGGCAAGCTCGTCAACACGACAATCAAGAGCTATCCGGACGTCAGTCAATTCTGGCGCTATGACCCGAAGACGTTTCTCAAACAGCCGGTGTTTTCGCGGGACTTTCCGCCGCTGAAAGGCTGATCGTCTTTGCCGCGTCGGCCAAAGGCCAGGTGATTGTGATAGATTGCCGGATGGCACAGGAGGGAAGCCAAATTATGCGCACTCGGATCAGAGTTTTGTTGCTCGCGTGCTTTATTGGAGCGGCGGTGGGAAGCGCGATTCCCGCCAGCGCGCAATACTATCCCCCGCCACCGCCCTACGGGTACGGCTACGGCTATGGGTACGGTTATGGGCCCGGTTGGCGAACATGGAATGGCTGTCCCCCCGGGTACACTGTCCAAGGCGGCGTTTGTCAGCCCTATCAGGGCCCCGTTGGCGGTGGCCGGCGGACCTGGAATGGCTGCCCGCGCGGCTACACAATCCAAGGCGGCGTTTGTCAGCCCTATCGCGGGTATTAAGTTCCGACCGCTCCGCGGGCCCACCGAACTCTAAGCGCAACGGTCTGCGCAGCGTTGCATTTGCAAAATCACGCCGGGATTTGCCGCGAAGAAATCGCGCTCTGCGCTGCGTCGCGCGCCCTTGAGCAAAACGCGTCAGCGATGACTCGTTTTTGTTTGGAAAGAGGACGACGACTCGAGATCGCTGGCATTCCACACCCGCTGTTTTCGCGGCATTGCGTCGCACTGCTGCAGTTCCGAAGTTTCATGGCAAATCGTTCCGATCAGTTCCGTCGGTGCGCCTTGACGTTACGTCACAATTCAGCCTCGACCACCGCCTTTTCCAAAGGCTTCGTGTTGAATGCAGATGCCGCCCGCAACTGGGCGACAAGATTTGGCTAGAAATGAAAGTGGCGCTGGCTATATCAGTGCGAGCCTGAGGCAACACACCCTTTTCTGATGGAGAGAAATCGAATGGCCAATCCGCGCCACGCTGAACGCGATTCTAATGAGGCAGTTCACGAGACAACCCGAAGGGCGGCCGACCAGACCTCCCAGACGAGCCGCACGATGTCGGACACGGCAGAGCGCACGGCGCGAGCGGGAACCGAAGCGTTTCGCCGCAATGCGGAGACCATCAGCAGCACCTGGCGCAACAGCAGCGAGGCGGCGTCTCGGATCGCCGAGCGGTCGGTGGATCAGTTCTCCAAGCTGTTCGGCCTCTCCGGCGACACCGCAAGGCAAACCATGCAGCAGTCCGCCGGCAACGTCCAAGCGCTGATCGAGAGCTCGACCTTTGTGGTCGATGGCATGCAGAACGTCTCGGGAGAATGGATGCGGTTCGTCCAGAACCGGATCGAGGAGAATCTGGAGCATTTCGAGGAGTTCCTCGGATGCCGTACGCCGCAGGAGTGTTTGGCGCTGCAGACGCGCGTGGTCCGCGACAATATCGAGGCGCTGTTGCACAGCGCGCGTCGCGCCGCCGAAGTCTCGACGAAATTGGCGGACGATGCCGTCCGCAGGATCAGCGATACGGCGCTTGCGCCCCGCTAAGCTCTTTCACCCGCCGGGAGCGTTGCTGCGAGGAGCGGCCACGCCCCGGCCGGGTGCGTACATGCTATGCCAAATTGCAGAGTGCCATTCGGCCTCGCGGTTCCGTTCGTCGCGAATGGCCGTGGGCGCAAAAGACGTCTTTTGACGCGTTCGATTTCCGCCGCAGTTCAGGTGGCATTCATCGCGCCGGTGTAACAACATGCCGTTGTCGGCCGCATGGCGGCAATGGGGATGGCTATGGCTCCCGCCCGTTTAGCTTTCTCGACTGGAGCGCCACCATGGCCATCTACCGTTTTTTGCAGAATTCGGCTTTCGCGCCCGAGGACATCGCGCCGCTCGTTGCCGCCTATGAGGATTGTCTGCGAAGTCTGAAATTGAACGATAGCTCCGACCCGATCACCGAGATGGTTGCCAAAAAGATCATCGAAATCGCGCAGACGGGGATAAGGGATTCAAGCCAGCTCGGTCGATTGGCGCTCCGGGAAATCGGAGTCGCCGGCACCGAGTGAACACGCACCCGACGCGTGGCGCCTGCAAAAGTCGTGACATCGTTATATCGCGCCGCGTCCGCAGTGATCACGACGCCGACGGGGATTAGCGACCGCATCTATACCGGGCAACTGCATGAACATCGGTTGTCCGCATCCGGCGTCTGCGTTAGATTGTTGAGACGATGCTTTTGCTTGGGGGCGGACCATGCATCTGTCTAACGAAAGTCTTCTGGTCATCCTGATCGTCGGAATTGTCGCCGGATGGCTTGCCGGCAGAGTGATGGAAGGCGGCGGTTTCGGACTGATAGGCGATCTGATCGTCGGCCTGATTGGCGCGTTCATCGGCGATTGGCTGCTGCCGCGGCTCGGAATCCATCTCGGCACTGGTATCATCTCTCTGATCCTCAATGCCTTTATCGGAGCCGTCGTGCTGCTGCTCTTGCTCCGGCTTGTTGGCGGGGGCTTCCGTGGCCGGCGGTGGGGACGCCGCTGGTAAGTCCGCAGCCGGAGCGGATCCCACTCACCTTTTGCAACTTTTGCACGCGCTTGGGCGTTGGTTGGGCCACGTGTGAACGCTGCCGCCGCCTCGCGGTGACCGACATCATGGCTCGCGGCTTTGTGCTAGCATCGCCAAAGACGTCGGTCGGCCCCTGCAGCTCCAGCGTGGAGAATGACAGATGCGCACAGACGATTTTCGCCCCAGCAGCAATGTCGAAGACGATCGCGAAGCCAGTGCGTCGCGCGGGATGCCCGGGGGTGGCGGCGGTCTCGGCATCGGCGCCGTCATCATCGTCGGGTTGGTCAGCTGGTATTTCGGAGTGGATCCGAACGTGATCCTCAACATGCTTGGCGGTGCCGGTTCGCCGACCGAGCAATCAAGTCCCGCTCCGTCGGTGACCCCGGGCACCCCGGACGATCCGACCGGAAAATTCGTGGCGCTGGTGCTTGGGGATACCGAGGATCGCTGGACCGAAATATTTTCCGCGAGCGGACGGACCTATCATCCGCCCAAATTGCGTCTGTTTGCCGGATCGGAGCCGACGCCCTGCGCGTTCGCCCGCTCGGCGATGGGGCCGTTCTACTGCCCACGCGACCAGCGCATTTACCTCGACACGTCGTTCTTCCGGGACATGCAGCGTAAATTCGGTGCGTGCTCGGACGCGAGCGCTTGCAGATTCTCGGAGGCCTATGTCATTGCGCACGAGGTCGGACATCATGTGCAGGACGAGCTTGGCATCTTGCCGCGAGTGATGCAGGCGCAACAGGCGGCTTCGAGCCAGGGGGAAGCCAACGCATTGCAGGTGCGGGTCGAGCTGCAAGCCGATTGTCTCGCCGGCGTATGGGCGAACCGTTCGCAACAGAAAAACAAGTTTCTCGATCCCGGCGACCTCGACCAGGCGCTGCAGACTGCCTCCGCGATCGGCGACGACCGGCTGCAAAAAGAAATGCAGGGCTATGTCGTGCCGGACTCGTTCACCCACGGCAGTTCCGAGCAGCGCAAGCGCTGGTTTCTCAACGGCTTCAATTCGGGGCAGCTTTCGAACTGCAACACGCTGTCGGCCGACAGATTATAAAGACCAGGCCGCAGCGGCGAGCTGCGGCCTTCATCTCTAACGTCAACAGATGAGGCCGATGCTGGCCATTATGGTTTTTTTGCCTGGCCGGGCGGTTCGTTACGTCCATTCCAGCCGACCTTGCGACCGTGATGCCAGCCCGGCGGCGTTCCTTTATGCTTCACTTCCATAATGGTGTTAGTCGCTGTTAAGGTTTTGGCAACGCCACTCGCGTTGGCAGTAAAGGCGTCGGCCGGTCGCGGTGCAACACATGCAACTGCAAGGCCTAGAACAGCAAATGTGGAAGCAACAATAAAATACCTTCGCATGCTCCGTCTCCTCGCACGACTTGCGCAGGGGCAATAACGCGTGCGGAGTTTGTTAGTTCCGGGCGGTTTCTTTGAATGAGGAGGCCAACCAGCACATTCCTTCAAATAACTTCGATGTTCGTTATTGACCCAAAGCCGAGGAAGCAGGTGGACATACCGTGGGCATTGGCCGCAAAGCATTCAAAATTTGGCTGACGACAAGCATCGTCTGGATCGTCGCGATAATCACTACGATCTACGTCGGCGCTGTTTTTCCCGCCGGTTATCAGGCCAATTTTCCGCTCCGAACCGATCTGGAGCCTTGGCAGGACGAATGGCAGGTAAGCGGTCCACTTCGCCATCCGCTCTATGAGATCATTCGCTCGCCCGCGGCCGATCAGCTGCCGATAACTTTTCAATGGCGCGGCTACTCAAACGGGCCATGGAATGCGCATATCAACGACCGCAACTTGCCGCGCTTCCGCTTTCCAGGCGGCGAAACACTCGACCTGCCAGCGGACCTGACAGATGCCGACGTCGAATATGTTAAGCAAGCATTCTGGGGCCAGCGCTGGAAGCGCTGGGGGGAAACGCTCGGGCCGTTCGTTCGTTGGGCGATCTTTGTGCCACTCGGCTTCTTTGTCGTTTTGTGGTTGGCGCGGCGGTTCAAAATCTGGCGCGCTGGCAAAGAACTGGAGCCTGAGCCCCCGCGGCTACCCTATTCGCCGGGAATGGAGCGGCTGCGCAATATCACGCTTGCGGTGAGCGCTATCCAAATTGTGCTGTGGCTCCTCATTGCAGTCTTGAATAATCGTGAGGAGCCGCAGGCGCTCGCCGACATTATATCCTTCATGTTCGTCGCGATGCTGCCGACCAACTTGGCCTTTATCATGAGTCTTTTACGCCGCGGCCCGCTTACAGCGGCCGCTCTTGCGGGGCTGGCGCTCTGGATGTGCCGCAGCTGACGGCTCGAATTGTTCCGCTGTCGTGACTGCCAAGTGAGCCGCCGACCACTCTGATCCGTGGAATGCAATGGTGGGCGCTGTAGGGATTGAACCTACGACCTCTCCCGTGTGAAGGGAACGCTGCGCCTTGATTTGTTTGCTTGTTTTTCATTTCCCGCCAGTTTCCCGCCGCCTCACAGGCAGCAGATTGGCTTTCTGCGCTTCCTCCGTCGCGTCCAAATGCTCATAGCGTGCCGCTGACGAGCGATCCCGCCACGCGCCGGTCTCCAATAGCCCGCTGGTGTCGAGTCCACCGTGG
>JBQCCX010000445.1:0-29663 GCA_051961815.1 Xanthobacteraceae bacterium
AGCTGTGAGAAACCCTTGTTGAGATAGCGAATTGGCGCCCAGTCCACTTCGCCATGGCGGCCGTTCACTTCGCCGACCAGTGCGGCGAGCTCGGCCTTGAGCTCACGGTAAGCTTTGATATTGCCGCGCGACGGAACGGCAACCTGCAACAGCGAGACCGCCCGCTTGAATCCCGGCTCGAGTTCGAGCATGCGATCGAAGGCGCGTATCCTGTTGGCGAGCCCCTTGGAGTAATCGAGGCGGTCGACCCCGAGCACGAGCCTGGCGCCGCGCAGGCTTTCGCGCAGCCGCATGACTTCGGCGCGGCCCATCGCCTTGCTGGCGCGTGCGGCAAAATCATCGACGTCGATTCCGATCGGGAATGTCGCCAGCTGCGTCAATCCCCACTCGGAGGCAACCGTGCCATCGACCACATTGCAGCCGAGCTCGGCTTGCAGGTAGTCCTCGAAATTTTGCCGATCCTCTACGGTTTGAAAGCCGATGAGGTCGTAGGCCAGCATTGCGCGCGCGATTTCTTCGTGGTGCGGCACCGCCGTCATGGTGCGGCGGTCGGCCCAGGGCGTGTGCAGGAAGAAGCCAAGCGGGCGATCGATGCCGAGCTTGCGCAGCTCTGCGCCAAGCACGAGGAAATGATAGTCCTGGATCCAGAAAATCGTCTCAGCGGTATTAAAGCGCAACAGCGCCCGCGCCATGAATGCGTTGACTTCGCGATAGGAGACATAGTCGTCGGCGCTGACGTGAATGAGATCGGCGCGCGAATGCAATGCCGGCCACAATGCAGAATTGGCAAATCCCTCGTAGTAGCCGCGATAGTGTTTGGCCGGAATGTCGACGGTCGCCAGCGCGCCGGTGCCCAGCGCTTCGATGCGGGCGAATGAGCCGCGTCCCGGCGAGCCCTCGCCGCTCTGGCCGCTGGAGCCGACCCAGATTGCGCCGGAATCGCGGACCATGGGCAAAAGGGCCGCAGCCAAACCCCCGGCCAACGGCTCATCAGGCTTTGCCCGCGCAACGCGGTTCGAGACGACCACAACGTTCAAGGGGACACCTCCAGGTGGTCCTTTAACTCGGATGGCCGAAATTTGTTCCGAATTAGTGATGCGGCGCACCTAAATGGCGCAAATGGCAGATTTGCGATGGGAAAAGGTGCAAATGCCTGCTGTGGCCGTGTGATGCGCTAGCGCGATGCCAACTCGGCGTAGGCGACGGTGGAAAGCAGACTCACTTCGGCGCGGCGCGAATCCAGTCGCGTGTGCTGCACCACGATCGGTACATCGGACTCCAACAATGACGAGTAAGGAGTATCGCGTGGAATCGGTTCGGGCCGCTCGAGATCGTTGAATCGCAAGTGCAAGGTGCGCCGCGGTGGCACCGTCACGAGATAGGGCCCGACCGGCTCGCGGTCGGCGAAGTAAACCGTGATGCGGACATGCGCCGGTCGGTCGCCGCTATTAAGAATGCAAGCGGTCTCGTGCGACACCAGCGCCGGATCCGAGAATGAGCTTTGCGCGGGGATGTAGCCCTCGGCGATGGCCCAACGCGTTTGTCCCAGCGTCGTCATTTCTGCCGCCCTTTTTTGGTGGAATTAGACGTAACGGACCACACGGCACGCCAGTTCCATAGGCCGGAACTTTGTTCCGCAACAAACGTTTTCGGGCGGGGCGTGCAGGCGCGGCTGCGCGCGGCAAAAGCGCAGTTTGCGCGAAAATTCGCAGGATAACCTATGCGCGCCCTGACTGTTGCGCCCGGTATTGCCAATTCAGCGGCGCTCGAAGATATCCCGGATCCGCCGGCCTCGGACGGT
Source organism: Xanthobacteraceae bacterium (assembly GCA_051961815.1). Classification (GTDB taxonomy): domain Bacteria; phylum Pseudomonadota; class Alphaproteobacteria; order Rhizobiales; family Xanthobacteraceae; genus BOG-931. Next base: position 1,802 of record JBQCCX010000445.1, read on the forward strand.
GCGGTGCTGGTGCGCAGCGTGGCGCTGGGCGTGTGCGGGACCGATCGCGAGATCGTCGCCGGCTTGTATGGCTGGGCGCCGCCCGGCCGCAAGCGGTTGGTGATCGGTCACGAATCGCTCGGCACGGTGGACGACGCTCCGATAAATTGCGAATTCAAGCGCGGCGATCTGGTCGCCGGCATTGTGCGCCGCCCCGATCCGGTGCCTTGCCCGTGCTGCGCCGCGGGCGAATGGGATATGTGCCGCAACGGGCGCTACACCGAACGCGGGATCAAGGAGCGCGACGGCTATGGCTCGGAGTTTTTTCGTGTCGAGCCGGAATTTCTGGTCAAGCTCGATCCGTCGCTTGGGCTCAACGGCGTTCTGGTCGAGCCGACCAGCATCGTCGCCAAGGCTTGGGATCACACCGAGCGGATCGGCCGCCGCTCGCGCGTCTGGGCGCCGAAAACACTGCTGGTCACCGGCGCCGGGCCGATCGGGCTACTCGCCGCGATGATCGGCGTCCAGCGCGGCCTCGACGTGCATATCCTCGACCATAACGATCGCGGACCGAAACGGCAGATCGTGCGCGAGCTTGGAGCCACGTTTCATGTCGGCGAGCTCGCCGACATGGCAATCATGCAACCGGATATTCTGATGGAATGCACCGGCGTGCCGAGCGTTGTGCGCGATGCGCTTGGGCGTACCAGCGCGGCCGGAATTGTTTGTTTGCTCGGTGTCTCCGCGCCCGGTCACGATCTCGACCTCGACATCGGCGGCCTCAATCGCACCATGGTGCTCGACAACGATGCCGTGTTTGGGGCCGTCAACGCCAACCGTCAGCATTACCAGGATGCGGTGGTCGCATTGCAGCGGGCCGATCAGCGCTGGCTCGACAGTTTAATTACGCGGCGCGTGCCGGCCGAACAATGGACGCAGGCGCTGGTGCCTCAGAAGAGCGACATCAAAGTCGTGGTCGATTTTTCCTGATCTCAATCATCGGCGGCGAGCAAAAATGTCCACGCCCATAGAAGATTATGCCCTGATCGGCGACTGCCGCAGCGCGGCGCTGGTGTCGCGAACCGGCTCGATCGACTGGCTGTGCTGGCCGCGTTTCGACTCCGAGGCCTGCTTTGCCGCGCTGTTGGGCGCCCCCGAGCACGGCCGCTGGCTCATAGCGCCTCGCGACAAGGCGCGTAGCACGCACCGCTATCGCGCCGACACGTTGATTCTCGAAACCTGTTTTGAGACTGAGGAGGGCGCCGCCGTCGTGGTCGATTTCATGCCGTTCCACGGCGAGCGTTCCGAGATCATCCGCCTGGTCCACGGCACGCGCGGCCGTTTGCGAATGCATACCGAATTGATCCTGCGCTTTGGTTATGGCGCCGTGGTGCCGTGGGTGACACGCCTGGAAAGCGGCGTGCTGCGCGCGATCGCCGGCCCCGATATGGCGGTGCTGCGAACTCCGGTGCATCTCAAAGGCAAGAACATGACTACGGTCGGTGAGTTCACCGTCATGCGCGGCGAGACCATTCCGTTCGTTTTAACGTATGCGCGTTCGCATCGCCCGGTTCCACCGCCGCACGATCCCACGGCCGCGCTCGAGGCGACCGAGCGCTTCTGGAAACAATGGATGGCAAAATGCCGCCCGGCCGGCGAATGGTCCGATGCGGTGCGGCGCTCGGTGATCACGCTCAAAGCGCTCACCTATGCGCCCACAGGCGGCATGGTGGCCGCCGCGACCACCTCGCTGCCCGAGCGAATCGGCGGCGAGCGTAACTGGGACTACCGTTTTTGCTGGCTGCGCGATGCAACGCTGACGCTGCTTGGCGCCATGCATGCCGGCTACTACGAAGAGGCGGAGGCGTGGCGCGAATGGTTGTTGCGCGCGGTGGCGGGCAGCCCGGAACAGCTGCAGATCATGTACGGTATCGGCGGCGAGCGTCGGCTCAGCGAATGGATCGTCGACTGGCTGCCCGGCTACGAAAACAGCGCGCCCGTGCGCATCGGCAATGCCGCGCACACCCAGTTGCAGCTCGACATGTTCGGCGAGATTATGGACGTGCATCACCAGGCGCGGCGCGCCGGACTGAGCACAAACGAATCCGGCTGGGATGCGCAGATCAAATTTCTTGAACATTTGGCGCGCATCTGGCGCACGCCGGATTCCGGCATCTGGGAAATGCGCAGCCCGGCTCAGCATTTCACCTATTCCAAGGTCATGGCCTGGGTCGCCTTCGACCGCGCCATCAAGAGCGCCGAAAATTTCGGGCTGGAAGGGCCGTGCGACGACTGGCGCAAATTGCGCGACGAGATCTGCGATGACGTGTGCGCGCACGGCTTTAACAAGAAGCTCGGCACCTTTGTGCAGGCCTATGGCTCAAACCAGCTCGACGCCAGCCTGTTGCTGCTGCCGTGCGTCGGGTTCCTTCCGGTAAGCGATCCGCGCATTGCCGCGACCATTACCGCGGTGGAGCAACGACTGCTCCGCAACGGCCTTGTCATGCGCTACAGCACCGATGAAGTGGAGGATGCGCTGCCGCCCGGCGAAGGTGCGTTCCTGGCCTGTAGTTTCTGGTTGGTCGACGTCTACACGCGGCAGGAGCGGCTCGAAGAAGCTGAAACCCTGTTTCGCCGGCTGGTCGGGCTTGGTAATGACGTCGGTTTGTTGAGTGAGGAATACGACCCGGGCTCGAAGCGCCTGATCGGCAATTTTCCCCAGGCCTTTTCCCACGTGGCTCTGGTCAACAGCGCTTACAATCTGACGCGCGTGCGCAAGCCGGTGCACCAGCGCGCCCAGGACGATCACGCTCCCCCCGCCGCAGTACGGGAAAAAGTGTCATAGACGCGCAACCGTGGCGGCGGCCGGCCATTGCCGCCGCCGCTACGGAATGTTTCAGCCTCTGATAAACGTGCCGTTGCGCAGTTCGGCGACCGCCTGCTCGAGCTGTGCGCGCGTATTCATCACGATCGGCCCGTGCCAGGCCACCGGCTCCTCGATCGGCTTGCCGGACACCAGCAGGAAGCGGATGCCGCGCTCGCCGGCTTGCACCTCGATCTCGTCGCCGGAGTCGAACATCACCAGTGAGCGGTCGCCGACCGGCTCGCGCATGAGCAGTTCCTCGCCGTCGACCTGCTTTTCGGTGAGAACGCCAAACGGCCGCGACGCCGAAGCAAAACGGCCATCGCCCTCGAAAATGTATGCGAAGGCATGGCGCTCGGTCTCGACTTTCAGTTTCCTGCGCCGGCCGGCGGGCACCGACACATCCAAATAGCGCGGATCGGCCGCGACGCCGTTCACCGGGCCCTTTTTGCCCCAGAACTCGCCGCAAACGACGCGCACGCGCGTACCGTCGTCGTCGACGACTTCGGGAATTTCCCCCGCCGTGACATCCTGATAGCGCGGCGCCGTCATTTTCAGCGACGACGGCAGATTGGCCCAGAGCTGAAAGCCGTGCATGCGGCCGTGTGCATCGCCTTGCGGCATCTCCTGATGCATGATCCCGCGGCCCGCCGTCATCCATTGCACGTCGCCTGCGCCGAGCGTGCCGCGATTGCCGAGACTGTCGCCGTGCTCGACCGTGCCGGACAGCACATAAGTGATCGTCTCGATGCCGCGATGCGGATGCCAGGGAAAACCGGCGAGATAGTCCTGCGGACGGTCATTGCGGAAATCGTCGAGCAGCAGGAAAGGGTCGGTCTCTTCGGTGTCGCCGAATCCGAAAGCACGGCGCAACTTAACACCGGCGCCTTCGATCGTCGGCTTGGACTGCACGATGCGTTTGACCGGACGAATCGACATGATGATAATGCTCGCGCTGCCGCGAGCCCTCTCTGATTGTGGCTTGTTGTCAGGCTAAATAAATCTAGCAGGTGCCGCCGCAAGAAGGCACACGCGTGATACCGGCGGGCAGCTCAGGAATTGGCGACCTTGAGCGCCCGCGCCGCATTCATTGCACCAGTGCTTTGGCGTGAGCGTCCTCGCCGATATTTTGATAGTCGTAAGTGGCGTAAAACTCGGTGCGATAGCCGCCCCACGCCGTTTGTTCGATGACGCGGTTCACCTCGCGCAGCCGCTCGGCAGGCACGCGCAAGGTCACAACCTGGCCGATGCCCATCATCACATACCAGCTGACCACCTGGGTGCCCTCCGGTGGAAACGCCCTGTAGAAGCCCTGCGCCTTCAATTGCGCGTTAATTTGATCCAGCGTTTTCGATTCATCGTGCTTGAGAAATATCGTCAGCAAAAAACTTCCGGCTTGCGGACTGCCATTCGGCGCAAGAGAGCTGTCGGAAATCTGCGGGGGTTGCTGTGCACGAAGAACCATGGTGCCGCCGTCGATCGCGGTCAGCACCAGACCGGCGACAGCGGCGAGGCGCAGGATCCAGCGCGATCGAATATTGGCTAACAGCGATGTCAGCGCCGTTGCGATTTGCGATGCCGTATTTGATGCCATGACCGGTCTCCACACAAAAAGAGCCAAGCGCGAAGCGGCCTGGCTGCTGACAATCAGTTGCACAATTCGTTGAACGGCGGTTCTGCCGGGCATGGCGGAATCGACGCCGTGCCGCCGCCCGGGCCATTGCTCGAACCGTTTCGCGCGCCGTAACCACCGGTATTCGGGCGGGTGACGACGTTGCAGAAGTTGGCCGTCATTTCCTCGATACAGAACACGCCAGTTGTCGGCGCTGGCGCCGATCCGCTGACGCCGCTTTGAGTCGTTGATCGGACTTGATTGTTCGTCGTGGCCAGCTGGGCAGCAGCCGGCGTTGCCGCGTAGACCCCGCCCATAAGCACCAGGAATACCAGCCACGCAGTGAAGGAAAACCTGGTCATGGTCGCGCTCGGTTGCCTCGCGGAAGCCAACCGATCCGCTTCACAGTTTGTTCCGCGCGATCGTCACACGTTCGGCTTGCGAACGTTCGCAGCCCGGGCGCGTCCCAATGTGCTAGCGTTTTCGCTCCAGGTCTCGCGAGTGCCGCCGAAGGAGCGCAATGATCATAAAACGTATTACGACATTTATTCTGCGCGCTCCGATTGCGGAGCGGGCATTCTATTCTTCCCAAGCCCGGTTTCCGGAGCGCAACAGCCTGTTGGTGAAGATCGAGACCGACAATGGCCTGATCGGTTGGGGCGAGGGCGGTCAGTACGGTCCACCGAGCCCGGTCGCGGCATGCATCAATGACGTTTTTGCACCGCTGCTGCTCGGTGCCCGCGCCGATCAGCCGGTGAAAGCGTGGGAGCAGCTCTACGCGTTTTCGCGCGATTTCGGCAGGCAGAGCGCCTATGTCGAAGCGATCAGCGCTATCGATATCGCATTGTGGGATCTGTGGGGACAGTCGCTCGGCCAACCGGTTCATGCGCTCCTTGGCGGCGCATTCCGCGACCGGGTCATCGCCTACGCGACCGGCGGCTATTACCCAGCGGATTACCGCGATCATGCGCGCGGCTTGGCGGCGCTGGAGCGTGAAATGGCCGGCTATGCGGCGAACGGCTTTGCTATCGTGAAAATGAAAGTCGGCCTGCTGCCGGTCGAGGCTGATGCCGAGCGCCTCGCGGTGGCGCGCCGCGCCGTCGGTGCAAAGCTCAAGCTCCTGGTCGACGCCAATCACGCCTACAGCGCCGCGACCGCAATCCGCATCGGGCGTGAATTGGAGCGGCATGGCGTGCTCTGGTTCGAGGAGCCGGTCGTACCGGAGGATCGTTCCGGCTATCGCAGGGTGCGCGAGGCCTTATCCATTCCGATCGCCGGCGGCGAATGCGAATACACGCGCTACGGTTTTCGCGACCTGTTCCTCGGGCAATGCATCGACATCGCGCAGCCGGATTTGTGCGTCTGCGGCGGCTTCTCCGAGTGGCTGAAAATTCAAGCCTTGGCGTCGAGCTTCGGCGTGGTCACGATCCCGCATGTCTGGGGCTCCGGCATCGCGCTCGCCGCCGCGCTGCATGCGCTTGCGGCGATCCCGCCATCGCCGCATACCGCTAATCCGATCGCGCTGCAGAATGAGCCGGTCGTCGAATTCGACCGTACCCATAACCCGCTGCGCGACGAACTCTTGAGCGACCAATTCGTTTTGGATGACGGCGCCTTGCTGGTGCCGCAGCGGCCCGGTCTGGGGATTCGCGTCGACGAATCCATTCTCGGCAAATACGGCGCGGCGCGCTGACCGGCGCCGCACCAACTCGTCGCACTCATCGCACTCGCGGCAAGCTACCGGATCGTGCCGGTCGCGACCATTACCGAGACTGTCTGTTGGGAAAGCCGATGGGTCTGCACTGTCATCAACAGACCCGCTACGAACGCACAACCCAGAACAACAAACGCAACATACCTTACCATCCCGCTGATCCTCTCCCGCGCTTCTGAATTTCCACCATCGCAGCGCCGCGGCTCAAGGCCGGATACCGATAAATGACCGCCGGTCCGCCGGCGAACAGCGCGAAGCCTCGACCTAAAAACATCAATATCGCTTTCATGACACAACCTGCGACATGATCGTGGTTATGGCCATGCCGGTCGTGAACTCGAAAGCAAGGAGCAAAACCACGAAGATTGTTTTCATGACACTCGCCTCTGCAGGCACACGAGAGGATGCCAGAAGCGGCCAGGCGTTCTGTGACAGGCGTCACGGAACACACGTTATTACCGTGCCTTCGGTGGGCGATTACCGTGCCTTCGGTGGGCGGCGATGGGCGGCGCGCCCGCGGCCTCCTTTCATCTTAAGTCTTTGTATGTATTGATCTTTGCGCGGGAGGTTCAGTCGATCGCCGCGCTGCATGACGGTATTTACCTGCCGGCGCCCCGCTGCTGCAAAGTCCAACCATGTGCGGTCATGCAGTTCGCGTAGGCCGTGCTCGCACGAGGTCCCGATGGCGGTTCTTGCAGCCTTCGCATGCGACCAGTTGATCTTGCGCCAGATCGCTTTTTTGAGGCTTCGGGCTCCGCCCAGTGCGAAGTGGCGCAGGGATAGTTGCGGGTCGAAAGTCGAAGCCTGGCAGGCGTCAACTATGAGTCCGGCCGCCGCCGCATTTGTTTGCAAGCTGCGGCAATAAGCTTCTTCCCGGGGCTTGCGGCAGGTTACGGTTCCCTGCACGCTGGCAGTCCGGCGGGTGAATGCGCCGTCAGCAGGTGTCACCACTGCGAGGCCGCCATTTGATTGAGGATCGTACTATCGCGTCGTCGACGCGTTAAAGGTCTCCGCATGTCAGTGCAAGCACCAGCCATCGCTGGCGTGAGCGCGCACGGGACTGGCGCAGTTGCGGGCATGGCCAATTGGCTGCGCGGCATCGGCGTTCGCCAGGTTCGGCTCGCCTGCGGCTTGGTGATGTTCTCCTACATCTTCTCGCATTTTTTCAATCACGCGCTTGGCAATGTTTCCTATACGCTGATGGAAAAATGGCTGACGTTTCACATCTGGTGGTGGCGGATTCCGATCGTCAATATGACGCTCTACAGCGCCGCTGCGATCCATTTTTCGCTGGGCCTGTGGGCGCTCTATGCGCGCCGGCATTTTCGCTACACGGTTGCCGAAATCACGCAATTGCTGCTCGGCTTGAGCATACCGCTGTGGCTCGCTAGTCATTTCGGCGCGGTTCGCGTAGCGGGCTGGATGCTGGGCCGCGAGCCGGTCAATTATGCGGCGCCGCTGTTTTCTTATTGGGTCGCGCGGCCGCACATGATTGCGGTGCAATTTGCGCTGCTGACGATCGCATGGACGCACGCCTGCATCGGGCTGTATTTCTGGCTGCGGATGAAGCCGTTCTTCAAGTGGGCGGCGCCCATCCTGCTCGCCGTCGCGGTGCTGCTGCCGCCGCTGGCGATGATCGGCGCGCATCATGGCGCCGAGGAAGTCATAGCGCTGGCCAAGGACCCGCAATGGCGGGCCGAGCATATCAAGCCGATGCCACCGCCGCAGCGCGCTGCCATTGACGACATCACCCTGTTTTATTTCCCGATCGGCTACGCGCTTGCGCTCGTGCTGGTATTCGCAGCGCGCGGCGTGCGCAGCTTGCGCGAGCGTCGGGGCGGCATGGTCACTGTCTCTTATCCCGACAAACAAGTTCGCGTCCCAAAAGGCTTAAGCGTGCTGGAGGCGAGCTTGCGGTTTAAGGTTCCCCACGCCAGCGTCTGCGGCGGACGTGCGCGCTGCTCCACATGCCGCGTGCGCGTCGTCAGCGATCGCACCAGCTTGCCGCGCCCGTCCCGACGCGAAGCGTTCGTGCTCGATCGGTTGGGCGCCCCCGACCCGTCGATTCGGCTGGCCTGTCAGCTACGGCCGCAAACCGACGTCGCCGTCATTCCGATCTTGCCTCCGCATATCGGCGCGGATTTCGTGCGCAACCGCCGCCGTATCAATATCGGCGAGGAGCGCTACATCGTCAGCATGTTCGTCGATATGCGCGGCTCGACCAGATTGAGCGAAGAGCGGCTGCCGTTCGACATTGTCTTTCTGATCAATCGATTTGTTGACGCCGCCTGTCAGGCGGTGACCGAGGCCGGCGGGCAGCCCAATCAATTCGTCGGCGACGGGGTCCTCGCCTTGTTTGGGCTCGATGTCGATCGCACCACCGCGTGCCGGCAGGCTTTGCGAGCGGCGTCGCTGGTCGCCGCCAAAGTCGCCTACCTCAACCACCAATTCGCTACCGAGGTGCGCGATCCGATACAATACGGCATCGGCATTCACGCCGGCGAAGTCATAGTCGGCGATATCGGCTTTCGCGATCGCACCGTCTTCACCGCGCTCGGCGACGCCGTCAATGTCGCGGCACGGCTTCAGGACATGACCAAAATGCTGGAGTGCCGCGTGGTCGTCTCCGAGGAGGTGGCGACCACCGCCGCTATCGCGTTCGACTCGCTCAAGCGCCATCGCGTCGAAATTCGCGGCCGGCTCGAGCCGATGACCGTGTTCGCCGCGGAGGATCCGACTGTATTGGCAAGCTTGATCGATCCACAGAGCGAAACAGCGGAGACCGAGCTGGAAACAGCCTGAACACCCGCCTTCTCGTGGGGGAGAAGGGCGGAGATCGTGCGTGGACTGACGGAAATAAACGGTCGATGGAGGGAGGAACGCCATGACGTTTACCAACGTTGCGCTCGCGGCGATTTTGGTCGCGATACTGGTCCTGATACCGTGCGGCTGCATCCTTACCAGGTCATCGCATAAGGCTCCGCACGAGCCGACTGCGCACTGAAGCAAAATGGGGATTAAAATCTCAGCGCTTGCGCAGTTGTGATGCCGGACCGCTGGTGTTGAACGACCGTTCGCCGACAAAACAGACCGCTATTCCCGACGGTAGGCGCGGGATCGTCCGGCCGTTCGGCCAAATCACGACGTCGGTGCTGGACGGGCATTGGCTGGCGTCGGCGTAAGGATGCGCGGCGGTGCCGTCTTGTTTGATGGGTGGTTCGGCTTTTGAAACCGTCCCGGTCGTGTCGTCTCTGGCGGCGCTGGTTTTGGGGCCTGCAATGCCGGGCCGTGCAATGATTGCGGCAAGCCCGACGATCGCCATCGTGAGCACCCAGAGCCGCCGCGCCCGTTTCGAGCAGTGACCTTTATCTGGCATTGTCCTGCCACCAGCCGAAGCAAATAATAGCCGGTTTTTCAGCTGGAAGCGAGGACGGCCCCATAGAGGGCTTCACCTGTGATTTGTCGCCCCGAGGCGTCAAATTGCATGATTTCGCAGGCGCGTTTGCATTGGCCATTCAGGTTGGCTTCGTAAACGACATTGAGCTCGCGGCGCCTCTCAGGCGGCCGCCTGTCCGGAATAGCGCAGGCGCGCCGCGATTTTTTGCCGAACGATGTCGATGTGGCCCCGCAAAGTATAGACCTGATCCGCGAAGGTCAGAGGAAAATGAATTTTGCCGAGCGAATCCTCGATGCGCTCGATCTCGGCGAGTTTCTGGACGAGCTGCTTATAGCTGGTTGCCGTGCTGCACGATTTTTCTAGCGCCCGCAGTTCGGCATACCAATAGAACAGCCGACGGCGTGTCATCCAATTGAAAGCCTGCGGCACGAAATGAAGTAACGGAAGACCGATCGCCACGCCCGTCAGCAAAACAGCAATCGCTCTTTGCACATGAACCGACAGCCACAATGGTAGATGTCTTTGCATAAACGATGGGCCATTTTTGTAAAATTCCATCGCCGTTGCGGCAACCGGATATTCCGAATCGGAGCCGTTGGGGTATTCACCGCTGCGATGAAAGAGATCCGGGCCGCCATGCACCTCTTTCATGGTCCGCAACAGGAGTTGGACGATTTCCGGGTGGAGGTCGCTACGGATCAAAACCTTGGCTTTGGTGCCAATAAGCTGCACGTCACTCGACGGAATGACTTGCTCGATATCGACTGTGCCTTGCGGCAAGTTCATCCGGGCAAGATCGGGAAACAGGCGAGTGAAAGCCTCGGCCATCGGAAAATTCATTGGCCGCACGTTGGGATCGCGCAGAAAAGACTGCACAGCGGTGGCCTCCGGAACGCCGATGATCCAGACCGCATCGACCTGGCCTTCTTTAAGCGCCTTCTCTGCGGCCGATCCGGCGAACGGCAGTAAGGCGGCGGTTTCGGAGTTTACTCCGCCTTTGCCCAGCACTTGTTCGGCCATGTAGCGGGTGGCGCTTCCGAGCGGCCCGACGGCGATGCGTTTGCCTTTGAGTTGCGACAGCTGATCGAGTTGCCGGTTTGCCGAATAAAAAATCCAAAACGGTTGATCGTAGACGGTTCCCAGCGACAGCACGCCAGGCGCATGCTTTGCATCGGAAAGTCCTCCGGTGACGAAAGCGATCTGCACGCCGGCGCGGGGGTCCTGCAACAGCTTGAGGTTTTCCACGGCTCCGGCCGTTTCCCGGAGCTCCAATGCGACATGCGAGCGCGCAAAAATTTCTTGATACTGGCGTCCGTAATATTCGAACGAGGCCCCTTTAAAGGCCGTCGCCATCACGACCCGCGAAGGCGGCGTGGGAATAAAATAAATCAAGGCCAGCCAGATGGCGCTGCCAATGACCACAGCGGTCGTCAACGCCTTGAATATTTGCCAGCGGGTGAAACCCATAATCGAATCCGTTGCGAGGTTCATGGCAAGCAGATGCCCTTCTCGATGTGTGTCGTGGCGATTGCGCGCGCCGATTCGATAGCTTGCTGGCTACCGCAGCGCTCTACCGAAGCTGTAAAGATGATCGGCGAGGATCCGGATCCGGGAGTCGCGATGTGCCGGGCGCTCCCCTGTGGGTGGCTGCGACCCTCGAACTGCGGAGGTGGGAAAGCTGGGCTTAAGAAATTGCCGACAGCGGACGCTGGCTTGAGAAAATCATTCTGTCGCTCCCGATATGATGGAAAACATAAATACTCGACTGCCCGCGTCGCACAAGGACAAGTCGAAAATGCCCAATCACAATTTATTTAGGCCCGGTACGGGCCTCGGCGGGAATATTCTTCGCGATGCCCTTTCGACCGTCCTCCTTGCGACGGCACCGAAAACGGGTGGCTCAAAATAATCTCGGCAGACCAGAGCATTACGACCGATCCCGGTACCAGGCTGCGTGTGCGACGGTCGCCATGCCACATTGCAGAAATCGCATTGCAGGTCTTCGCGCCTTTCCGGCTGCCACCTCCGGACGGCGGGGCAGGTGGCGGCAAATCAATCAATCAGGAAACGAATTGCCCGAACGTGTTGAACCGAATTTGGCGGGTGATGCTTGATGTGAGTATTGCGGCCGGCGGACACGAAGGGTGCCGCCTTTAACGACCTCAGTGCCCCAGCCTGAGAGCGGGCATGCACGGCCGTTTTTGTTTGTTTGTGCCGCGCATGTGGGCGCAAGCTTGAACTGCCAGCTTGCGCCCATCATCGATTACCAGCCTATCGCGTGCACGCGTTCGCGAAAGCGTGGCAATACATTCCCTTCTGGCACGCAACTTTTGCCGGACCGCAGGCGCAATTATCCTTGGCCTGCTGTTCGGTTTGACAAGGCGACAGCGCTTTCGGCTTGGCCATATGCCCCTTCGCCCCGGCCACACCAACGGACATGGCAGTTGCAAGCAACGCCACAGCGAACGTTTTCAGCATGGTTGCTTCCTCCCTGGTTTAGTGCGCTGAAACTTTATCGAGCAGTAAAGCTGGTGCCAAGGCAATTGGCCTCGTTTCCGGCGTACGCGATGCCGCAGCCGCCGCCGGGAGCGTCATCAAACATCCGGCAAGCTTTGCCGCGGTTTTTTTTGCTCCGCAGCACGGACGAGCGTCCGCCGTTTGCCCGAACGGCACTCAGCCGATGGCCGGTATCGAGGATTTAATCGCCGCCAAGCGTCGGCGGCAGAGACGCTCTTCCCGACCAGACCGTGCCGAGGCGCACGGCTTCCAGTGCGGTCGACTGCGCATTCGGTCTGACCAGATCGTATTTGACGACGCTGGCCTCGGTCTCCCCGGGCGCAACCCCGCTGACCAGTAGATTGGCGCCGGTCGTCGTGCTGGTCGTGGCAATCCGGGTGCCCGCAGATCCGGCAAATGGTGCGAAGCTCGCGATCTCGCGGAACGGGCCGCTGTGATCGTGGTGCAGCGGGCTCTGCAGATACAGCGAGGGGCCTCCGTCCAGTGCCGAGCCGCTGGAAAAAACCTTTACCGAACCGTCATTCGCGAGCGGGCTGACGATAATCCGCTTGGCCCCACCGAGGGCGCCGCCGAGCCAGCCGGTCGCCAGGGAAACACCGCCCCGATAATCTCTGCCAAACGGAAGGAAAGCGGCGGTGTTGACCGGCTCGGCTACCCGGTTCGCGCTCGCGGTTTTTCCGATGGGCTGCAGCAGCGGGAAGGCGAACACTTTGACCTGCGCCGGGCTGCCAGGGCCGGGGGCAGTGACGATGCTCTCGCGACCGGTCGAAAAGTCCACAAAACCCGTGGCGAGGCTCACGCCGGACTGATCCTCAGCATAGGGTTTGAAGCTCGCGAACAGCGTCGGCCCGGTGCTCGCCGATACCGCGAGGGGAATTTGGTAGACCTTCACCTCGTTCGGGATGCCCGGACCCGAGCCGACGATAAGGTTGTCGGTGTTGGTGCCGTCGATCTGCGCAACCGCGACGCTGACCCCGCCGCGCGCCCGGGCATCGAAGGGCGCAAAGCGCGCCAACTCGGTGCCGAAACTGCCTTTGCCGCGGATCGAGGCGCCAGCATAGACCACGACTTCCGGTGCGTGGTCTTTTCCCGCGCCGACGATCAGGTCGAGCACACCGTCGCCGTCGACGTCGCCCATCGCCACATTGACGCTGCCTTCAAAACCGGGAAACGGGATGATCGTGGCGACCAAGCGGTCGCCATTGCCGTCATAGAGACGAACCTCGGCGGGTTTGCCGGGCGCCCCCGGAATCGCCACTGCGTAGACGGAAACGGCCGGTATCACATTGACCAGCGCCATCAGCCCGTTGTCTTCATGGTTGAGACGATGGCAATGCATTACATAAAGACCGGTATATTCGTCGAAGCGCGTGCGGATCGTGAGGATACCGGGCTCGATCACGCTCTCGTCACCGTGCATCGTCGGGGCCGGCGCATTGGCATTGTCGATGGAAAATGCATCGGGGCCGGTCCGCAGACCGGTCGTGGGATCAAAGTACTCGACCACTTGAAAATCGTTGACGTGGACGTGGATCGGATGCTCGTCGTTGTTGTTGTTGACGATCCGCCATTCCTCGATCGAGTTCAGCCGCGGCTGGATCAGCGGCATATTGGGAAAAGCGCGGCCATCGAATGCATAGACAAAGGCTTTAGGATCGTTCGCGCTCGCCATGTCGTTGAGAAATCCGCCTGAAATCAGGATCTGCCGTTTGACGTCAGGCGTGGCCTTGGCGAGGTCAACGAACGACGTATAGGCGCCGAGCGACTGACCTTCGGCGAATGCGGTGGTGACGCCGCCGCGCTGCGAACCAGTGGCTCTTGCCAGCACCTGGGTCGGAAACACGAAGAAACCGTCGGCGTAGCTGACAGCCGACGGCAATACGCTGAGACTTCCCAGCACGGCCGGAGGATTGTCGCTCCCATTATTGGTGTAAAGCACGCCCGGGGCGGTGATCGTCCTGGCGGCGCCGCCGCGCTCCGGCATTTCCAGAACGAGCTCGCCTTCGGCCGGGATGGTCACGGCAATCGCGAACCGGCTGGCCGGCGGAATGAGCAGCCGGGTACCGTTGTCGGTGGGCGGATAGTGAACGGCCGCGTAGGGATTGCCATCCTGGCCGACGATGGCGATCGGCGGATGTCGTCCAGTCGCGGTTTCGGTGAGCTGCACATTCATGTAGGCGATGTCGCTTACATTGGCGAGCACCCAGATTTCGGTCTGCCCCGCCTTGCTCCCGATGACCGGCTGAAATTGGCCGTTGACGGTGAATTGCACATCGCGCTGGTAATCCGGGAGCGACGGATTGGCCGGCACATCGCTGCCGGCTTTGGGATCCGTCGCGGTGAATTGTTGGAGATTGCTCGGAATGAACTCGAGCTCGCCGCGATGATTGTCGATTGAAAGCGGCCCCGTATGCCAGACAGTCAGGTATTTGGTGCCCACTTTGGATTGATTGAAGTTGACCGGCGTGAGCAAGGGCCGATAGGTGCCGTTCGCCAACTCGCCGTCTTTCGGAGGCGCCAATGTGCTGACCCACTGCGGCCAGGTCAGGTTGTTGAGTTGCGCAAGACCGCCGGCACGGTCGAAGACGAAGTTGTACTGCAGCGCCATGTTCCGGATCGGAATGTTTTTCTCGGTCACCAGCGGCAGGTTGCCGTCGGTTCGTCCGACCGCGAAGAGACCGACGAGACCCGCATAGACCTGTGCCGCAGTGAGTCCATGCAGATGACAGTGATACCAGTACAGTCCTTGCGGCATGTTCCGCGGGATGTCGTAGGTGAAGGTGTTGGCCATCCCGGGAGGGATGTGCAGCATGACATTGTCGGCATTGCCCCGCGGGCTGATGTGAGCGCCATGGGTGTGAAGATTGATCGGTGACGAGGTCATCTGCTCCGGGTAGAGCGGGACGGACTGATCCTTCGGCGTGTACTGCGGAATGAAATAATCGCGGATGGTGAGGCCGGTGAGGGCGTTTTCAAAGTGGACGATCAGCCTTTCGCCGGGAAATACATGGAGCGTCGGCGCCGGATAGAGATTGCCGCCGGAATGCTGGCCGTTCGATGCCGTGCCGCGGATCACCTCATAATCGAAAAGCAAGAAGTTCTGCACTGGCGTTGCGACGGTGTCGAGCGTTGCCTGGCCTTGCCGTGCGGTGAGGCGGATTTCGAGGACGCCGTCCTTGCTCGTAAGCACGATGGGTTCGCGAAATTCCGGCCGCGTTGCGAGATCGATTTTTTTGCCGGCGCTTTGCGCGAACGCCGTCACGCTGAGCGCGGCAAAGGCCATCAACACGCACAAGGCACCGAACATCGGCAAGCCGCCGAGACCGCCGGCGCGCGGGCGATCCTGCAATGAAATTCTGTGCATGATTTTTAATAAGCCTCGCCGAGGATTTGAAGCCGCACCGACCGAGCCGGCGCCCAGAGCCGATTATTTCTCCCAACGCGCGATCATTTCCCGTCGACCGCGTTAAAGAGGGCCGCCGTATCGGTGAGCCAGACGCTGGGATCTTTCTTCAAGCGCGTGAGCACGCGCCGCATCGCGGCGGCGCCGTCGGGAACGCCGACGACAAATGGATGAATACCGATTACCGCTGTGGTGGCTTCGCGCGCCGGATCGCCGCGCGCTTCCTCGGCAAGCTCAAGCACGTAATCAAGCCAAAGCGTTTCGATCTCCGCCGGCGATTTCATGCGCGCCAGGTTCTGACCCATGTCCACCGTGACCACCGGATAGGGCAACAGCACGAGCGCGCCGTCCGGCGTTTTGAGCCGCGAAACGATGTCGGAATCCATCTGATCGAGCGTGTAGGCGACGCCCGCGGCAGCCATCGCCTGCATGGTATCGGCATTGGCGTAAACGCTTGGCGACGACCAGCCGGTGGATTTGACGCCGGTGGTGGCGGCGATCAATTCAAGGGTGTCGCGTATATAGGTTTTCTGTTCGTCCAGACCGCGGCCGAGCGGCAGCATGTGACTGGTATTGTTCATGCCGTGGGCGACGATCGGCGCGTCGGGCTGCACGGCGCGGATGTCCTTCCACTCGGAGGGGTGCGCGCGCGGATATTCGGCGTTCAAGACGATGCTGAGCGGAACATCGAGATCCTTGAACAGGCGCGCGACGCGCAAGTTTCCCCAGCTCAGCGAATATTGGCGGAAGTTCTCGTTCACCAGATCCGGACTGCGGCTGGAGAGATCGGGCCGATAGACGGGCCCCTGGCCGAAACCAAACTCCTCGACAAAGAGTGCGAAGCTCACGGCGACTTTCTTGCCGCCGGGCCAGGCGGCGAGATGAACCGGCGTGCGTGGAAATTTGGTAATCCAGTCGACCGTGTCCTGCGCGCTCCCCGGCGCGCTTACGGCGAGCGCGATCGCGGCCGCCGCAACAGCGCCGAGGCAAGCACGCGACGGCGAGACCGAGAGCACGTGCCGTAATCTCCTGTGCCGCAACACGTTACTTGATATCGGCGAGCGAGGCCGGGCCGCTCCCCGGCGTGATCAGCGTCGGCCATTGATGCGAGCCGAATGCCACCGCGGGCGGCAAAAACGGCGTCATGCCACGTTTTTTGCTTTGGTCGATGATGGCTTGACGGGCGTCGCCGCCCATCAATTCGTAATCCATCAAATAGTAGCTGCCGAAGAACGCGCCGCCGACCGAACGGTCGGCAATAATGCGCGTGAGCGATTCAAGCATCTCGTCGGTCGTGGTGGTGAAGGAAATGGTCTCGATCAGCACCAACCGGCTGTTGATCGCGTCGGGCCCGAAGAATTGGGCCAGGACGCTGAACAGGACGTTGTTCTGTCTGGCGACGTAGATCGTGTTGCTCGCGGCATAGGTTTCCTCCCAGGCGCTGCCGAGCTGTTTCTTCCATTCGCCGATCACATCCATCCAATGCGCGACTTGGGTCTGCGCCGCCCAGGCGATATTTTTTTTGAGAACGGGCGCCTGCTTCTTGGCGAAGTTCTCAAATGCGGTTTGGGTGATGACGCCGGCTTTGGCGCAATCGTCCATGAACGCGATATTGTTCTGTAGAATGATGCGGCTGTTTTCCTGCCAATCGCCGAGCAGGTCGGCGGCATTCAAGCCATCGAGCGCCGATTGCATCTGGCTGCGATAGGACAGCAAGGACGCCCGCCACGACGTATCGGACGGGTTATCGAGATAGGGCATCACCACTTCGGCCAGCGCCATGGTGCTGTGGCCGACCGATTTCATCAGCTGATAGGCGATCGGCACGGGCGGTGCTTCGAGCGGCGGCATGCCCGGACGGTACAAAATGAATCGGCCGCCGGCCCCGGAGAACAGACCCAGGATGATCGGATGCTTGGCCATCAAATTGCGGCGGAAGAGCTTTCCGGAATTGTCGTAAAGCTCGAACATCCTGGCATTGAGTGCGAGCACGTTCTGGGTTGCGATGGCGGCCGCATCGGAACTCGTGCGCCCTGCGATCGGCGCCATATAGGACGGCAAATCCTCCGCTGACGCCGAGCCGGCGAAACTCGCAAGCATCAGCGGCAGCAGCATCGGATAAGCATAGCGCCTGCGCGGCAAGCTCATTCGCATGATTCCCCTCCCAATGATGCCAATCGCGGCGATGCGATTCGGTTTCACGACCAAGTCGCTCGCGCCGCAACTACGCACGACGTGTAGAAATCTCGCAGCCCGTAAAGATCATAATTCACGGCACCGATGACGCAACCAGCGGCCACGGCTTCTTTCCAGAATCACATCTTTTGTGATGGTCATCACAAAAAAATTTCACCGTTTGTATGTACCCTCATCCAAGCTGTTTTCTGCCGAAGCAATCTACGAGCAGGCCTGACAAGCTCGCGCCGGCGCGGTAAAAAAAATGAATTGGGGCAAGAGGGTGTTGTGAAGACCTCCCGGCGCGCTTTCGTGAAGTTGCTCACGTCGAGTGGCATCGTACTTTCGTTTTCGCGGCTGGCATCCGCGGAAGCGCCGGACTTCCAAAGTCGCGAGACATTGCCGGGCCGGAACAATTTAAATCCGGCGGCAGACGGCGCGGGCCGCATCGACGGCGTGCCCAAAGTCACCGGGGCGAAATTATATGCGGCGGATTTTCGCGCTGCCGATCTCCCCGGCTGGCCGGCGAAGACCTCGCACGCCATCATGATCCGCGCCGCTGATGCCACTCACATCTATGAGGGTCTCGATCTGTCGTGTCTGAGCGGCGCTTTGAAGCCGGCCGTCGTCGTCACCGCAGAGGATCTGGCGCGCATCCGCACGCGGGTTCCCGAATTTTACGCCGGTGACCTGTTTTGTCCGCTGCAAACAACCCCCCTCTACCTTGGCCAGCCGATCGCACTTTTGCTGTTCGAGGATTTCGATTCTTTCGATCAGGCGCGGCTCGCATTGCGCGACGCGACTGTCGTGAAATACGGCAAGGAGACCGGAACGATCACGCGGCGGCCCTACGCCGCCTTTCGTTTCACGCGGGTTGCCGGGCCGACCCCGGACGCGCCGGATATCTATTCGCCCGTCAACAACGGCTGGGTCAGTCCGGGCAAGTTCGAGGACACCGGGCATCCGATCTGGGCGCGGCTGCCGATTCCATCCGGTCAAGACTACGCGGAAGCTGCGGGGCACGGCGAAGACATTCGCGCCGAGCTCGCGGCGGACAATCCGGCGCGGCTGGTGCTGGAGCGGCAATTCGAGACGAAATCGGCGGATCCGATGTTTCTGGAACCGGAGAGCGGTCTCGCCTGGTATGACCCGAGCCGCAAGAGTCTCGAACTCGTGATCGGCGTGCAATCGCCCTACGATGCCGCGGAATCCGTCGCCTTCCTGCTCGGCGAAGCTGACGCTGCGCATAAACCGGCGCGCATCAACACGCATTTTGCTTACATGGGCGGGGGTTTCGGCGGCCGCGATCACACGCCGTTTCCACTTTATGTCGCGCTCGCGGCGATGTTCTTTCCCGGTCGCCCGGTGCGGCTCGCCAACAATCGTTTCGAGCAATTCCAATCGGGCATCAAGCGGCACGGCTTCTCATTGCGCACATGGATGGGTGTCGATCGGGCCACCGGCAAGATTTTCGCGTTTGCCGCCGATCACGTCTTGCACGCCGGGGGTTTGGCGAATTTTTCGCCCCACGTCGCGAGTGTTGGAGCCGTTGCGGCGCTCGGCATCTACTATTCTCCCAAAGTCGACGTCACCACGGTTTCGCTGCCCTCGCGCGCGGTGACCGCCGGTTCGATGCGGGGTTATGGCACGCTGCAAGCGATGACGGCGCTGGAAGTGCTGGTCGATGAAATGTGCACGGCCTTGCCGCTCGACCCCATCGAATTTCGACGGCGCAACGCGCTCAAGACCGGCGAGCGGACCCTGACGGGAAATACTTACAGCGTCTCGGTCCGCGCTCCGGAAATTCTGGACAAGCTCGAGCGGCATGCGATCTGGCGCGATCGCGCCGCCGAGAAAGCGCGTGGACGCGAGGCGGGTATTCTCGTAGGCACAGGAGTAGCCTGCGCCCACAAAAATTACGGCACCGGCGCTGATTGTTCATTGGGACGGGTGGAAATCGATCCGCAGGGGCGCATCGCCATCGATGTCGACGACACCGAGATCGGCACCGCTCTCGGCACCGCGGTTGCCAATCGGGTCGCGAAGTATCTGGGCGCCGTCGCTGACGAGGTGGCGCTCGCGCAAATCGATGCGTTCGGTCCGCTCGCGCTGGTGAAGTCCGGCGATCCTTATACGATCGATCAGAAGACCCAGGACGCCGCGGCGCGCAATCCGCGCTGGGTCCCGGAAATCTCTTCGGCCACTTCCGCCTCGGCCGGCGCGCATGTCGGCACGCACGCGGCGGCCGAAGCCGCGCGCGTGCTGTTCCGTTTTGGCTTGTGGCCGGCGGCGCTCGATTTGTGGCGGATTGCGCCCAAGGACAATCGCGCGGCGCAGTGGGAGACTGCGCGCTGGAGCGATGGAAAATTGACGGCGCCGGGACTGGCGCCGCTTGCGCTTGCCGACATCGCGGCACGCGCGCATGCGCGCAACGGGATTACCGGCGCGATGGCGCACGCCTTCAACCGCTGGGCCTTTTCAGAAGCAACCTTCGCAATCGACGGACAAAACTGGACGGCCGACATCGACGCGCTGGCGCTCCGCCGCGGCGGCGGCAAGTTCGTCCGGCTCGATCGCACCAGCGTCAGGTTTCCGCCGACCGACTTCACCCGGATCGGAACGACTTACACGGCGCAGTGCGGCACCCTGGTCCGAGTCGAAATCAATCGCGCTACCGGCGCGCTGCGCATCGCCAAGGCCTACAGCGTCTTCGAGTGCGGCACCCTGCTGGTCCCCCAGGTCGCGATCGGCCAGGCGCAAGGCGCCTTTGCCATGGGCGTCGGCGGCGCTTTCCTGGAAACGCTGCCGCTCTACGAGGACGGGCCGGGCAACGGCAAATGGAATCTCGGCCAATATGTTGTCGCCCGCGGCTCCGACCTGCCGCTGCACGATCTCGAGATCGAAGTGCTGCCGCCGGTGGACGCGAACGAAAGGCCGAAAGGCATGTCAGAAGCGGTGATGAATCCGGTCGTCGCCGCGCTGGTGAATGCCGTCTTCGACGCTACCGGCCATCGCTTCCGTTCCTTGCCGGTGACCCAAGAGATGATCAAGGGAGTGCTGACGTGACGACGTTGACGGTAACCATCAACGGCCGCGGTTACGGCCCGACGGAAGTCCGCGACGAGCTCACGATGAACGATTACTTGCGCGAATATCTCGGGCTCACCGGCACCAAATTCGGCTGCGGCGCCGCGCAGTGTCTGAGCTGCGCGGTGATCATCGATAATGCGGACGGTACGAGTTACACCAGCCCGACCTGCATCGTGCC
Source organism: Xanthobacteraceae bacterium (assembly GCA_051961815.1). Taxonomy (GTDB): domain Bacteria; phylum Pseudomonadota; class Alphaproteobacteria; order Rhizobiales; family Xanthobacteraceae; genus BOG-931. The sequence goes on from JBQCCX010000445.1 coordinate 22,730, forward strand.
GGCGGCGCGCTTTAACGGCAAATCGATCCGTACGATCGAAGGCCATGCCAAGAACGGCGAGCTTTCGGCTCTGCAAAAAGCCTTCATCGAACACTTCGCCTTTCAGTGCGGCTATTGCACCGCGGGTTTTGTCAACGAAGCCCAGGTGCTGCTGGAGCGGTTGGCTAGAAAGCGGGTACCGCGCGCGGATCTGGAAAAGACAATCGCCGAGGCGCTTGACGGTCATCTCTGCCGCTGCACCGGCTACGTCAGATATCACGAGGCGGTGCGCGCCGTGATTCTGGCCGATCCGCAGCGTTATTTGCTTTAGCAGGCGCCATCATGAGATCCGAAGTGCGAACAACACCGATGCTGGCGGCGACTGCTCTGCTGGCGACGCTGATGTCCACGCATGCCGCCTCTGGCCCGCCGCAAAATACGCTGGCAACGCCGGAAAGCTTCGCCGCAATCGGCGACAGCGCGGCCCGTGCGGCGGCGCTGTTTACGGAAGCCGCCAAAGTCTTCACCCATCCCCGTTGCATGAACTGCCATCCGGCCGGCGATCGCCCGCGCCAGGGCGATCTGCGTCGGCTGCATCAGCCGCCGGTCGCGCGCGGCGAAGATGGCTTCGGTTTGCCGGCGATGCGCTGTCCGATCTGCCATCAAGCGGCGAATTTCGATCCGGGGCGCGTGCCCGGCGATCCGGCCTGGCACTTGGCGCCGCATGAGATGGCATGGGAGGGCAAGACGCTCGCGCAGATTTGCGAGCAGATCAAAGATCCCGCCCGCAATGGCGGACGTTCGCTCGACGACATCGTGCATCATGTCGGTGACGATCATCTGGTCGGATGGGCCTGGGCGCCGGGGGCCGATCGCCAGCCTGCGCCCGGCACGCAGGCGCAGGCCGGCGCGCTGCTCGACGCCTGGGTGAAGGCCGGCGCGGTTTGTCCAAATTAACTGGCCGTACGAGCCGATGCTTTGTCGGTCGTCTCATAATCCCAGATCGCACACTGCTCGTCGTCGTTCGCGCATGAGGCTGAGTGGAGGAGAATCATGAAAACCGGATTTGCCGCTACGTTATCGATGTTGGTAGGTGCAACGCTTGGCGGCGCTGCGATCCAGGCGCTGCATGCGCAGGCCAAACCACCGGTCTATATGATCGCCATCAACGAGCTCAGCGACCCGGAGAGCTACGCGAAAGAATATGTTTCGCCTGCGCAAAAAACGGTCAAGGATCACGGCGGTGCCTATCTCGCGGCAGGACCGGGAACACAGATCGCTGGAAACCTGCCTCACGGTCCGGTCGTCATCCTCCGGTGGGACAGCATGGAGGCGCTCGAAGCGTGGCGGAATTCTCCTGAGTTTCAAGCCGCATTCAAGATCGGCGAGAAATACGCGAAATTTAATATCGTCGCCGTTAATGGCGTCCAATAATCATCCTTATATGAGCTCCGGGGGCTCATGCATCCGATCTCCCAAGGAGAGGCTCAAGGATGAAAGATCAACCAAAAGCCGCGGGCAAAGCGGCCTCTAAACTCATCAGCGAAAGGATTGCCGAGTTGGCCGACTGGCGAGGCGCGGTCTTGGCAAAGATGCGCGCGCTGATCAGGGAAGCCGATCCCGATGTGATGGAAGAGTGGAAGTGGCGCGGAACGCCGGTGTGGTCCCATGACGGAGGCATCTGCACCGGAGAGTCGTACAAGGCGGTCGTGAAGCTGACCTTCTTCAAGGGCGCATCCTTGAAAGATCCCGCCAAGCTTTTCAACGCCAGCCTTGACGGCAATGTGCGGCGCGCCATCGACATTCACGAGGGTGGGGAGATTGACGGCGAGGCGTTCAAGGCGCTTATCCGCGCAGCCGTCGCTCTCAACACGTCTGGGGGCAAGAAGCCGGCGAAACGCCGGTGAGGCGATCGCGCCGCGCGGCGGAAAGGCAGAGCCCGGCGCAGAGCCCGCCAAGCCGGCAGCGCGATGCCGCTAGCTCAACATCACCGTCGATTCACGCGGCGGCGCGACCGCACTCGTCAGCTCCGGTGCCTGAACGAAAGCCGGCGCAGCGCCAACCTGGATCGTGTCACACAATTGCTTGTTGAGCCGGCGTTCAAGAACCAGATCCCTGTTGAGCTCGGCGATCGTCGTTGCGAAACGCCAACGGGCTATGAGCCAGCCGATCGAGAAACCCAGGATCAGGGCGACGAGGCTCACGCTCGTCGCCACCAGATCCATATTCGCTAGCAGACCCATTGATCGCTCCGTCGACAAATCCGCGGCATGCCGTGCGACGAAGTCGCGTCTACTGCAAATCGATCGGCTGATAGTGGCCGTCGCCGTCGAGCTGTGTGCCCCACACTTTGTGCACACCTTGGTGCTCGGAGCGGCTGAAGGCGACCGACGTTCCAAGGCCGATATCGAGGTCGTGCACATTTTCCAGTGTGCTCACGAGTTTCTCGGTGTCGACCTGGGGGCCGTTCTGTCGCAGTGCCGCGATCAGCACGGTGGCGTCCACGTAGCCTTCCAGCGACACGTAGTCGGGCGCCTCACCGGGGAAGTACTTGGCAAGCGCGGTCTTGTAGTCCAGCACCAAGGATGAGTGGCCCTCGAGCGCCGGCACCACCTGCGTGACGATAACTCCGGTCGCGGATTTCTTGCCCAGCAGCATCAACTCATTCGCGAGCGCAGTGCTGCCGACAAACGACACGCTGGTGTATATCATGTCCGGATAGAGGTCGCGGGTCTTCTCGATGAATTTGGCCGCGGCCCGATAAGTCGGCACCATGATCATCGCTTTTATCGGCAGCCGGTTCTTTTGCTGCTGGATCTGTTGCAGCTGTGCGACGGCGTCATCCACGTCGACCGTGTTGCGCTGATAGCCGAGCCGCACAATCGGGATGTCGCTGGCGCCGCGCAGCGAACGGATGGCCTTCTCGACACCGCCGAAGCCGGCGTCGCCATACGCATCCTGCTGCGCAAAGACGGCGATCTGCTCCGGGGCCAGCCGCTTCACTTTTACCAGATAGTTCACCACAGCCGCGGTTTCTTCATCGTAGCTGGCGCGATAGTTGAAAACGTAGCGGTCGGGCGGATCGCTCCGCAGCAAGCCGGCGCCGGTGAACGCACCGAAGAACAGCATCTTGCGGTCGAGCGCGTAGGGTAACGCGACCACCGCGGTTGGCGTGCCCACGTTGCCGACCAGTCCAAAAACCTGATTGGTTTCGTAGAGCTGCTTCATCGTCCCGGCGGTTCGCGCCGGCTCGTAGCCGTCGTCCGCGGCAACCAGTCGAAGCTTGCGGCCGTGTACTCCGCCATTGGCATTGACGGTGTTGAATGCCGCCTCGATGCCGAGCTTCATGTTCTGGCCGAGTTCTTTGGCTGAGCCGCTGAACGGCGCGGAGATGCCAAAGCGGATTTCAGTGTCGGTTACGCCGCGAACGGTGGCGGCAGGCTCGTTGGCCCCGCCAGCGGTCGCCAGATGTGCCGGCGCGCTGTTGGCCGGTTGCGCCGGCGCAACGGCAAGGCCGGCGTTTGCCGGGCCTGGTTGATTGACGGCGGGTACTGCCGGCGCGGCAGCAACGACATTATTGGGCGCATTCGTTTCTGGCGCCGATTTTGAATTGACCTCCGCGGTCTTTGTCGTCCCGGCCCCTTTGCCGGTGAGGGACGGGGCCGCGACAATAACCACACCGCCGATGACGACGCCCAAGGCGAGCGCAATCATGAAGCCGGAGACGAACCAGCTGACCCTTCGGGTCGGTTGCGGCACATGGACAATTTCAGGCTCAGGCCCGAGCGACTGGCGCAGCCGCGACAAATCGCCCTTGGGCGAGGATTCCTCGCCTTGATAGCCGCCGGCTCTGCCATGACGGTAAAATTCGCTCTGCCCTCGTGAGGGGTATTCTGCTTTTAGGATGTTGTCGGAACGCTCTGGATTACTCATGAAACTGCCCCAGTTCATCGGCCGTGCTGGATTGCAGGCGATGTCAATCTGTTCGGCAGTACCAACCTTAATGTCGAACTACTTCGACCCTCTTTCCACATTGTGTAAAATTGTAATTGGTGAGCCGATAGATTCCGGGCTTGCTGCGGTCCTCACGGGTGCTGGACGGCCGGCTCACAGGCAAAACGGGCTTCGGGGGGCGCGGCCTCGCGGCGTCCATCCGCTTTGAGAGAGGTCCCATGACGAGGCAAAACTTTCCGGATCTGGCCGATTTACGGTTTGAAGTTGTCCAGCACGACACTAACTGGGCGCTTTGGCTGGTAATGATACTGGCCGGCCTCGTCGGCGTGTTTGCCCTGACGGCGCTCGTCGTCAGCCTGGGCCTTCACGGGTAAGGCACGGGCAACGCTTTTTGCGGACAAAACGGCCGGAATTCTTGCCGCAGTTCGGTGTTACAGCACTCGCGTGTTGCGCGTCTGCGCTTTGAACACCTCCTGGGGGCAGCTCATGAGACGGCGGGATGTTTTACAAGTCATTGCCTGCGCCATCGCGTTTGCTCCCGAGGCCGTTGCCGCCCAAACCGCAGCAAAGACCTATCGGATAGGAACGCTGACCGTCGGTCCGCCGATACCGCCCACCGAAGGCACCGGAAAGATGCTCGTCGAAGGCCTGGCCAAACGGGGCTTCCGGCTCGGCGAGAACCTCGCATACGAGGCGCGCGGCGCAGCGGGAAAAATTCCGCAGATGGCGAACCTAATGCAGGAGTTGAAAGCCGCCAATGTCGATGCGGTGGTGACGGTGGGCTACCCCTCGGCCGCGGCGGCCAAGGGATCGGGGCTGGCAACGGTGATTGCCACTGGCTCGGGCGATCCGGTGGTGACCGGGCTCGTCCAAAGCTTTGCCCATCCGGGCGGCAACGTGACGGGGATTGCCGACGATGCGGCCGCGCTCTCCACCAAGCGTCTGGGATTGTTGAAGGCGGTGTCGCCGCAGCTTCGCCGGGTCGCGATGCTGTGGAACAAGGACGATCGCGGGATGACGCAACGCTACGATGCATCCGCAAAAGCGGCCGAGGAGCTTGGAGTGATAGTTCAACCGCTCGGCGTTCGCGAACCGGACGATTTCAATGAAGCGTTCACGGCAATGAATCGCGACATGCCGGACGCCATTCTCATGGTGACCGACTCGCTTACGCTCCTCAATCGCAAAAGGGTGTTCGACTTTGCCCTCGAACACAAAGTGCCTGCTATCTATGAACAGGACTTCATGGCGCGCGATGGCGGGTTGATGTCCTACGGCGCCGACGCACGCGAGTCCTTCGATCGTGCTGCGGATCTGGCGGCCCGGATTTTCCAGGGCGCAAAGCCGGCCGATCTGCCCGTTGAGATCCCGACCCGCTATCTTTTCGTTATCAATATGAAGACGGCCAAGGCGATGAATTTCGCAGTTCCAAACAACGTACTGTCGCTGGCCGACGAGGTGATCGAGTAGCGCGGCAATTCTGCCCGGCCAAGTGTCGGCCGGCTGCAATGTCAAAAGACACAAAGGCCCGCCCTTACACCCTTACTCCCGGCCATGCAGCTCGAGAGCCAGGACAACAACCAATGAATGGCGACGCGTCGGATTGACGCCGCGCTGCCTCCATTTTCGGGGATCGCGCCCGCCCAAAAACGGGTCGGGGAGGAACCTTCGAAGAAGATAACTGTTCCAGAGAAGACCCGGAGGTCTGATCATGGACGAAAATCGGCTTGAAGGTAACGTGCGCAATGTCGGCGGCAAGGTTCAGGAGGGTGTCGGTCGAGCCACCGGCGACACCAAGTCAAAAGTTGAAGGCGTTCTGAACCAGGCGGCAGGGACGGCCCAGGACTTGTACGGTCAGGGCGCCGATGTCGCTCGCGAGACGGCAACCAATCTCGATGCTTGGCTTCGCGACAGGATCGAAACCCAGCCCTATACCAGCGCCATCGTGGCGCTCGGCATTGGTTGGCTGCTCGGCCGGATGCATCGCCCGCTATAATCGCTGCGCCATTGCCGGATAACGCCGACCAGACCTGTGATTTCGAGCTTTCCGGGCACTGCTTGTTTGGCCCCCGGTCGGCCCCGACCGCACTCGCTGTCCGGCATCGCGGAATGTCGAAGTCCGTGACACCATGATGATCAAAACCGTCACACGCGATCGCAGCAAGATCATGCTCGATCAGGAGGATGAGTTTAAGCACTGGGCCAAACATTTTGGTGTCACCAGAGACGAGTTGACCCGCGCGGTCGAGAAAGTCGGCAATTCGGCCGCCGCTGTGCGCAAGGAACTCGCCGTTAAAAAATAATCACGATCGTCGCTCCCCGTCGAACGACCAACCAAGTTCGAGTTTTTGCTTAATCTGAAGGTTGCGAAGACGCCAGGTCTTCGCGTCCCGACCGCAAGCCTGCTACGCGCCGACGAGGTCATTGAATAAAGCGGCCTGCCGTTTCGGCGCTGGGCGTCCGGTGCCGGTGCCCGTTCTCCACTGGTCCAAATTCAAACCATCATTCGCCGCAAAAAGAACCACTCCGCGGCGTAATGGCGGTGACAAAACCCATGCACCGACATGAGGGGGACAAGTCGATGACTTCGGCAGACAGCACACCGGTACAAATCGAAGCGCCTGACCTGGTTAATAATGCGGCTGGAGTGGACGGGGCCGAGCAGCCGTCGGATCGGGCAGCCCTTCCTCGCGAGGAGCTTCAAGGCGGCGATGCTCACTTGAGGCCCGTCGAGGATTTGCACAGTCTACTTTTGCGTATCAGTCATCACCTCGACTTCGAGACGTCGGAGCGAACGACAATTTATTATCGTCTGCGCGCCATAGACGAGCAGATGCGGAAAGTCATGAAGCAAACGAAACGGCGGCATTTGCGCGCTTTCGCGCGCACCGCCGCTGCAATTCTCATTGGTGTCGCCGCAACGTTGGCTTGGCAGTCCTACGGCGAGGGGGCCAAGCAGACGATCGCCACAACCGCGCCGGCGCTGGCCTGGTCGCCGGAA
>JBQCCX010000446.1:0-3606 GCA_051961815.1 Xanthobacteraceae bacterium
GCACATTCACTCCCGACGGCCACATTTCGGTGTCGTGGTTTCGCGGCCCATTCGAGCAATTCGTCGAGCGCTGCCGCGCCGGCTTTGCCGCGAGCCGCGGCTGGTCGCGCCATCATCTGTTTGCTCCGACGATCAGGCTCGGCAAGGATCGCGCCATCGCCGAGACGCCGGTGATCATCCGCGTGCGGCAGAAATTCGGTGCGGTCGAGGCCGATCTCACCTCGTTTTCCCGCTTTCTCGATCGCGTCGAGCGCCGCGGCGAAAGCTGGCTGATTGCCGAACGCGCCGCAATCTACGAGCGCGACCGGCTCGATCCGGTCGAGCCGTCGCCGGCTTTCGATGCGCTGTTCGAAAACGCCGCCACGGCGCATTATCCCGAGCAATACCGCTACATGGCGTTTCGGCTGGCGCATGCCGAAGGCCGCTCGCTGGCCTCCGTCATCTATCGCGACGGCGGGCCGGAAACGGCCGATCTTGCCGCACGCTATATGCGGTGGCTCGGTGGCGGTGCGGCCTAGGCTGCGAGTGGAGCGGATTTGACATTCGCTACCCGTCCTGGCCGCGAACTCGTGACAGCGAATGTCAAATCCAAAGCTCCACGTAGACTTTATAGTTGCTAGTGGTCCTTTTGATTCTAACATTCGCATGAGAACCCGCCGAATCCCGATGCGAATGTTAGAATCGGACCACTAGTGCGTTCGCGGGGAGCTTGATGGCAGTCTATACCGACGTCGCGGCCGAGGATCTGAGCCGGTTTCTGGCCGGCTACGACATCGGCGCGTTATTGTCCTACAAGGGCATCGCCGAGGGTGTCGAAAACTCGAACTTTCTCGTCCATACCGCAACCGGCCATTTCATCCTGACGCTCTATGAGCGGCGCGTCGCCGAGCGCGATCTGCCGTTCTTCTTAAGTTTGATGGAGCATCTCGCGGGCCGCGGCATCAATTGTCCGCAGCCCGTGAAAGACCGCACCGGCAGGGTGCTCGGCAAGCTCGCCGGCCGGCCCGCGGCGATCGTGACCTTTCTCGACGGTATGTGGATTCGCCGTCCCAGCGCCGCCCATTGCGGCGCGCTCGGCGAGGCGCTGGCGCGGCTGCATCTGGCCGGCGCCGATTTTGCCATGCGCCGCGACAATGCGCTCTCGGTCGCCGGCTGGCGGCAGCTCTACGAGGGTTGCCGCGAACGCGCGCACAAAGTCGATCGTAATCTGGAGACGCTCGTCGCCGCCGAACTGGCCGTGCTGGAGCGCGAATGGCCCCGCGGCCTGCCGCAGGGCGTCATTCATGCCGATCTATTTCCGGACAACGTATTTTTCCTCGGCGACAAGCTGTCCGGCTTGATCGACTTTTATTTCGCCTGCACCGATACGCTGGTTTACGATGTCGCGATTTGTCTCAACGCCTGGTGTTTCGAGACCGATCACTCGTTCAATGTCACCAAGGGCCGCGCGCTCCTCGCCAGTTACGCGAAAACGCGGCCGCTGTCGCACCAGGAATGGGAGAAGCTGCCTTTGTTCGCGCGCGGTGCGGCGCTGCGCTGCGCTTTCTCTTGACGCGGCTGGTCGACTGGCTCGACGTGCCGCCCGGCGCCTTGGTGCGGCCGAAAGACCCGCGCGAATATGCGCGCAAACTGCGCTTCCATCAGCGGGTCAAAAACTCACGCGATTACGGAGCGGTCGAGCCGTGAGCGAACAGGCACCGGAACCGGCCTCGCAGCCGTTGCCGCACGTCGTCATTCACACCGACGGCGCCTGTTCCGGAAATCCAGGCCCGGGCGGCTGGGGCGCGATCCTGGCTTCTGGCGATCACGAGAAAGAGCTCAAAGGCGGCGAGCCGAACACGACCAACAACCGCATGGAGCTGATGGCGGCGATTTCCGCGCTCGAAGCGCTCAAACGGCCATGCCGCGTCGATCTGCACACCGACAGCCAATATCTTCGCGACGGGGTGACAAGTTATCTGGCGCGATGGAAACGCAATGGCTGGCGTACCGCAGACAAAAAGCCGGTCAAGAACATCGATCTGTGGCAGCGGCTCGACGAGGCAATGCGCCAGCATCAGATCCGCTGGCATTGGCTGCGCGGTCATGCCGGTCATGCGCTCAACGAGCGCGCCGATCTCTTGGCGCGGCAAGCGATCGCGGAGATCAGGGGCGCAGCAAAGTAGCGAGGGTGGTAGCTCTTCAGCCGCTGGTCCCCGCGACCCGCCTACGCTCGCTTGGCGAGCTTCGGCGGGTTTGGAGTCCGCCGAAGCGCCGAGCGCGAAGGCGGAAAGCGGGGACCCAGCGCATAATGTCTGGATTCCCGCTTGCGCGGGAATGAGCGGACAGGGCTCCTACAGCGCTTTCAAAATATTGTCGGCGCTGGAAATCTCTGCTTTGCCCGGCGCGTCCTCGACGTTGATCGCCTTCACCACGCCGTCATCGACCAGCATGGCGTAACGCTGCGAGCGAACGCCAAGGCCGCGTTCGCTCAAATCGGCGGTCAAGCCGACTGCCTTGGCCCAATGGCCGCTGCCGTCGGCGAGAAATTCAATGGCGTCGCCGCCGGAGGCCTTTTTCCAGGCGTCCATCACGAACACATCGTTGACGCCGGTGACCGCGATGGTGTCGACGCCCTTGGCTTTGATCGCCGCGGCGTTCTTCACGAAACCGGGCAGGTGATTGCGATGGCAGGTCGGCGTGAAGGCGCCGGGTACGGCGAACAACACCACCTTCTTGCCCTTGAACAATTCGTCCGTGGTCTTCGGCTTCGGCCCATCGGTCGTCATCGTCATGAAACTGCCGCTGGGTACGCGCTCGCCAACCTTAATCGCCATGATCCTGTCCTCTCGCGTTCGTCAATAGAATTCCGTCCGCTCTATAGCATGATCCGGAAAAACGGATACCGGTTTTCCGAAAAGATCATGCGCAAACAAAAAGCTAAAGCGAGATGATGCTTCTGTTCAAAGCGGTATCGCTTTAGCGGCCGGGCCATAACCTAACGTCTGTTGCGGATTAGTCGAGATGGGTCGTGACTTCGATGGCGTCGTCGCCGGAAACCGCCGTCAAAGTCAGCGCCGCGCCGTCGACTTTGGCATTGGGGGGCAGACCGTCGAGCTCGAATTCGAAATGGCGGATGGCGCCATCGGCGGCGCTCTGTTGCGGTGTCGGCAGCGACCAATCGGGAGTCGGGCCCTCGACGAACAGATCGACAGCCGCTCCTGGCGGCGCCTCGACATCGACGACGACGCGGTCATGGGTATCGCCGGGCTCGCGACGCAGGCCAAGAATCGCCAGCGGCTTGCTGTGGCGCTCAGAACTTTCCGCCGCGCCTTGAGCGGTCGCGGCCAGAGCGCGGTAAGTCCCGCGCTCATCTGCCGCATTTGGGCTCGGCTGTTGCCCGAGCGCGACCGGGCGCGGCACGCGCAGCTCGGCTTGCGCGATCGTTGCATCCTCGGCGCCATCGCCGCCAAGCTGCAGCACAAGATTGGCTTCCGCCGGGATGCAAATGTTGAAGCAGACATCGTAGGCGAGCTTAAGGCGCAGCGCGGTTTGTTTTGCGGGTTCTGCCGGAACCACATGGAGCGGCAGCAGGACGTGATTGCGGTAGCCGATCGAATTGCCGCC
>JBQCCX010000447.1:0-2395 GCA_051961815.1 Xanthobacteraceae bacterium
CTTGAAATTGTCCGGCATGTGCTTGGACCAGAGAACCGTGATGTTCGGTTCCGGCGCCGGGCCGAGATTCGTCAGCGTGTGCAGCATGCGATAGCTGCTTTTTGTGACGAGCGGCTGCCCGTCCAAACTCATCCCGGCGACGCACTCGGTCGCCCAATACGGATCGCCGCTGAACAGCGCGTCATATTCCGGGGTGCGCAAGAAACGCACGATACGAAGTTTCTGCACGAGCTGGTCCCACAGCTCCTGCGCGCCCGCTTCGTCAAGAATTTTTTCCCGCAGATCGCGCTCGATATAGATATCGAGGAAAGTCGAGATCCGGCCGATCGACATTGCCGCGCCGTTCGCTTCTTTCACCGCGCCCAGATAGGCAAGGTAGGTCCATTGCACGGCCTCCTGGGCGTCGGCAGCCGGACGACTGATGTCGCACTCGTAAAGCTTCGCCATGGCGATGAGATCTTCGAGCGCGCGCAGCTGCTCGGCCAATTCCTCGCGCTGGCGGATCACCTCGTCGGTCGGCCACATGTCGTCGATTTGCCGGCGCTCTTCTCTTTTGGCTTCGATCAGCCGCTCCACGCCATAGAGCGCGACGCGCCGGTAGTCGCCGATGATTCGGCCGCGGCCGTAGGCGTCCGGCAGGCCGGTGATGATTCCCGACTTGCGGCAGAGCATGATTTCCGGCGTATAGGCGTCGAACACGCCGTCGTTATGCGTCTTGCGATATTTGGTGAAGGTCTGGTGGACGGTTGCGTCGGCCTCGAAGCCGGCGGCCTTGAGGCCCGCCTCGACCATGCGCAGGCCGCCGTACGGAAAGATTGCCCGTTTGAAAGGCTGGTCGGTTTGCAATCCGACGATGACTTCGTTCGCTTTGTCGATGTAGCCGGCCTTATGGGCAAGGAGCGTCGACGGCGTATGCATGTCGACCGCGAGCACTCCCTTCTTCTGCTCGTCCTTGAAATACGGTTGCAGCTTTTCCCAGACGGCCTTGGTGCGCTTCGATGGTCCGGACAGAAATTTTTCGTCGCCGGAATACGCAGTGGCGTTGCGAGCGATGAAGTCCCGAACGTCGATGGAGGTAAGCCAAGGGCCGGGCTGAAAACCTCGCCAGCAGCTTGCGTCCTTTTCGCTTTTGGGTTTGGCTGCAGTTGCTTCCATGGCGAACCTCCGGGCGTAAAGTCTCTTAAGCCGCAATCTAAAATTTCGGCGGCAAACCGAATTTGATTAAAGTCAAAGTTTGGACGCACAAAGTCGTAGAAATTGAAGAAAATCCAGCCCTGCGTGCGATAATTTCCTGATCAAGGGAAGTTCGTTGCAGCGGCGTCGTTGTGCGAGCATGCTCAGTGAGAATCGAAAACCAGACTCTTTGCTGTCAAATAAAATACGGGAGGTCGATATGAAAAAACGCACTGCATCAGCCGCGGCTGTGATCGTAATGAGTTCACTGGTGGCCTTCAGTCCGGCATTCGCTGCGAGTAAGCATAAAAAACTCACTTATGAGCAGGCATTGGCGCACTGTAAGGGCCAACTCAATCTGAGTGTCACTGCGCCTTCAACGTCTCATAGTCACGGCTACACGGCCGGCGCTGCCTGTATGCACAAATATGGATATCGTCTTTAAAAACCTCGGAAGGCATAGTTGCGGCTGCACATTTGCCGAGGCTATTTCGGCGGTGGAAGGTTCAGGTGGGGCCCCTTTTCCGTGCCGATGCCCGTGGCCTGACCTCGTAGTTTCTGCTTTGCTCGCCATGTGGAGCTTCCAATAATTGAGCTGATGGGTCCGCTGAGGTGGCGTATGTTCAAAAAATCCGCGCCATGACTTTTAAAGTCATCGCAACCGTTATTGCCTTGGCGCTGCCCGCGATAAGTGCATCCAGCCAGATTCACGCAGAAGACGAAGCCCGTATTCAGATTACTTTTTCAAAGCCCGGATACGATAACGCGAGCGGATATTTGTTCTATCAGAACCAAAGGTATCGACTGGGCGTCACCGGCACTAAAGTCGGCAGAATTTGGGTCACAAGTGTCGATCTCGTCGGGACGGTTTCCAACTTGCACAGCCCAGCAGATATTCTTGGAACCTATAGTGCCCGGGACCCGAAAGCCGCGGTCGTCGGGCATGCAAGCATGGCGCGGCTCGAAAACGCAAAAGGCGTGAACCTTGAGATTCGGGCAGTAAATCTCAAGCGGGGGTCGACGTTAGATTTGTCCGGAATGACGTTGAAGAATGCCGGTTGGCAGCCGGCCTCGGAATAACCCGTTGTTTAGGTATCGTGTGTTTTTGGCGCAAAGCGGAGATGTCACTCGCGCCTGTCGATGGCCGTTCTCAGCTCACGGCCGCCGCCGCGCGTTGTGAAATAAACGACACCGTGTGCCGCGCGATCATGAGCTCTTCGTC
>JBQCCX010000448.1:0-2670 GCA_051961815.1 Xanthobacteraceae bacterium
AGGAATAACTGCCTGCGGTTGTTGGCTGACTTGAAAATCGTTCCAGGCGAGCTCGTCTCAAGGGCACTGGAGTAGCGTCCGGCTCGGAGCGGCCGTCATGGTGCTTTCCCTCCTTGCGTACTTCTTCTCAATGGTGACGGCTTTCGCGATCGTGATGACGGCGCTGGTCGGTTTCGGCGACTCGCAACTGCGCGCGACCCGGCTGCCGCACTCGGCCGTCTCGGTCATCGCGGGCTCCGACCGCGATGCGCTGACAAACGCCGATAAGGCCAAAGAGGCGCAAAAGGCTGCCGAGGCGCGGAAAGCTGCGGAAGCGCAGAGAGCTGCCGCCGAAGCGCGGGAAAACGCCAAGAAGGTCGCCCGCGCCAAACTCGCCCGCGAGCGCCAAGCCGTGCTGGCGCGCCAGCGGCAAGAGCGGGAGGCGCGCGACAGCGCTTTGGCTTGGGGTAATCCGGGCCAATATTCCCCCGGCGGACTATATTCCTACGCGCCCGGCTTCCAGCGCTGAGCCGCGGCTTGCGCGCTGGACCAGCGAGCGTTCGACCGGCGAGCGTCAGACCAGAAAGTGAAAATTCGACGCGTGCAGGCTCGTGATCGACACGTGATTTAACGTGATCACATCGTTGGCGTCGATCACGATGATCGTGTTGCTGCCGGACGCATGCATGTCGGCCTGCACCGCGGCGAAATTGGCGAACAGGCTTTGCGGCAGATCGATCACGTCCTGATTCACGTTGAAACTATTGATGGTTTCTTTGCCGAATCCCGGTGCAAACATGAAGGTGTCGGTCGACTTGCCGCCGCTCAACGTATCGCCGGGCCCGCCGACGAGCCACTGTTGCCCCTGACTACCAGCCGCCAGGGTCATATGCCCGGCACTGCCGTCGAGCACGTAATTGCCCGAGCCGCCTTTAAGCGTCGTGCCGGCGGCGCCGGTCTTGTACATATCGTTCGGGCTGGTGATCAACACTGCGAGCGTGGCGTCGGCCGTGCCGCCGTGCCCGTTGCTGACGGTGAAGTTGAAGAGATCTTCGGTGACGCCGCCTGCGGCCGTGACTGCGCTCGAATTAGTGTTGTTGTAACTGTAGCTGCCGTCGCTGTTGAGCGTTAACACCCCAAATGCGCCGTTCACGGCTTGACCGACATTCGCGCCTGAGCCGAGCACCGCGCTGACGCTCAACACGTCGCTTGGGTTGGCATCGGAATCGCCAACGAGCACGCCTTGCGCCGCATTCGTGGCAACCGTGCCACCGAGGAGGTCGTGAGCATGCGCCGGCAGAGCAGTCGGTGTCGTTGCGTCGACCACAAGAGCGGGAAAATTCTTGACTGCGCCGCTGAAACTGGCGGCGTTGCCCGCTACTTCAGTCACTGTTGCGCCGTTCAAATTGACGTCCGTGACCGACAGGCTACTCGCATATTGGCCACCCGCGACGGTGTAGTCGAAAACAAGCGAGGTCGAGGTCGAGTGAGCGGCATCGTAAATCGCCGTGCCGCCGTCATTGAGCGTCAAAGCCGGCGCGCCGCCCGCGACCGTAACCGCCTGGCTCATCGCGAGCGTAAAGACCGCCATCTGGCCAGCTGTCAAAAGACCGCCGCCGCCGCTGATGCCGGTACCCGACACGGTGTCCGAGGTCACGACCGGCACGACGGTGTCGAGCGTGAAATTGAGCGAGGCGGAACCGGTCAAACCGGCCGCATTGGTTTCGCTGGCGGTGATTGTGTATTGCCCATCGGCAAGTCCCGCCGGCGTGAACGACCACACTCCGCTCGCATTCGCGGTCACGGTGCCAAGCACGGTACTGCCCAGCGCAATCTTGACCGTCGCATTCGGATCGGCCGTGCCGGTCAGGGTGTCCTTTGCCGTGATGTGATCGGTCGACGACCAGCCGGTGTCGCTGGCTAGCTGAAGCGTCACGACCGGGGTCGTTGGCGGTGTCGAGGCCACCGGATTCCAGCCGAGCAGGTTGAGCGTGGTCAGGTCGGACGCGGTGACTGCGTTGACGACGCCGGGATTTGCGAACGCATCGAAGGCGTCATTGCCGGCGCTCGACGCCCAATCGGCCAGATCGCCGCCGTGAACAGTGTTGAAGGCGTCGAGACTGGTCTTGCCGCCGTCGGCCGAAGCGTATCCGGTATAGCCGGTGAAATCGCGCACGCCCGCCGCAGAGTAGTGAAACAGATCGAGCGGATCGTAGCTCGCACCGCTGCCGAAGGCTTTGGTGCCGTCGAACATCTGCCGGCCCATGACTTCGGAGATTTCATGGGCGACGACCGCCATGAAATCATATTGGTTGCTCGGCACGCCATTGGTGTCGTTGTAGGCGAAAATATTGGCCGTGCTGCTGAAGCCGACATAACCGTCCGGATTGTTGCTGGCGCTAGTTATGCCCAAGGCTTCGGCTTCGGCGGTCGACACCCACCATTGTCCGCTCACCGGGCTTGTCGCCGGCAATGTCGCGGCGGCTGCTGAATTTCCATTCGCATTAAGGGTGGCAGCGAGCGCGCTTTGCAGCTGTGCATAGGAGACCGGATCGAAATAAGTAATGCTTTCGCCCAGCGCCCCCGAGCCGAGCGAGGAGCCGTCAACTTCGCCGTAGCCGACATCGATGGTAATGGTGATCGGGTTGGAAAAATGGCTCTCGAAATAATTGACGACCGCTTGAACATCCG
>JBQCCX010000449.1:0-2018 GCA_051961815.1 Xanthobacteraceae bacterium
CTTTTGCGGATGCGGCGAGAATGCGGCAAACCTCGCGGTAAAGTGAAATGATAATTGAAATGACGTCGCGGCGAATCGGGTCGAATCGGTTTGCGGTCTAGCTCATTGTGGCAGCATAATCTTTTCGGCAAAGCGGTGCCCGTTTCTCGCGATCATGCCATGCCTGCAACTCAGACCTGTTTGCAGCCGGCATGGCAAGGACGCGAGCCGGTCGTTTAATGCGCAAGCAGAGACGCCTGACCCGACGGTGTGACTCACGGTGTGACCTGGGTCACTGATACCGCCAGCCATTTGCGGCATCGTTTTCAGGCATAGGGAGGTTCGGCCGAGCGAGGGCAGCAGCGCTGCCAAAGGGACACGACCATGACCCATCGCCAGGTTCATTTCGATGTGGCTCACCTCGCCGACAATCTTCATGTCGATCGCAACACGCTGACGAAAATCCAGTCGGCGGTGATTTTCGGTTCGATCGGCTCGGGCCTGCTTGCCTGCGCGCTTGGCGCTTTCATTTTCGATATTGGCCGCGCCGTCGCGGCGTGGTGAGCTTTCTTAGCAAGTGCTCGTTTTCTTCGTCACCACCGGGCTTGAGCCGGTGGTCCATAGTGCAGTCCGGCAAACGAAACTATGAGAGGCGGCCTCTCAGCATGGATGCCCGGGTCAAGCCCGGGCATGACGAGGCAGCCCCCTCGCCTTCGGCAAGCCGGGCCTGATAATCTCGCCGGCACTCGTACAACGTTACAAATTGGGGAAAGCCACGATGGCCAAAGCTTACTGGATTGCCACCTACTTTTCGATTTCCAACCCCGACGCGCTCGCCGCCTACGCCAAGCTCGCCGGCCCCGCGATCGCCGCCAATGGCGGACGCTTTCTCGCCCGCGGCACCGCCGCCAAGGCTTACGAGAAGGGTCTCACGCAGCGCGTGGTGCTGGTCGAGTTCGACAGCGTCGAGCAGGCCGCCGCCGCGCATGACAGCCCGGGCTATCAGGCCGCGCTCAAAGTGCTCGGCAACGCGGTCGAGCGCGATCTGCGCATCGTCGAGGGCTTGAGTTAAAGCGTCCGGCGCGCGATGCGCGCGTCTCCACACTTTACCTCTCCCCGTTGGGGAGAGGTCGAGCGAGCGAAGCGAGAGAGGATGAGGGGGATCGAGAGTCCGACTTCGAACTCGGTACCCCCTCACCCCAACCCTCTCCCCCATGGGGAGAGGGAGAATGAGTGTCTGGCAGCGATGCGCGCTGCGGTTATCGCACTCGGCGCGTTGGCGGCGTTCGCCAGCGCCGCGGCGGCGCAGACTCCGGTCTTCAGCGCGCCGCTCGAGCGGCAGCAGTCAAGCGAAACCTATCGCCGCTTGCCGGTGCGCGACATGACCAACGAGATCCGCGTCGAGGTGAATGCGGATCTCCTCTACAGTTTCGAGGACGGCAAGGTGCGCGCCAGCGCCTCGGACCTGTTGGCGCAAGCCGCGAACCTGATCTACGAGCGCGCCAAATCGCCGGTGCGCATCGAGTGCCGCTCCGACCGCACGCCGGCAGCAGCCGCGCAGAAGCTCGCCGATGCCTGCGCCGCGGCGCTGATGCAATATCTGATCAAGGAGGAGAAGGTCACCAATGTGAAATTCGCCAGTGCCGGAGTGACCGTGCCGCCGCCGGCGCCGCCCGATCCACGCGATCCGTTCGCGCCGCTGCCGCCGCGGCAGACCAAAGTGCTGATCGTGTTCGGCAAGAGGTAAGTGAGGAATTAATTCCGCTCATTCCCGCGCAAGCGGGAATCCAGTTAGGCAGATCTGGGTCCCCGCTTTCGCGGGGACGAGCGGAGTGAAGTTCTTAGGTCCGCGGCGGCTCGAAAATCTTGTCGCCCTGCAGGTCGATGATCTGCCGCGCCTTGTTGACCGTAAACGTCACCGCGTCGTCGTAGGCGGCATAAGCGTCGGCCCGGATGAAGCGGTGCTCCTTGCGCACGCCGCCGATCTCGCGCTCGATCGTGCCCGCGGTCTGGTAATTGCCGTTGTTCTTGTAGGGCGC
>JBQCCX010000450.1:0-3379 GCA_051961815.1 Xanthobacteraceae bacterium
CAGATTATTGCGCGCGTCGAACATGGTCAGCACGACACCATGAATGGTGAGCTCCGGATTGAGCTGCGCGCGAACCGATTCGACGGTCTTGAGAAGTTGCGACAATCCCTCCAGCGCGAAGAACTCGCATTGCAAAGGAACGACGATCGCATTGGCCGCGGCCATGGCGTTGATCGTCAGCAAATTGAGCGAGGGCGGGCAATCGACCAGCACGTAGGTGAAGCGCACCCCGGCGTCGTCCTGCGCATTCAAGCTCGCCAACGCATTGCGCAAACGGAACGCGCGATCGCGCGCTTGTCCGATCTCGAGTTCAAGCCCGGATAGATCGAGAGTGGATGGAGCGACGTGAAGCCGCGGTACGGCTGTAGGCACGATCGCATCGCGCAGCGTCGCTTGTGCGGTCAGCACGTCATAGGTCGAGCAGCGCCTGTTGCGACGATCAAGCCCGAGCCCGGTCGACGCGTTGCCTTGCGGATCGAGGTCGACGATCAGCACGTCTTCGCCGATCGCCGCGAGCGCGGTGCCGAGATTGATTGCGGTGGTGGTTTTGCCGACCCCGCCCTTCTGGTTGGCGACGGCGAGGACCCGCGGCGGTTTGCTTGCGAGCGCCAACCGCGCCTGATCCGGCGCGGAAAAGTCCTGCATTGAGACGGCGGCTTCGGTCATGGCCTGCAACCTTTGCGTGTGAAGCGCAACTCAAGATCGCACAAAATTGTTATTTGCGCTTCGGCTTGGCCCCGCGAATCACCACAATCCGCGACTTTGGATCAGTGCGACTCGGAACGAAAGAGGCCTGAATGCTCCAACATTTAGTCGCTTCGGTCAATTCAGCATCCACATCTTGTCCCTTCGGGAACAGGCCCTGAGCGCCGCTTTTCAACAGCGGATATGCGATCGAAAGCAATTCTGGCAATGGCGCAACGGCTCGTGCGGTCACCGCATCAAGGTCGCCGCGAAACGCGCGAGCGAAGTCGGCTACGCGTTCAGCATGGACAATTGCCGGCGCGCCGGTGGCCCGAACCGCTTCACGCAGAAAGCCGGCTTTCTTCTTGTTGCTTTCGATCAGGTGGACTTCCACCCCGTTTTGATCGGTCAGTGCGCAGGCAATCGGCACCCCGGGGAAACCGGCGCCGGAGCCGAGATCGGCCCATTTGCGCGCCTGCGGCGCGATCGCCAGGAGCTGCAGTGAATCGGCGATGTGACGGGTCCACAGCACCGGGATGGTGGATGCCGCGACCAAATTCATACGGCTTTGCCAGTCGAGCAGCAGCGCTGCATAGCGGTCGAGCCGCGCCGCTGTTTCACGTGAAACAGGGACCAGCGCGAGCGCGCGAGTGCGATCGGCAGTGAGATCAGGCTGCGCCACTGGCGGATTTGCGCGCGGCATTGCCGCGGGTCCGGCGCAGATACGCGACCAAGAGCGTCAGGGCGGCCGGCGTGACGCCATCGATCCGGCTTGCCTGCCCGATGCTGCGCGGACGATGCAGCTGTAATTTCTGGCGCACCTCATTGGACAGGCCGGGCAGCGTCGCATAATCGAGTTCTTCGCTCAGGACGAGACTCTCGTCGCGGCGATACGACTCCACGTCCGCCGCCTGGCGGCTGAGATAGACGTGGTACTTCGCATCAATCTCCAGCTGCCCTGCGATCTTGGCATCGAGCGCGGCGAAAGACGGCCAGATCCGCGCCAGATCGGAAATGCGGATTTCTGGGTAGGACAGGATTTCGAAAGCCGAGCGGCGCTGCCCGTCGCGGCGCAAGGCGAGCCCATGGCGCGCGGCCTCTGTAGGCGTAAGGCTCAGCGTGCGCGCCATGTCCCGCGCTGCCTGGAGAGCCGCCACTTTGGCGCCGTGAAGCGCCGCCCGCGCTTGGCCGACGCAGCCGAGCACGATCCCCCTGCCCGTCAGCCGCTGATCGGCATTATCGGCGCGCAAGGTCAGCCGGTATTCGGCGCGCGATGTGAACATGCGATAGGGCTCGCTGACGCCGCGGGTGACCAGGTCATCGATCATCACCCCGAGATAGCCTTCGGCGCGGTCGAACAGAACCGGTGCACCCGCCCCGGCAGAGGCCGCGGCGTTGAGGCCGGCGACCAAGCCTTGCGCGGCTGCTTCCTCGTAACCGGTGGTGCCGTTGATCTGCCCGGCCAGAAACAATCCGGGCAGACGCTTGGTCTGCAAGCTCGGCTGCAGCTCGCGTGGATCGACATGGTCGTATTCGATGGCGTAGCCGGGGCGAATGACGCGCGCGCGTTCTAGCCCGGGAATGGTGGCAATCAGCGCCGCCTGCACATCTTCCGGCAGCGAGGTCGAAATGCCGTTCGGATAGACTGTGGTGTCATCGAGCCCCTCGGGCTCGAGAAAAATCTGATGACCGTCGCGCTCGCCGAAGCGCACAATCTTGTCTTCGATCGACGGGCAGTAGCGCGGACCGCGGCTCTGGATCTGGCCGGAATACATCGGCGAGCGATGCACATTGGCGCGAATGATCGCGTGGGTCGCCGCGGTGGTCCGAGTGATGCCGCACTCGACCTGGCGATTGACGATGCGCTCAGTCAGCATGGAGAACGGCTCAGGCGGGTCGTCGCCGGGCTGCATCTCGACGCTGGCCCAGTCGATCGTGGCGCCGTCGAGCCGCGCCGGCGTGCCGGTCTTCAATCGGCCCAGTTGAAAGCCGAGCCGCTCCAACGTCGCCGACAGGCCGAGTGCCGGCCCCTCGCCCATCCGGCCCGCGGGAATCTGCCGCTCGCCGATATGAATGAGGCCGCGCAAAAACGTGCCAGTGGTCAGGACGACCGCGCCAGCACCAAAGACGCGCCCATCGCACAAGCGAACGCCGGTTGCCCGTTCATCGCCGAGCAGATCGTCGACCTCGCCCTCGATGACGGTCAGGTTCGCACTGATGCAGATCGCGTTCTGCATCGCCGCCGCATAAAGCTTGCGGTCGGCCTGGGCTCGCGGCCCGCGCACCGCCGGACCCTTGCGGCGATTGAGCATACGAAACTGAATACCGGCGGCATCGGCAACGCGACCCATCAAGCCATCGAGCGCGTCGATCTCGCGCACCAGGTGGCCTTTGCCCAGGCCGCCGATGGACGGATTGCACGACATCGCGCCGATGCTCGCGAAGCGCTGGGTGACAAGCGCGACGCGGGCGCCCACGCGCGCAGCCGCGGCCGCCGCCTCACAGCCGGCGTGGCCGCCACCGACCACGATCACGTCGAACCGACCATCCATGCCTTTACCAAAATCCGCTTCGCCACATCCGCCGCCTTTTAGTGAATGCACCTTGGGTGGTCAAAATGGTGTTTCACGTGAAACAGCGCCGGATTAACGATTCATTTACCAATGCAGAACTCGCGGAAGATCTTGTCGAGCAC
>JBQCCX010000451.1:0-7655 GCA_051961815.1 Xanthobacteraceae bacterium
AGCATGCCGGCTGAATCGCCGCCAAACAGACCGCTTTGCGCGAATGCGGGCGTAATAAACATTGTTCCTCCAAGAGCCGGGTGAAATCGGGCCGCACGAATGGCGCGCCGCCTGGCTCGAACGGCCGATTTTGCGCGCAAAATCGGCGCGGACTATAGCCGCCGTTGGCTCAATTTCAACGCCGCGGAAACCTATATGCCGCGCGGCGCCTTGGCTTGCCGCCGCTTGCATACCCAGCTAAGGGAAGGCCGCAAGTCGGTGCAAAGATGGCTAAATCTCCCGCGCGCCCAAGCAAAGGCCCAAACACAGGCTCAAGCAAGAGCGCGAACAATTTCCCACCCCGGACGGCGGCTCGCGCGGGCGCCGCCGCGCGTGCTCAAGCCGATGGCGGCGACGCTGCGCTTCTCGCCCGCATCGCCGGCGCACTGGAACGGCTGGCGCCGGCCAGCGCGGCGACGACGGACTTTGCTGGGGCCGAAGCGTTTGTGTGGCATCCCGAGGGCCGGCGGCTGACAGCCGTCCGCCGCGTCAATCGCGTGGACATGTCCCTTCTCAAAGGAATCGACCGGGTCCGCGATCTCTTGGTCGAGAACACCGAACGCTTTGCCCGCGGTTTGCCGGCCAACAACGCGCTGCTGTGGGGCGCGCGCGGTATGGGCAAGTCGTCGCTGGTCAAAGCGGCCCATGCCGCGATCGGCAAAGCTTATCCTGCCGCCGGATTGAAGCTTATTGAAATCCATCGCGAGGACATCGAGTCGCTGCCGGAACTGATGAGCCTTTTGCGCAACGTGCCGCAGCGATTCATTGTATTTTGCGACGACCTGTCGTTCGACGCCGAGGACACATCGTATAAATCCCTGAAAACGATGCTCGAAGGCGGCATCGAGGGCCGTCCCGAAAATGTGATTTTTTACGCGACCTCAAATCGGCGGCACCTGTTGGCCCGCGACATGATGGAAAACGAACGGGCGACTGCGATCAATCCCGGCGAGGCGGTCGAGGAAAAAGTGTCGCTATCGGACCGGTTCGGACTTTGGCTCGGCTTTCATCGCTGCAGCCAGGACGAATATCTCGCAATGGTCGAAGGCTACGTGACCCATTACCGGGTGCCGTTAGACGGCGCCGAACTCCGCCGTGAAGCCCTGGAATGGGCCACGACGCGCGGCGCGCGCTCTGGCCGCGTGGCGTGGCAATACGTTCAGGATCTGGCCGGACGGATGGGAGTGCGGATGACGGAGGACGGATAGCGGAAGTCACATGCCGGATGAAATTTTCCGTCATCCGGCATCCGTATCAAGCTCCGTTCAAATACTGCGCGGGATCGACCGGGGTCGCGCCCTTGCGGATTTCAAAATGCAGCTGCGGCGAGGTGACATTGCCGGTTTGACCGGCATGCCCGATGACCTGGCCGCGTTTCACCGCCTCGCCGCGTTTGACCAAGATGTCGCTGGCATGGGCATAGGCCGTGACGAAGCCATTGGGGTGGCGAACGAGGACCAGATTGCCATAGCCCTTCAGCTCACTGCCGGCATAGGCAACCACGCCCTCTTCTGCGGCCTTGATCGGGGTGCCCTCGGGCACGGCGAGATTGATCCCGTCATTCTGGACGCCATTTGGCTTCGGTCCGAACGCCGCGATCACGCGGCCGCGCACCGGCCAGCGGAAACCCGGCAGGCTCCCGGCCGGCTCCGCGTTTTTGACGGCGTCCTGACTGGACATTGTCGGAGTAGGTTCAACGACGCGCACGGTTTGCGACGGGTCCGCCATGGCCACCTTGCTGGTCGCCGCCGCAGCGGGCACTTCGGCTCGCACCGGAGTGGCTTGTGACGCCTCTTTGATGTCTGGAATTGTGATGCGCTCGCCGGCCTTGAGCCTGGCATCGACAGGAAGGCTATTGGCCCTGGCGATGACGGTGACCGGCTTGTGGTAAATGTGCGCGATGCTGTGGAGCGTTTGCCCGGCCCGCACCACGTGTATCACCGCGGGAGCGACAAGCCCGCCACGCGTCGAGCTCGCGGGCTGGACTGCCGAAGCGCTGCGGGTGGCCGCGGGGGATGGCGAGCGATAGGACGGAGCGGCGCGGGCCGCGCCATTCGCCTCTGGCCGATACCCGCTGGTGTTGCGGCCATAAGCTGAGGCCCCATCGTCGACATTGGCCAAATGCGGCAGCGGCTTGGTCTCTACTGCGCTCTGGGCGCCGGGGGCGTAGCTGTCGCTGCGGGAGGGGATTGAGCTCGTCGAACCGAACAAGTCGCCGAAGCGCGTGGTATCGGCGCAGCCTGCGACTCCCAATCCGATTAACGAAATGGCAACCAGTTGCGGCCAAACGGCCGTTCGAGGCGATACGCGCATGGTTACTCACTCGTACGCAATACAAGGACAAGCGAATAAACAACCTCGCGGTAAACAGGGTTTTAAGCCCGGAAAGATATTTCGCAATAATCGATTGTGTGTCTTCGCCGCTACAATTCTCGCGCTTGTCCCGGCAACAAGGGCACAAATCGCACCGCAATGAGCTCTTCGCGGGTTAATTCGCCGCCAAGATGCTTCGTCAGCTTGATCAGATACTGCGCATC
This sequence comes from Xanthobacteraceae bacterium, assembly GCA_051961815.1. Taxonomy (GTDB): domain Bacteria; phylum Pseudomonadota; class Alphaproteobacteria; order Rhizobiales; family Xanthobacteraceae; genus BOG-931. The sequence continues at coordinate 2,577 of JBQCCX010000451.1, forward strand.
ATGTCGGGGTCCGACCGGCAGCACCATCTTGCCGTGCTCGGTAAGCTGCGCCACCAGCGCCTGCGGAATGTCTTCAGCCGCAGCGGTGACCATGATGCGCTCGAACGGCGCCAGGTCGGGGGCCCCCGACATCCCGTCGCCGACGCGGACGGTGACGTTGCTGTAGCCGAGCGCCCTCATTCTCGCCCCCGCAGTATCCGCAAGGGTGCGATAGCGTTCGACCGTGACCACTTCGGCGGCAAGGCGCGAGAGAATCGCGGCCTGGTACCCGGAGCCGGTCCCGATTTCGAGCACGCGGTGTTGTGGACCGACTTCGAGCTGTTCGGTCATATAGGCGACGACGAACGGTTGACTGATCGTCTGCCCACACTCGATCGGCAGCGCTTGATCGGCATAGGCGCTGTCGACGAAACCCGGCGCGACAAAATTCCCGCGCGGCACCTCCTCCATGGCGCGCAGCACGGCTCGATCGCTGATCCCGCGCCGTCGCAACGCAAGCTGAAATTCCATGCGCTCGACGTCGCCTGCGGCTGGCTTTGCGGCCACGGTGGCCTCGCTGATTTTAGCTCAATGCGGCCGCTTTTTAGCACTCCGCCAGCTCTGTTACACTCGGGGCGGCAGGGTGCCGCCGGAACCCGATCGCCGTCGAGATGGCCGAACCGGAGATTGTCGGGAATGGAACCAAGGGCGGTCTGAAGCGTTGGGCGCAAGCACGGGGGTAGCCGCATGAGTCACGGGTCGGTCGCTTCCAGTAAGCGCGTTCTCATTGTCGAGGATGAGCTGATGATCCGGATGCTGCTCGAAGGCATGCTCACGGATCTTGGTCACAGTGTCGCAGCGGAGGCCGGCGGCCTCGACGAGGCAATTTCCCTGGCCAAGCAGGCGGAATTCGATCTTGCCGTCCTCGATGTCAATCTGAACGGCACCCCGGTGACGCCGGTCGTCGAAATTCTGGTCGAGCGCGGCGTGCCATTTATTTTTGCCAGCGGATATGGTCAGCGCGGCTTGCCCGAAGCCTATCAAACGGCACCGATTCTGCAGAAACCGTTCCAGGTCGACGCGCTCGCGGAAGCCATCGAGGCTGTCGCCGCAAACTAAGCGCCGCCCTTCAATTCCTTCGCAAACAGTTCGGCGAGCTTGGTCATGGTCGGCTCGTCGGTGATATCGATCCGCAGCGGGGTGAGCGCGATGCACCGTTCATCGAGCACCGCAATATCCGTTCCCTGCTCCGCCTGAAACGGGTTTAAGCGCGAATAGGCGATCCAGTAATATGGATTGCCGCGGCCATCGACGCGCTTGTCGATATGCAAACGTTCCTGGCGCCGGCGCCCGAGCGGTGTGACGACAATCGCTTTGACCTCTTCCGGCCGACAATCGGGAAAATTGACGTTGATCAGCACGCCATCGCGCACGCCGCCGGCGAGCACGCGCCGGATGATGTCAGGCGCAAAGCGCAGTCCGGTCTCCCAGAACGGTGGCTGACCGCTGCGCGATTTATAGGACTGCGACAGCGCGATCGAAGGAATGCCCAGAACGGCGCCTTCCATGGCGCCGGCGACAGTGCCGGAATAAATCACGTCCTCGCCGACATTGCGGCCGCGATTGACGCCGGACAGCACCAGATCGATTTGCTTGCCGTCGAGCACATGACGCGCGCCCATGATCACGCAATCGGTCGGCGTGCCGCGCACCGCGAATTTGCGCTCGTCCACCTGGCGGAGCCGCAGCGGGTCGTTGAGCGAGAGTGAGTGGGCGACGCCGGATTGATCATGCTCCGGCGCGACGACCCAGACATCGTCCGACAGCGTGCGGGCGATCTCCTCGCACGTGTCGAGGCCCGGTGAGTGAATGCCGTCATCGTTGGTGACCAGGATACGCATGGCGTCAGGACAATTCCGCAAATGCAATCATTGTCGCTCAATCTTCTTCATTCCACCCATATAGGCCTGCAAAACCTCGGGCACCGCAATTGATCCGTCGGCGTCTTGATAGGTTTCCATCACCGCGATCAGCGCGCGGCCGACCGCGACGCCGGAGCCGTTGAGCGTGTGGACGTGGCGGACATTTCGGTCCTTGCCGCGATAGCGCGCATTCATACGCCGCGCCTGAAAATCGCCGCATACCGAACACGATGAAATCTCGCGATACATGTTCTGCCCCGGCAGCCAGACCTCGATGTCATAGGTTTTTTGCGCGGCAAAGCCCATGTCGCCGGTGCACAGGGTGATGACGCGATAATGCAGATCGAGCCGGCGCAAGACTTCCTCGGCGCAAGCCAGCATGCGCTCATGCTCGCCGCGCGATTGCTCGGGTGTGGTGATCGAGACCAGCTCCACCTTGGTGAACTGGTGCTGGCGGATCATGCCGCGGGTGTCTTTTCCCGCTGCCCCCGCTTCGGCGCGGAAACACGGTGTGCAAGCGGTGAGCCGCAGCGGCAGTTGCGCTTCGTCGACGATGGATTCGCGAACCAGATTGGTCAGCGGCACTTCGGCGGTGGGGATAAGGCCGAGACGTTCCGTTCTCAGTTTTGACCGAAAATCCAAATATGCAGCTTGCGCTTGAAAACGATCAGCACTGGATACGAACTCTTCGCTCGCATCGACCAGCAACTCGCCTTTCACCGCCCAAAATTGGTCTTCCGCAAACTTCGGCAGCTGCGCCGTGCCAAACATCACCTCGTCACGCACCAACAATGGCGGCGCGACTTCGGCATAGCCGTGCTCGCCGGTGTGGACGTCGAGCATGAATTGCCCGAGCGCGCGCTCGAGCCGCGCCAGACCCTGCTTGAGCACGACAAAGCGCGCGCCTGATAACTTGGCCGCGGTCTCGAAATCCATCTGGCCGAGCGCTTCGCCGAGTTCGAAATGCTGCTTCGGCGTAAAGGCGTAGTTGCGCTTGGCGCCGAAGCGATGGTGCTCGACATTGTCGTTTGAATCGTTCCCGTCCGGAACGTCGTCGAGCGGCAGATTGGGAAATTCGGCGAGCACATCGTCGAGCATTTGCGACGCTGTCTTCGCCGCGGCCTCCAGCTGCGGGATGGTCTCTTTGAGGCCCGCGACCTCGCCCATGAGCGCGGCCGCTTTGCGCTCATCCTTGCTCTTCTTTGCCTCACCAATTTCTTTTGACGCCGCATTGCGGCGCGCCTGCGCGGTTTCGAATTCGAGGATTTTTTTGCGCCGCTCTTCGTCCAATGCGATCAGCCGCTTTGATTCCGGCCCGAGCCCGCGGCGCTTAAGCGCGCGGTCGAACGCGTCGGGGTGCTCACGGATGAAGCGGATGTCGTGCATGGATAGATCTCAACGAGTCGGGCGGTGGTTATAGCACTTCGAACGCGTCATGCGCGGGATGGCTGCCCCGACGCGAGCGTCGCGCGACCCCATTGACCCACGCATTCACGCTGCCTTCAACGATGCATCGATTGCCGGGCCTAGGCGAGTTTCGCGACGCCGTTCTTCGCACGGCTATGCCCGGCAATGACGACAGCACTCACTCGGCGGGCTTGGCGGCCGCAGCGGCGCGCTCGGCGGCGGCGCGGCGCTCCACCAGCCGCACCGACCAGACCGAGCCTTCGTACAGCGCGATCAGCGGCAAGGCGAGCGACATCTGGCTCAACACGTCCGGCGGCGTGAGCACGGCGGCGATGACAAAAGCGATCACGATGAAGTAGCGGCGCTTCGCCCTGAGCTGATCGGAAGTAACGATACCAACCCGCCCGAGCAAGGTCAGAATGACCGGAAGCTGAAACGCCACGCCGAAGGCGAGGATCAGCTTCATCATCAACGACAGATAGTCTTCGACTTTCGGCAACAGCTCGATGGTGGCCTGACCGGGTCCGCCCAATTGCTGCATGCCGAGCGAAAACCGCGCCAGCATCGGCCATACCACAAAATAGACGACCATCGAGCCGAGCAGGAAGAAGACCGGCGTCGCGACCAGATACGGCAGAAAAGCCTGCCGCTCGTTCCGGTAAAGGCCAGGCGCGACGAACATATAGATCTGCGTGGCGATCACCGGAAAGGAAATGAATGCCGCGCCGAACAGCGCAAGCTTGAGCTGCACGATGAAATATTCAAGGAGCCCGGTATAGATGAATTTCGAATTTTCCGGCCCGGCGACCCAGATGTAAGGCCAGGTGAGCACATTGTAGATCTGGCGGGCGAAGAAAAAACAAACGATCGCGGCCAGCGCGAACGCGGCAAGCGCCTTGATCAGCCGCGAGCGCAGCTCGATAAGATGATCCATCAAGGGCGCCTTGGTGGCCTCGATCTCCTTTTCTTCCTCTTCGCTTCTCATTGCGGCTTGGCTCCGCCGCCGGACGATGAAGATTCTGCCGCTGCTTCCGGCGCAACGGGCGCAATTCCGGCCGCGGCGACCTCCTTGTCGTGCAGTTCAGCGGCGGCCTGCGAGATCGGCAATTCCTGCGCGGGCGGCGCTGCCGCGGCACTGCCCGGCGGATCGCCCGTCGCTGTGGCTGCCTCCTGGTTCGCTGCCTTGTCCGGACTCTTCACCTTATCGTCCAAATCCTTGCCCATCGCCTCGACGTCGGCGCGCACATCCTTGAGCGGATCGTAATTCTTGATGTCCGATGCCACGTCGTCGACCTGCTTTTTCAGGTCGGCCATTTCGGCTTCGCGCATGGCTTCATGAAACTGATTTTGGAAATCCGCGGCCAGGCTCCGGATTTTGCGGCTCCATTGCCCCAGCGATCGCATCACTGTCGGCAGCTCTTTCGGCCCGATCACGATGAGCGCGACGATGCCGATGAGCAGGAATTCCGTCCAACTGATGTCGAACATGAAAACTCTCCGGCCGCGCCTTTGCTAGCCGCGGCCGCCGATCAAGATGTGAAGCTGCCGCGACCGGCGCGCGAGCGGCAGAGCTAGACTTTGCTCTCGGATTCGGCCCGCCGCTTGATGTCCGCAGCCGCCTGATGATCGATCGTCTTCACCGGCGCATCGGATTTCGCGGCTTCGGCGGTGTCGTCGTCGGCCATGCCTTTCTTGAAGGCTTTAATTCCGCGCGCGACATCGCCCATCATGTCCGAAATCTTGTTGCGGCCTCCAAACACCAGCAGGACGA
>JBQCCX010000452.1:0-2903 GCA_051961815.1 Xanthobacteraceae bacterium
CGCTCGACTTGCATGTGTTAGGCCTGCCGCCAGCGTTCGCTCTGAGCCAGGATCAAACTCTCAAGTTGGATGAGAACTTTTCCCGGCTGATCACAACGTTTGACGAGGTCCCACTCCTGTCCATGCGCGCGCAAGCACGGACGCTCACGGCGCCCATGCCCCCGCCTGCATGACAAGGGTGTTGACCTGAAACGTCGACCGCCGAAGTCTCGTCCGGCCGCTCCCCCCTCGAAGGCATGCACCCTCGATCAGGGACGCGGCGCGCAGGGACTCCGCCGTCCACGTTTCTCTTTCTTCCGATTCACCTGTCAAACAGCCTGGGACCGGGCGGTCCCGCCCTCCGGGGTGAACCGGAGAGCCGTCGAAGCCCGCGGCCTCCGATTGTTATCGGGAGCCTATTCACCGAATATCAGTGAGGAGCTTCGAAGACGCGCCGTCGCACCGAGGCGGCGGCGTGCCGAATTCGCAGTATATAGGGACCCGAACTGCCAAATGTCAACTCCCCGGCAGAGGCAAAATCGGCCCTCCCGGTGCAATCGGGCAACAGCGATCTTCTCAAATGATATAGGGGGCTTAGCAGGGGTTGGAAAGGCCTGCCCACGCCGTACTGCGGCCACATTCCTCCGCCCCTCTTGTCGGCGCAATGGGAGGTGTCACTTCGGGGGGAATTGGCCGGCGTCCCGCAAACCGTGACGAACGGCGAACCCAGCGATTAGGCCAGAAGAGCTAGGACACGGTCGTTGACTGACCGTGAAGGCGGCGGCGTGCGCCGTTCCTTCAAGTCGGCGCCCGTCGTCCCGGTCGCGTTTGGCACCTTTTGGTGTTGCGGTAACCGCCCGCGGGCGTGGGCGCAGGGGATGTCGGGCTTGGAGCAGGGCAAACGGCACGCGGCGCTGCGTTCGAGTTTGGAGGCCGAGCAGATTGATCTCGGCAACGAGCCGCCATTGTCGGTCGACGGCGAGAGCAGCGGATTGGTGGACCGCCGCCGCGTTTCGGTGCAATGGCTCAGCGGCATCATCCTGACCGGCCTTTGCGGCGCCGCCCTCATGAGCGGGGCCGTTTTTGCCGCCCTCGATGGCGAGACCAACTTCGCCACCGTGCCGGAGCGCGTGGAAGGAGCTTTGCGCGCCGCCGTCACCGGTATCGCCGAGCGCGTGAGCAACTCCACGCGTAAGGCCGATCGCTTGCCGCCGCCCGGCGAGGCCAATGCCGCGCGTCAGGTCATTCGCGTCTCCACAACCAGCCGCGGCAGCGGCAACCGCGAGATTGTCCGCGTGCGGCCCTTCATCCGCGTGGCAGGCAATCTATCATTGTCGGTGTCGGAGCTATCCGCCAACATTCCTGCGTTCAATGCGCAGAAGATGGCCGCGCAGTCCGAAGGCATTCCGGTGAGTGCGCAAGATGCCGCCGGCGCCGAGCCCGACGCCGAGGTGTCGTTCGTAACGCGCGACCTCAACATGGCCGTGCCGCGGGCAAACATTGCCGCGGTGGCGTCGATCGATGAGGTGCTCGCGCGCGTGCGCGAAGCGGCGAACTGGGACGGCAATTTGGCGCAGAATCCGGCGGTGCTCGCGAGTGCACTTCCCACCACGTTGGCCGCCTACGCTCCCGAGCGCCACGATCCCTATGCTGGTTTCGAACCGCGCATCGTACCCGAAAACGTCAGCTTGCTCCCCAAAACCACGGCGCAGGTGACCGGAGGAAATGCGTGGAATGAGCGCACGATCGTGCTCAAGAAAGGAGATTCCGTCTCCGCGTTCTTGCGGGAGATGGGGGCAACGGCAGACGAGATCAAGGCGATCACGGCGGCATTCGGCGGGCGCGGAAAGGACAGCAGCCCGCGCGACGGCTACAAGCTTCGCATTCTGCTCGCACCGGCAAGCGACGGCATACGGTTGCGGCCCGTGCGCGTCGTCATCGCCACCGACACCGCGGTCGAGGCCATGGTGGCATGGTCGGAATTGGGCAAATACGTTTCCGTGGATGTGCGCCGGGCCAACAGAGTCGCGTCCTCCAGCAGTGATGAGGACGACGATGACGGCAAAGGAGTTCGGCTCTATCAAAGCATCTACGAGACCGGATTACGCAATCACATGCCGCGTTCGGCCATCGACAAGTTCATCCGCATCTATTCCTATGATGTCGATTTCCAGCGCAAAGTTCAGCCGGGCGATTCGTTCGAAATCCTGTATGCCGGCGAAGACGAAAACCCAAGCGACAACAGCAAGGTCGACGTATGGTTTGCCTCGCTGACCACTGGCGGAGAGACGAAAAAGTTCTACCGCTATCAAACGACCGACGACAACACCGTCGACTACTACGACGAGAGCGGCAAGAGCGCGAAGAAATTCCTGGTCCGCAAGCCGGTCGCAGAAGGCAATATGACGTCGGGCTTCGGCGGCCGTAATCATCCTCTGCTCGGCTACGAAAAGATGCATACCGGCGTCGACTGGGCCTCCTCGACGGGAACGCCCGTGTTCGCCGCCGGCAACGGCGTGATCGATAAGATCGGCTGGGAGGGCGGGTACGGCAAATATATTCGCATCCGCCATGCCAACGGATACGAGACTGCCTATGGCCACATGTCGGCTTTCGCGCGCAACATGGAAGCCGGCAAGAAGGTGCGGCAGGGACAGGTGATCGGGTATATTGGGTCCACTGGGCTGTCGACCGGCTCGCACCTGCATTACGAAATTCTGATCAATGGCCGCTTCGTCGACCCGATGAAAATAAAGCTGCCGCGCGGCCGTGTGCTCGAGGGCACGCTGCTCGCCACCTTCGATCCGGAACGCACGCGACTCGACGCCATGATGACCGGCGGCTCGCCTTCGCGTTACGCGCAGACTCGTTGACGCAAGCCGTTACGGCCTGCGTCCGCTTCATCATACCACCTCTGATCAGGC
>JBQCCX010000453.1:0-13695 GCA_051961815.1 Xanthobacteraceae bacterium
GTGCCCTGTCGTCGCGCTCGGAATGGGATTGGTAGCGGAGGACGGATTCGAACCGCCGACACACGGATTATGATTCCGCTGCTCTAACCAACTGAGCTACTCCGCCAACCGCGATCACCTCGCACACTCCCCAATACGGCACTTGGCCTGCCGTAGCGGATCAGCGTTCGCTGTGCGCAGGACGCACATTTATGCCAGCGACGCCAGCTTTCCAAGCGGGATTCCGCAGCTTGGCGAGCGGCTTGCCTGCGGCCGCGGCGCGGGGTTTATGCTACTGAGTCTAAAGGGATCTTGCCACAACGGCGGATCGGGGATTGGCGGCGTTGCCGCCGGGTAAGGCTCGTGGGACCTCACCGCGCAACCAACGGCGATCGGCCGACGACGAAGCCTGCGCTGACGCAGTCCGTTTCGCCGATCGCGGCACTGTTTCGGCAGACAATCGCCTTCGTCCGCGATTTTGCGGCGTTTGCCGGGCTCAGCGGCGTGATAGCGGCGGCGCTCGCCGTCCTGGCCGCAATCTTCGAAGGCGTCGGCCTCCTGCTTCTGGTGCCGCTGTTGTCGATCGTTACCGTGTCCGATGGCGGCAGCGGATGGACCCATCGCTTGCTTGCGCAGGCGTTCGCGATCGCCAACGCGCAGACGCGCGCGGCGCGGCTGGGTTTGTTGCTGGGTGTATTTGCCGTGCTGGTGGTCATGCGGGCGATTATCGTCGCGCGACGCAACATCAAGCTGGCGCAGATCCAAACCTGGTTCATCGAAGCCGTTCGCGCTCGCCTCGCCGGCCGGCTCGCTGCGGCGCCGTGGCCGGTCGTGTCGCGCTTGCAGCACGCGCGCGTCACCCACCTGATGAGCGGCGATATCGCCCGGGTCGGCGCGGCTACCCACCATTTGGTCCAATTCTCGGCGAGCATCGTTGTCATCGGCGCACAGGTCGTCATCGCTTTCCTGCTTGCGCCCGTTTTGACGACCGTGGCGCTTTTTCTGATCGGCATCGGCGCCGCCGTCGGCTTTGCCATGCTGCGGCAAGCGCATGATTTTGGCACGCAGGTAAGCCGCATGGGCATTGCCTTGATGCACGAGACCTCGCAGTTCCTCGGCGGCTTGAAACTCGCCGCCGGGCAAAACCGCCAAGCCAATTTCGTCGACGAATTTCAGGCCAGCCTGGCCGCCATCACACGCGAGCAGCTCGCCTATATCCGACGGGACAACCGCAATCGGCTCGCCGCCACCATCATTGCCGGGCTGCTCGGCGCCTTGATCGCGTTTGTCGGGCTCGTTTTATTCGACATCCAGCCGGCGGTTATCCTGACGATTCTTTTGATCTTCGCCCGGATATCCGGACCGGCGATGCAGATGAGCGACACGCTGCAAGAATTCGCCGGCACCGTCCCCGCGCACGCGGAATTGCTCGCGCTCGAACGGGACCTTGCTGCGGAGAATGTAGACACCGCCGCGCCCGCAATCAGGCTGACGCCGGGCCCCATCGTGTTTCGCGATGTGAGTTTCCACCATGACCGATCGCGCCGAGCCGGCGCCGGCATCGAGCGCCTTGATCTCACCATCGCGCCGGGGACCTTTCTCGGCGTCAGCGGGCCGACTGGCGCCGGCAAGACCACCTTCGCCGATCTCCTGATCGGTTTGATCGAACCCGATTCCGGCGAGATCGCGGTCGCGGGCACCCCGATCCGCGGCGCGGCGGCAATCACGTGGCGAGAGCACGTCAGCTATGTCGTCCAGGATCCGTATCTGTTCCGCGACACCATCCGCCGCAATCTGCTGTGGGCCAATCCGCAGGCGAGCGAGTCCGAGATCTGGGACGCCCTCGCCACTGCCGGCGTCGATGGTTTCGTCGCCGGCTTGCCGGCCGGACTGGACACCGTGCTCGGCGAACGCGGCACGCTGATTTCCGGCGGCGAACGCCAGCGGCTGTGCCTTGCCCGCGCCATGCTGCGCCGGCCGTTCCTGTTTGTGCTCGACGAAGCGACGAGCGCGATCGACGTTGCGGCGGAACGCAAAATCATCAAAGCCGTGCTGGCGATCAAGCCGCGCCCGACGATTGTCATGATCGCGCATCGCGATGTGAGTCTCGCCGACTGCGACCGCCTGCTTCGCCTGGAAAATGGCCGAGCCGTCACCGAGGCGCCGGCCCTGACAAGCTAGCGCCAGGGGCGAAGCCGGACGCCGTGGTTAAAGCCAAACGGCAGACAAGCATTTTGCTTTCCACTTTTCGGAACGATGGTCTAGGCGGTGGATGTCCGCGCGAAACGGATCAAAGAAAAATGACCGAGCGGCGGCATCGCCCGCCGCTCGATGAGTTGCACGCCGCCATGCCGCGCCGCCCAGCGCGCCAGCCGCTGCCAGCCGAATTCCGGGTGCCAGCCGAGGCGGCGCGCAAGCGGCGCGAAGCATTTTTCGCCGACCGCCCGCAGCCCGGTCTCGGCGCCGAGATGATTCACCAGAACGATCTCGCCCCCCGGTCTGGTGACCCTGACGAACTCGTCGAGCGTCGCCTCCGGATCGGGCACGGCCGTAATCACATATTGGGCCACCACCACATCGAATGCCGCTTCGGCAAATCCGAGATGCTGCGCATCCATCACCGCGAGGCCATTGACGTTGCCGAGCCCTCGTTCGGCGACGCGGGCTTTGGCTTTGCGCAGCATCGGCGCCGAAAGGTCGACGCCGACGAGCCGGTTGGCGGAGGAGTAATCGGGCAAGGACAGCCCGGTGCCGACCCCGACTTCCAGAATCCGGCCGCCGGTTCGTTCGGCCGCCGCCACTGCTGCTTTGCGGCCGCGGTCAAACACTGCGCCAAATACCAAATCATAGATCGGCGCCCAGCGCGCGTAGGCTTTGGCGATCACTGCCTTGTCAAGTTGATCGGCCATTGCCGGATGTCAGCGCCGCCGGACGCCAGCGCGACAATCCCTGCCGGCGCCGCGGCCGTTTCGTGAAGCGATCATGCGCGGTTATCGGGCGGCCGCGAGCGCCGCCTCCGCGGTCGCGTGCGGCAGCGGGTGGGCGCCGGCGATGATCCCGCCGCCGAGCACGCGCGCTTGCCCCTCGGCCGCGTCATAAAAGACGCAGGCCTGTCCAGGGGAAACGCCGTCTTCGCCGCCGATCAGCTCGACGTCAAAGTCGTCGGCGTTGCGGTGCAGCCAGCCGGCTTGCGGCGCGCGCGTCGAGCGGACCTTGATGTAGATCTCGCGATGATCGTTCACGATTTTCTCGATGCTGCCATCACCCAGCCAGTTCACGTCGCGCAAGCGAATGCGCGACGTTCGCAACGCTTCGCGCGGACCGACCACGACCCGGCGCGACGCCGCATCGAGACGCACCACGTAGAGCGGCGAGCCGGTGGCGACGCCGAGGCCACGGCGCTGGCCGACCGTGAAATGAATGATGCCGTCATGCCGGCCGAGCACGCGGCCCTCCAGATCGACGATCTCGCCGGGTCCGGCGGCGCCGGGCCGCAGCCGTTCAATCACGTCGGCATAGCGGCCGTTCGGCACGAAACAGATGTCCTGGCTGTCCTGCTTGTCGGCGACGGCGAGGGCGAAGCGGCGGGCTAATTCGCGCGTCTCGGCTTTGCTGCGATCGCCCAGCGGGAAGCGTAAAAGATCGAGCTGCGCCCGGGTCGTGGCGAACAGGAAATAGCTCTGGTCACGCTCGGTTTCGCGTGCCCGGTACAGGGCGCGGTGGCCGTCGGCGAGCCGGCGGGAGGCAACGTAGTGGCCGGTCGCCAATGCCGCGGCGCCGAGTTCGCGCGCGGTCACCAACAGATCGCGGAATTTGATGGCCTGATTGCACTCGACGCACGGCACCGGCGTCTCGCCGGCTACGTAGCTTGCGGCGAAGCGGTCGATCACCGCCTCCTTGAAGCGCTGCTCGTAGTCGAGCACGTAATGCGGAATGCCGATCCGCGCGGCCACGGCGCGAGCGTCGTGGATGTCACGGCCGGCGCAACAGGCACCTTTGCGATGGGTCGCCGCGCCATGATCATAGAGCTGCAGCGTGATGCCGACGACGTCGTAGCCCTCCTCCGCCAGCAATGCCGCCGTGACCGAGGAATCGACGCCGCCCGACATCGCCACCACGACGCGCGTTTGCGACGGCGGTCCTTCGAGATCGAGCGTGTTCAAAGCCATAGCAGAAGACATCGGAAAAGCCGTGCAACCAAGACCATCGGGAAGCCGGGCCGCGGGCCGGACGCGGCCGGCATTGCGCCGTCCGCCCAAAGGAGCGGCTCGCTCCCTTACTATAGGCGGCGCGGTCCCGCTCCGCCATGCCGGTGCTGAAGGGTCAGCTCGGAACGAGCTGTTAACGTGTTGACAAGAAGCGCCCGCGAACGAGCCCTGCGCCGGTGAGAATTGTCTGGAAATGGCGCTAAAACCCGGGGTTCCGCTTAGGCAAATCTTAAGTCGGCGCCCGTAGATTGGCCCGCTGTAGAGTAGTCGAGTACGCGAGAGTTCCTATGACTGAACCCCATCGCCCGAGGGTCAAATATGTGATCGGGCCGGACGGCTCGCCCCTGACCGTTGCCGATCTGCCGGCGCCCGGGACGAAACGTTGGGTCATCCGCCGCAAAGCCGAAGTCGTCGCCGCAGTTCGCGGCGGCTTGCTGTCGCTCGAAGAGGCTTGCAGCCGCTACACCCTGACGGTCGAAGAATTCCTGTCCTGGCAATATTCGATCGATCAGCACGGCCTGGCCGGACTGCGCACGACGCGCATTCAGCAATACCGTCAATGACCATCTGAATGTCCGGCGCACGCCGCCTCGGGCGTGCGACTTTCATTGCTCAGCCCGCTTCCACACCGCGCATTAACCCGCCGCTAACTATGGCGCGGGCAAAGCTTGGCGCGCGCAAAGCAAGCCCGTCGCCAATGCGCGCCCGGCGAGCGGTCGAGGAGGATGTCGGCTATGGCCAATCTGGTCACTCTGGTCGGCCGTACCGTTGCCGAAGTGGAACGCGATTTGATTCTGGAAACGCTGCGGCATTGCCTCGGTAACCGAACGCGGGCGGCGGCCGTACTCGGAATTTCGATCCGCACGCTGCGCAACAAGCTCAACGACTATGCCGCCGCCGGGGTTACGGTGCCGCGGCCCGGAGCTCCATCGAGCGTCGCCGCATAGGAGTGAGCGTCGTTCACGTCGTGGCGTCGCCGCCATCGACCATGATGGTCTCGACCTCGCCGGCGCCGGTGCGGCGGAACGCGGCTGCTTCGTCGTATTCCTTCGATGTGAAACAGGCGACGCCCTGCTCGAAGCTGGGAAATTCGATCACCACAAAGCGCTGAAATTTGTGCGGCCCTTCCATGATCTGAAAGCGGCCGCCGCGGGCCAAGACTTTGCCGCCATATCTGGCAATGATCGCCGGCACCCGATCGGTATATTTCTTGTATTCGACCGGATCGTTGATCTTGGAACGTGCGACCCAATAAGCAGGCATGGTTCAAGTCCATTGCGATTATGGCCTGCACTCTCGTCATGGCCGGGCTTGTCCCGGCCATCTCGCGCAGTGATGCACAGCTTCGTGAATCGAGATGCCCGGCACAAGGCCGGGCATGACCAGGCATGACCAGCTCAGCGGCTACTCCGCGGCGCGGCGTGCGGCGACGATCTGGTCCGCGGTGCGGCCGGTCAGCTCGGCCATGTGATCGAATTTGAAGGTGAAGGTGCCGGCGCCCGCGGTCGCCGAGCGAATCTCTACAATCAGGTCGCCGATCTCGGCTTCCGGCATTTTGGCGCGCACAACGTCCCAGCCGTCCCAGCCTTCCCGCGTATCGAAGCCCAATATCTGTCCGCGCCGGCTCGACATCAACGCGTTGATCTTCGCCGTCGCCTCGTTCGGGCAGACGATCTCGACGAGATGGATGGGCTCGAGCAGAACCGGCTGGCATTGCGGCAGGCCCTCGACAATGCCGATGCGCCCCGCCGTGCGGAACGCCATGTCCGACGAATCGACGGTGTGATACGAGCCGTCGATCAAAGCGACGCTGAGATCGACCACGGGAAAACCCAGCGGCCCGTGCTTAAGCGCGTCGATGACGCCCTCTTCGACCGAGGGAATGTAATTTCGCGGCACCACCCCGCCGGTGATCCGCTCCTGAAATGTAAATCCCGCACCGCGCGGCATCGGCTTGATCTCGAGCATGACGTCGCCGTACTGGCCGTGACCGCCGGATTGTTTCTTGTGGCGGCCGCGCTGGGTGACCGATTTGCGAATGGTCTCGCGGTAACCCACGCTCGGCGTGCGTCGCTCGATGGCGACCCCGTAGCGGTCGCTCAAGCGTTCGGTAGCGACGCGCAAATGCATTTCACCCTGGCCCCACAACACGACTTCGTGCGTCTCCGGATTGTGCACGATGGTGATAGAGGGGTCCTCTTCGGCGAGCCTGTGCAGCGCCTGGCCGAGTTTAACGTCGTCTTTGCGTTCCTTCGCGGAAATGGCGATGGCCAGCACCGGCGGGTAAGGCGCGACCTTGGGCAGCGGCGCATGCGGCTGCTTGCCGACCGACAACGTATCGCCGGTTCTGGCTTTTTCCAGCTTGGCGAAGGCGACGGTTTCGCCGCCGGCGGCGGGGCCGCGCTTTTCATTGGATTGGCCGAGCACCTTGAAGACACCGGCCACCCGTCCGGCCTCGTCGTCGTCGGTGAGGAAAGTGGTGCCATCGCCGCCTTGGCCGGCGAGCATGCGAACAATCGACATTTTGCCGCCATGAGTGGTGTGCAGCGTCTTGAGCACATAGGCGACCGCATCACCGCCCTGTTTGACGCCAAGTCGCTTGGCGGTGTCGGCCGCGCCCGGCGACTCGTGCCGCAGCGCCTTGAGAAGCCGCAACACGCCGCCCGCGCGCGCCGCCGTGCCCATCAGTACCGGACAGACCAGCCCGTCGCGCAATTCGCGCGTCAAATCGTCGAACACCTTATCGCGCGGCGGTTGAATGTCCTCGAGCAGCTGCTCCATCAGCTCGTCATCGTGATCGGCCAGCGTTTCCAGCATGGAAAATCGCGCCGTCTTTTCCAGATCGGCGGCGTCGCCTTCGAGCGGCACGACCTGCGAGGGGGCGTATTCCTTGTAAACGAACGCGCGCTCCAGCGCTAAATCGACGAAGCCGCTGATGAGGTCGCCGGAGAAGGTCGGGATTTGCCGCAGAATAAGCTTGGTGCGCGAGGCCGGCTGCAGCAGATTGAGCACATCGCGGACGCCGGCACTGGCCTTGTCGATCTTGTTGACGAACAGGATGCGCGGGATCTTCCAATCTTCCAGGTCACGCAGAATGAGCTGCAGCTGCGGAATCTTTTTCTCGTCCATTTCGCAGACCACGACAGCGGCGTCGATCGCCGGCAGCACCGCGCGCATGTCGTGAACGAATTCCACCGAGCCGGGACAATCGATGAAGGTGTAATTGTCGCCCATGAAATTGGCAGTGGCGACCGTCAGTTCGACGCTCATGCGATGATGGCGGGCCTCTTTGCTGGCGTCGCCGACAGTATTGCCGGCTTCAATCGTGCCCTGGCGCGCAATCGCGCCGGTGCGCGCGAGGATCGCTTCAAGCAGTGTCGTCTTGCCGCTCTGGAACGGACCGACCAGCGCGACGCAGCGGGGACCTACCGCACGCGTGCCATTACCGCCATTTGTCGCCATCGAAACCTCCCGCACCGCCTCCCGCAGGCGGACCGGTCAATCGGCGCGGACCGCAGGGAGTTATTGTTTGAAGGATAGACTATCGTTTCAGTGCTGACGGGGGTGGGTCAAGAGGCGTGACATCGCGACGTGCACCGGCGGCCGCAGATTGCCGCTGCAGCGATTGCGCCATGCCGGGCACGCGCAAGCATGGCGTGGATACGAGCCGAAATTTGCAGGTGACATGCGGCGCGCGCCTGAGCGCGCCGTGCGACGTGCCGATTTAGCGCGCTAATTACTGGGCCAAATGCAATTCCAGGGCGCCAACGCCCGCCGCCACATTGAGCCCGACCTGGCCCTGGACCGAAAGCGGCTGCAGCGCGACCGAACCGTTGGACCCGCCGACCAGCACATTGGCGCCAAGCCCCGCGGCAATGGTCATTTCGGCGGTTGCGCCGCCATAGGTACCAGTGAGCATTCCGGCGTAGCGATTGGTGCTGGTGAAGACACCCCAGACCATGGCGCCGCCGGCGGTGAAGCCGACATCCACGCCGATCCGGGTCAGAGTGCCGGTATAAGCCTCAGGCGGGCCCCCATCCGGCTGAAAATTGCAGTTCACATTGCGCTGCGACGCCACGAGCAGGCCAACGCCGGCCGAAATCGAGCAGGCGAGCGAGCCGACTTGCACGCGGCTCGGTTGCGCATCGGCTGGAACGCTTGCAATCGCCGCCGCTCCGACGAACGCGGCCACAATACCCCTACACAACATATTAACTTGCTCCCTCACGCGAACCCGACGGGTCCTCACCAATATTCTAGGGGAGAACGCCGCCCGCGTCTCGCCCCGTTTTCCGCATGAATTAGGGCGGCTTTCTAGAAAAAACCCAGCGACTCGCAGCCTTTGCCGGCAGCAAAACTGCGCTTGGCGCGTTTGTTCGGGATGTCGATGATGTGCACCGAACCGTCGCCCTGGCAGGCGACGAAAAGCTCATCGCCGCGGAAGGCCATGTCCATCGGCTGCGAGCCGACCTTGATGGCGGCCTGCTCGCGAAACGACGGATCGATCAGGCTGACCGTGTCGCTATTGAGGCTCGTCACCGCGACAAGGCTGTTGTCCGGCGCGTAACGTGCGATCTGGGCCGGCTTCGGCACATCCTTAAGCACCACCTCATCGCGAACCCGCCCGGCCTGCGTATCGATCAAGAATAGAGTCGGCTGCGCATCATCGACCGCGACTACGGTACGCCCGTCAGCGGAGATCGCGATGCCGGCGAGCGGCCGCGGCGTTTTTATCTTGCCCAGCAATTTTCGCGTTGGCAGATCGATCACCGATACCGTGCCATCTTCCTCGTTCTCGGTGTAGAGCCGCTGGCCGTCCGGCGCGATGATCAGGCGATGGCCATTGGTCGAGCCGGAATCGATCGCATCGACGACTTTGTTGCTGTGGCAATCGACGACTGCGACCACCGCGGAATTCTCGCAGGTGATGTAAATGAGCCCGTCAGGCCCGAGCTTGAGCGTATGCGGCGCGATATACGGACGCAGATCGATGGTGTCGATCAGGGCGCGCTTGTGCAGATCGAACACGCACAGGTGGTGCTGGGGATTGGGATTGCGGCCATGAATGCCGTCGCCGAAGATCGGCACATAAGCGCGGCCGCTTTCCGGCACTACCAGCAATTCGTGGACCGTGCGCAAAAAGCCGTCGATCACGACTTCGGTCGCAAAGGTTTGCGGATTGAGAAACAGGACTTTCGTTCCGATCTTGTCGACCGCGATCATCCCCTGTGTGTCTTTGCCGGCCATCATGTCTCCGTTCAGCGGCATGAATAATCTATGTCGTCAATCCCGTCTTTGTCGCGGGGATGTGAAGGGTTACGATGAAGTTTCATAGGGAGCCTTTGTAATGACCGCCGTCGCCAGCCGAAACATCAAATATGTCAGCCAGAGCGACCAGGGCGGCCGCGGTGACGGCGTGCAGGTGATGGTCAACCGTGGCTTCGCCTATATCGGCCATGGTTTTTCCAACGGCATCACGGTGATCGACGTGCGCGATGCCAAGCACCCAACACCGGTGAATTTCCTCCCCTGCCCGCCGAATACGCGGGCGCATCATCTGCAGACCCACGACGACCTGCTGCTGGCGGTGAATGGCCCCAGCGTCTGGACCATGCAAGTCAGCCAGGAAGCCTATTTTTCCGGAACTTCGGCAGCGGCGCTGGAAGGGCAGAAGTTCACCGGAGGCTTGCGCATCTACGACATTTCGCGCGGAGAAGCTCCGCGCGAAATCGCATTCTTGCCGCTTGGCGGCTTGGGACCGCACCGGATCTGGTATGCCGGCGGGCGATACGCCTATGTCTCGGTGCATCTGCCGGAGTTTTCCGACCATGTGCTGGTGATCGTTGACCTGGCGGACCCGACCAAGCCGCAAGTGGCCGGCAAATTCTGGCTGCCCGGCATGTGGACCGGCGGCGGCGAGACACCGAACTGGCCCAAGGGCAAGCGCTACGCGCTGCATCACGCGTTGGTCGCCGGCAATCTGGCGTTTGGCGCCTGGCGCGACGGCGGCTTGAGCGTGGTCGACGTCGCCGATCCACAAAAGCCAAAGATGATCGCGTACCGCAATTGGGATCCGCCGTTCGGTGGCGGTACGCATTCGCCATTGCCGCTGCCGGACCGCAATCTGCTCGTGGTCGCCGATGAGGCCAATTTCGCCGATTGCAAACTCGGCCTGCGCTACATCTGGGTCTTCGATATTCGCGACCCGTCAAACCCGGTCAGCATTGCCACCATGCCGATTCCGGACGAGGCCGATTACTGCAAGAAAGGCGGTAATTTCGGCCCGCACAACTTATGGGAAAATAGGCCCGGGGCGTTCCAAAGTTCGCGCATCATTTTCGCCACCCTGCACAATGCCGGCGTGCGCGCCTATGACATCGCCAACCCGTTCGCCCCGCGCGAAATCGGCCACTTCGTGCCGCCTAATCCCGAGCGCATGTACGATCCACGACCGAACCGGCCGAAAGTCATTCAGTCCGCCGACTGTTTCGTCGATTCGCAAGGCCTGATGTATGTGACCGATACCAATGCCGGGCTTTACATTTTGCAGTTCGAGGGCGGTTAGTTGGAGTTGTCCAGCTCGACCAGCGCGGGTCTGCATTGACAGCGGCGCGGCGGCCTTTCAGAGTTAAGCATCGCGAGCCGCTCAAGCGGCCGGACAAAACGGGATGGGGAGGAACGCGATGGCCCAGACGATCGAAGCCTTCGTCGGCGCGGCGCTTGACGACGCAAAGATTTCGCCGCTGCATCGCCGCGTGATCGCGCTGATCGCCGCCGGTTATTTCTTCGATGTCATTGACTTTACAATCCTCGGTTCGCTCATCCCCTACATCATCAAGTCGGGCTTCACCTCTCCCGCGGAAGCAGCAGCGATCGGGAGCGCCGCAATCTTCGGCATGTGCATCGGCACCGCCGGTCAGGGCGAATTGAGCGATCGGTTCGGGCGGCGCTTTATTTATCAGTTCAATCTGCTGTTGTTCGGCATTTTCACGATTCTCGGCGCACTTGCCCCTAACGTGACCCTGCTCGTGATCTGCCGCTTCATCGCCGGCCTGGGACTCGGCGCCGAGCAGCCGCTTGCCTTCGCTTATGCCGGCGAATATTCGCCCAAGCGCATTCGCGGCCGCATCCTGGCTATCGTGCATTTCATCGGCGGCGCCATGGTGTGGCCGATTGGCACCGCGCTCGTGCTCTGGTTCGGCACCATGTTCGATTCCGCCGATACTGTTTGGCGCAGCGTCTGGGTCCTCATAGGCATCGGCGCGCTGGTTGTCTGGGTGTTCCGCTTCACGCTGCCGGAATCGCCGCGTTATCTCGCCACCCACGGCAGAGGCGAGCAGGCGTTGCAAGTGCTCGGCCGGCTTGGCATTGCCGGGCCGACGCAGCCGCTGGCCTCGTCTGCCGCCAGTAACACACAGAGCGATCCGATTCTGCTGGTATTGCGCATGTTCCCGAGGCGAGTCATCGCCGGCATGATCTGTTTCACCGCGTTCTTCGGCATTGCCGTCGGGCTTGGCGCCTGGCTGCCAAACATCATGAACGCCCAGGGCTTCTCGATCACCAAGTCGCTGCAATATACGCTGGTGATGAATTTCGCGGTGCCGACCGCGAGCGTCTTTATGATGTACGCGCTCGATAAATTCGGCCGCAAGATCACCTCGATCTGCGCCTTCATCGGCGCTGGCATCATGGCGATCGTATTTGGTAATGCCGGCACGCCGTACGAGCTCATGATTTTCGGCTTTGTGATGGTGTTCTTCGTGCAAGTGGCCGGCAACGCGATGCAGATCTTCGCTTCGGAAGTGTTTCCGACCAATGCGCGCGCGTCGGGCTTCGGCCTCGCCTCCGGCGTCGGCCGGCTGGCCACCGCCTTCATCCTGCCGACGATCCTGTGGGTGCAGAACGGCTTCGGCCTGACCACAGTGTTCGTGTGCCTGGCGATATTGTTGTTCATCGCCGCCGTGTCGGTGACGCAGCTTGGTCCGGAGGCGCGGCAGAAGGGTTTGGACGAGCTCGCGCCGCCGACGGGGTGAGTGACTTTGATCATCCTCCCCCACGAAAGTGAGGGAGGGAGACCGCCCAAAGGGCGGTGGAAGGGGCGTCAACCTAAAACTGGTTTCACGATTCGAGGGCGCGAAGAACGACGCGCCCCCTCCACCACGCTACGCGTGGTCCCCCTCCCCCGCTTTGCGGGGAGGGTGCATTTTAGCTACTGCAGATTGCCGCAGAAGCGCTGGATGCGCGTGCAAGCCTCTTCCAGCGCGCTGGTCGCGGTCGCGTAGGAAATGCGGAACGACTCGCCGACGCCGAACGGCGTGCCCTGCACCACCGCGACGCCCTCGGCTTCCAGCAATTCGGTGACGAAATCCTCGTCGCTGGCGAGCGTCTTGCCGGTCGGCGCCGTTTTGCCGATGGTGCCGGCGCAGGACGGGTAAACGTAAAACGCGCCTTCCGGCTTTGGACATTGCAGACCGCGCGCCTGATTGAGCATGGAGACGCAGAGGTCGCGCCGTTCCTTGAAGATCTTGTTGTGCTTGGCGATGAAGTCCTTTGGTCCATCGAGCGCTTCGACCGCCGCCCACTGCGCCACCGCCGTGGGATTCGATGTCGATTGCGACTGGATCATCGCCATCGCCTTGATCAGGTTCTCCGGCCCGCCGCCAAAGCCGATGCGCCAGCCGGTCATGCAGTAGGTTTTGGAAACGCCGTTGACCGTAAGCGTGCGCTCATAGAGCCGCGGCTCAAGCTGCGCCGGCGAGTAGAATTCGAAATCGTCGTAGACGAGATGCTCGTACATGTCGTCGGCCATGACATGCACGTGCGGGTGGCGGACCAGAACGTCGGTCACCGCTTTGAGTTCGTCGCGGGTATACGCTGCGCCGGTCGGGTTGCACGGTGAGTTGAAGATGATCCACTTGGTGCGCGGGGTGATCGCGCGCTCCAGCGCTTGCGCCGTCATTTTGTAGCCGGCATCCATCGTGGTGATGACCGGCACCGGCTCGCCGCCGGCCAGCAACACCATTTCCGGATAGCTGACCCAATACGGCGCCGGGATGATCACCTCGTCGCCCGGATTGATGGTCGCGACCAGCGCGTTGTAGAGCACCTGCTTGCCGCCGGTGCCGATGACGATCTGCGATGGCTTATAGTCGAGCTTGTTCTCGCGCTTGAACTTGCGCGCGACCGCCGCCTTGAGCTCAGGGATGCCATCGACGGCGGTGTATTTCGATGCCTTGCCGTCGCGGATCGCCTTGATGGCAGCTTCCTTGATGTTGTCCGGGGTGTCGAAATCCGGCTCGCCGGCGCCGAGCCCGATGACATCGCGGCCGGCGGCTTTGAGCGCACGCGCTTTGTCCGTGACGGCGATGGTCGCCGACGGCTTGATGCGCATGATCTGGTCCGCGAGAAAGGCCATTGCGATTCTCCATTTCGGGCGGCTCGGTAGGTAATGCCGGCCGGGCGTTCAGGCAAGCGCTAAACCCTATTTTACCGTCACATCTGCGGCATT
>JBQCCX010000454.1:0-2288 GCA_051961815.1 Xanthobacteraceae bacterium
AGCCGCCACGGGTGCGCAGTCGTGTTGGCACGATGCGCCCCGGCGCGGCTCGACCCGGCAGCGGGCCTGCCGGCTTCCATTTGACGCCTCGAAACTCCCGCCGGGCTGTTGCCGCCCGGTTGCCGCGAGAGTGCCATCGCGCCGTCGCGATCGGCTTAAAAAGCCTGGTTAAGGTCCGGTAGCAGCGACCCAAATGCTCGCATGCTTGACGAGTGGTTGCCGGACTGCGCGCAAAAGCGCGCACCGGTATTTGGGGCTCGTGGCCCGCCGTTTTCGGGAAATGCAGGTTGTTTGCGGGTTGAATCCCGCGCCTTTGCCCCACATCTTCATCCTGTCCGGATCGTTCGGTCTTTTCCAACCGCAGCCGGCGCGGTGCCTTGTGTTGCGCACGCCGCCCCCGTAAACCCATTACCAACCACAATGACATCGCTGCTCGATCAATCCGCATTATTGAATCTTGCCGAACGGCTGGTCGCCGCCGCCAAGCGCGCCGGCGCCGATGCGGCCGATGCGGTGGCGGTGCGGTCGGTATCGCTCGGGGTCGAATTGCGCGACGGTGCGGTCGAGGAATCGGAGCGCGCGGAGAGCGACGATATCGGGCTTCGCGTTCTGGTCGGTCACAAGCAAGCGGCGGTTTCGACGAACGACATCAAGGCAAATGGCCTGGACGCGCTGGCCGAACGCGCCGTCGCCATGGCGCGAGCGGCACCCGACGATGAATTCGCCGGCCTCGCCGATCCCGCGCTCTTGGCGCGCACATTTCCCGATCTTGATCTGCTCGACCCCGATATGCCGTCGGTCGCCGTGCTCGAGCAACGCGCGCGCCACGCCGAACGAGCCGCGCTTGAAGTTTCAGGTGTTGCCAAATCCGGTGGCGCGTCCGCGTCGTCGGGGATCGGCGGGATGGTGCTGGTGACAAGCCACGGCTTTCGCGGCGCCACGATCGGCTCGCGGCATTCGATATCGATGTCGGCGATCGCCGGCAACGGCACCGCAATGGAGCAGGATTACGATTATTCCTCGACGCTCCACGCCGGCGACTTGGACCGCGCCGAGACAATCGGGCGCAGTGCCGGTGAGCGCGCAGTGAAGCGACTCACTCCACGCAAGGTCGAGACGCGCCGCGTGCCGGTCGTGTTCGATCCGCGCGTTTCCGGATCCCTGATCGGACATCTCGCCAGTGCCGCTAACGGCGCCGCGATCGCTCGCAAAACGAGCTTCCTGCGCGACAAGCTCGGCGAGCGGCTGTTCCGCCGCGGCATCGCCGTGGTCGACGATCCTTTGCGCAAGCGCGGACTGCGCTCGCGGCCGTTCGATGCCGAAGGGGTCGCCACGCGCGAGCTCAAGCTGATCGAGGACGGCGTGCTCAAGAGCTGGCTCCTTGACTGCGCGACCGCGCGCGAGCTGCGCCTGCAGACGACCGCGCATGCGCATCGCGGCGTCTCATCGGTGCCGTCGCCGGGGCCGAGCAATCTCTATCTGGCGCCGGGGCCACAGACGCCCGGCGCGTTGATCGCCGACATCAAGGACGGTTTCTATGTCACCGACCTGATCGGCGCCGGCACCAACCTGGTGACCGGCGACTACAGCCGGGGCGCGGCGGGATTCTGGATCGTCGACGGCGCGCCGACTTATCCGGTCAGCGAGGTCACGATCGCCGGACACCTTTCCGAGATCTTCGCCAATTTGCAACCGGCCAACGATCTGGCCTTCCGCTATGCCACCAACGCGCCGACCGTGCGCGTCGAGGGTCTCACCGTTGCCGGCCATTGAGGCTGACGCCGCATCGGCGATTTCTGCGCGCGCCGCCGCGCAGCTCGATGCCGCGGTCCGCGAGGCCGGCAAGTTGGCACTGTCGATGTTTGGCAAGCCGATCAGGCAATGGACCAAGGGTCCATCATCGTCGCCGGTCTGCGAAGCCGATATCGCGGTCGATGCCTTGCTGCGCGTGCGGTTGGTCGACGGCGATGATGGTGTTGCCTGGTTATCCGAGGAGGCTGCCGACGATGCTGCACGGCTGACCGCACGCTATGTCTGGGTGGTCGATCCGATCGACGGCACGCGCGCCTATATCGCCGGGGAGCCGGACTGGGCGATCTCGGCGGCGCTGATCGAAAACGGTCGTCCGATCGTGGCCTGCCTTTATGCGCCGGCGCTCGACGAATTCTTCGCCGCACGGGCCGGCGCGGCCAGCACGCTCAACGGCAAGGCGATTGCCGCGACCCGCGGAGCGGATCTGCAGGGTCTTCGCATCGCCGGGCCGCAGAAATTTCTGGAGCGGCTGAGTT
>JBQCCX010000455.1:0-4407 GCA_051961815.1 Xanthobacteraceae bacterium
AGCGAGCCGCCGAACACGGTAAAATCCTTGGCGAAGGCGAACACGGTGCGGCCGTTGACGGTGCCGAAGCCGGTGACGACGCCGTCGCCGGCGATTTTCGATTTCTCCATGCCGAAATCGTTCGAGCGGTGCTCGACGAACATGTCGAGCTCCTCGAACGAATCGCGGTCCATCAGCAATTCCATGCGCTCGCGCGCGGTCAGTTTGCCGCGCTTATGCTGCGCGTCGATGCGGGCCTGCCCGCCGCCGGCGCGCGCGCCGGCGCGGCGCGCCTCGAGCTTTTCGACGATGTCCTTCATGGTCCGTCAAAGCTGCAGCACACGACCAGGATGCTCACGGTCGGCGCATTGGGAAACGACATCGCCCCGCCCGGGATCCCGGCCATCGCGGCGGCTTCGAGCGCGCTGTCGGAGACGTCGAGATGCAGAATGTCGGCGGCGGCCTGGTCGCCGCTTTGCGCAAAAACCCCGACCCCGTCATTCATTGTCGCCAATCCGTTTGTTGCTGCGCGTGCTTCGGCATCATAGCCGAGCGTTGCCGAAGGGGAAACTTCGGCGGAAGGTACCCATAACCGCTCGTCCCCGCGAAAGCGGGGACCCAGCGAAGTCATCTGGATTCCCGCTTGCGCGGGGATGAGCGGTAGTACGGTGCTTGCGCCCACGATTTCGTCATTGCGAGCGAAGCGAAGCAATCCAGAAACCCTGCCCTGGATTGCTTCGTCGCCCCTGAAGGGCTCCTCGCAATGACGAGGCGCGAAAACTGCTTACCGCCCGCCCGCCGCCTGCTTGATCGCGGCGACGATGCCGGCATAGCCGGTGCAGCGGCACAGATGGCCGCCGAGCACGTCGCGAATTTCGGCCTCGGACGGATGCGGCTTGCGCGACAGATAATCGGTGAACGACATCAAAATGCCCGGCGTGCAGAAGCCGCATTGCAGCGCGTGATTGTCGCGGAACGCCTGCTGCAGCGGATTGAGCGCGCCGTCGGGCGCGGCGAGCGCCTCGACCGTCGTCACCTCGCGGCCTTCGGCCTGGATCGCGAGCGTCAGGCACGAGCGCGTGGCAACGCCGTCGATCAGCACGGTGCAGGCACCGCAGACGCCGTGCTCGCAGCCGACATGGGTGCCGGTCGCGCCAAGCGCGTGGCGGATGAAGTCACACAATAATGTGCGCGGCTCGGCCTCGGCGGCGAGCTTGCGGCCGTTGAGGGTGAGGGCAATGCGGACGCGCTCGTTGGCTTTCACGCGGCGCATCACGCTGTCCTTCCTGTGGCTTCGTTCACGGCGAGCGGCGCCAGATTGCGAAACAGATCGCGCCGCATCGCCGCCGAGGCGTGCAGATCCTCGTAGCCTTCGAGCTCGTCCGCCCAGGCGGCGATCGCGCCGGCGGCATCGGCGGCCGGGATCTGCCGCACCTGCGGCGTGCCCGCCATGCCGCCGACCCCGAGCCGCACGGTGTCTTTGTCCGCTGCGACGGCCGCGACCGCGACGATGGCGAAATCGCCGTGGCGGCGCGCCACTTCGCGGAAACCGACGCGACGTCCGCTGCCATTTCTGACCGGAAAGCGCACCGCGGTGACCAATTCATCCGGCGCGCGCGCCGTGGTCAGCATGTCTTTCTGGAATTCGCTTGCCGCCAGCACGCGCTCGCCGCGCTGGGATTTGAGCACGACCTCGCCGCCGAGCACGGCCAGCGCCAGCGGCAGCTCCGAGCTCGGATCGGCATGCGCGATCGAGCCGCACACCGTGCCTTTGTTGCGGGTCTGGAAATGGCCGACATGCGGAAGCGCGGCGGCGACGAGCGGCAACTTTTGCGCAAGCTGCGGCCAGTCCAGCAATTTGTTCTGCGTGACCGCGGCGCCGGTCTCGATCGTTGTGCCGCGATCCTCGATCGCATCGAGCGCGGCGATGCGCGAAATGTCGATCAAAGCCGCCGCCTCGACGATCCGCAGATTGAGCATCGCCACCAGCGACTGGCCGCCGGCGAGAATGCGGGCGTCCTCGCCGTAATCGGCGAGCAGCGCCAGCGCCTCCTCGACGCTGTCGGGGCGGAGGTAATCGAACGGGCGCGGCTTCATGCGCGCGCCCTGCCCGGCTGCTTCTGCAGCAGCGCATGAATGCGCCGCGGCGTCGCCGGCAGTTCGACCTCGCGCACACCGAGCGCATCGGCAATGGCATTGGCGATGGCGGCCGGCGTCGACATGCAATTGCCTTCGGCCAGCCCCTTGGCGCCGAGCGGCGTGAACGGCGACGGCGAGTGATGATGCAGAATCTCGACGTCGGGAATTTCGCCGACGGTCGGCACCAGATAATCGGCGAACGTGCCGTTGAGAAACGCGCCTTCCTCGTTGTAGGTGAACTCCTCATAGAGCGCGGCGGCGATGCCTTGGGCGAAGGCGCCGCGGATCTGCCCTTGCGCGATCATCGGATTCATGATGCGTCCGGCATCGTGCATCGACACGTAGCGGTCGACCCGCACGGCATAGGTCACCGGATCGATCTCGACGCCGCACATGTCGAAGATGAAGCCGTAGGTCAGCGAGGTGTTGATGCGGTCGTCGCTCGACGGCGGCTCGAGCTCGGGCGGCGTCCACACCGCGGTTTCGCTCAAAGCCGGCGCGATCGTTTCCGGCAGCATCACCGGCGACCAGTGCGAGGTGCCGGCGACCCGCCCGAACGGCAGCGCATTGTCGGGATTGGAGCGGCTGCGGATCTTGCCGCCGGCAAGCTCGACATCGTCCGGCAGCACGTTGAGCTGCTTGGCGCCGATGGCTTTGAGCTTGTCGCGCATCTGCACTGCGGCCATGTGCGCGGCGACCGCGGTGCCGGAGGCAAACCGGCTCGAATAGGTGCCGGCGGCGATCGACCATTGGTCTTTCGCCGTGTCCAGTTCCAGCACGACCTCCACCTCGCCGGGCGACAGGCCGAGCTCCTCCGCGACGATCTGCGCCAAAACGGTCTCGTGGCTCTGGCCCTGCACCGTGACGTCGGCGGTGACGGTGACCGCGCCGAGCGGATCGATCGTCACCCGCGCCATCGACACCGCGCCATTCTTGGGTCCGGCCTTCTCCCGCGCCTGCGCCGTCATGAGCGTCGACAGATATCCCATATTCGACATTGCCGGTTCGACCACCGCGGCAAAACCGATGCCGTAGTGGCGGCCTTGCGCACGCGCGGCGTCGCGGCGTTTTTTCAGATCTTCGAGCCGGGCGCTGCCGGTCGCGATGTCGACGGCGCGGGCATAGTCGCCGGAATCGTAGAGCGCGCCGGCGGCGGTGCGATATGGAAATTTTTGCGAGGCAATGAGATTGCGCCGGATCACTTCGAGCGGATCGACGTTGAGCTCGACGGCGATACGATGAATCATGCGCTCGAGCGCCAGGTAAAGCTGCGGGCCACCGAAGCCGCGAATGAGCGCCGCGGGCATTTTGTTGGTCAGCACCACGCGGTTTTTCACTTCGACATTGGCGATGTCGTAAGCGCCGGTCACCGCGCCGTGCATGCGATAGAGCGGTCCCGGCATCGGCGCGCGCAAAAACGCGCCATAATCTTCGAGCTGATCGAGTCTGAGCCCGAGAATGCGGCCATCATTGTTCACCGCCGCTTCGATTTGCGTCACGCGATTCGGTCCGGAGCTGGCGGCGACCAGATGCTCGATACGGTCCTCGGTCCATTTCACCGGCCGGCCGGTGATGCGGGCAGCGAGCGCGATCAGCACGATGTAGGGGAAGATCGACAGCTTGATGCCGAAACTGCCGCCGGAATCCGGCGGGATGCGCAATCGCAATTTCGGACCGGGCACGCGCAGCGCCCGCGCCATCACCGGATGCATCGAGAACGGGCCCTGGAAATTGGCGAGCACGTCGTAGCTCTGCTCGGCGGCATTATGCTGCGCGACAACGACGTAACATTCGATCGGCGTGAACGAGAGCCGCGGAAACGGCACCGTCATGGCGATGCGGCGATCGGCGCGGGCGAAGGCCGCGTCCGGGTTGCCGTAGCGGAAGTCGCGCACCGAGATTTCGTTGGTGCCGGCGTCGGGATGCAACAGCGGCGCCGCGCGGTCGCACGCCGCGACCGGATCGAGCACGACATCGCGCGGCTCGTAGTCGATGACAACGCGTTCGGCGGCGTCCTCGGCGAGATAGCGGCTCTCGGCGACCACCAGCGCCACCGGCTCGCCGACATAGCGGACGCGCTCGACCGCGAGCGTCCATTGCTGCACCGGCGCTTTGACCGCCGCCATGAACGGTTCGGATAATTTGCGAACATCCTCGCCGGTGATGACGGCCCAGACGCCGTCCTGGGCGCGGGCTTTATCGGCATCGATGCGCACGATGTCGGCATGCGCATGGGGCGAGCGGATCACATGGGCATGCAAGGTGCCGACCGGGATCGGCAGATCGTCG
>JBQCCX010000456.1:0-8978 GCA_051961815.1 Xanthobacteraceae bacterium
GAGTGCAGCACTTCGCCTCGTCGAAGGATCGTCCATGGACAAATCGAAAGCCCTTGATGCCGCGCTGTCGCAGATCGAGCGCAGTTTCGGCAAGGGCTCGATCATGCGACTCGGCAAGAACATGCAGTCGATGGACGTGGAGACCGTTTCCACAGGCTCCCTTGGCCTCGACATCGCGCTCGGCATCGGCGGCCTGCCGCGCGGCCGCGTCGTTGAAATCTACGGCCCGGAATCGTCGGGCAAAACCACGCTGGCTTTGCATTGCCTTGCCGAGGCGCAGAAGAAGGGCGGCATTTGCGCTTTCATTGACGCCGAACACGCGCTCGATCCGATCTATGCGCGCAAGCTCGGCGTCAATGTCGACGATCTTCTGATCTCGCAGCCGGATGCCGGCGAACAAGCCCTGGAAATCGCCGATACATTGGTTCGCTCCGGCGCGGTCGATGTGCTGGTGATCGATTCGGTGGCGGCGCTGGTGCCGCGCGCCGAGCTCGAAGGCGAAATGGGCGACAGCCAGCCTGGCTTGCAGGCGCGGCTGATGAGCCAGGCGCTGCGCAAGCTCACCGCCTCGATCAACCGCTCCAATACGATGGTGATCTTCATCAACCAAATCCGCATGAAGATCGGCGTCATGTACGGCTCGCCGGAGACCACGACCGGCGGCCATGCCCTCAAGTTTTACGCGTCCGTGCGACTCGATATCCGCCGCATCGGCGCGATCAAGGAACGCGACGAGGTGGTCGGCAATCAGACCCGCGTCAAGGTGGTGAAGAACAAGCTCGCGCCGCCGTTCAAGCAGGTGGAATTCGACATCATGTACGGCGAGGGCGTTTCCAAGACCGGCGAACTGATCGATCTTGGCGTCAAGGCCGGCGTGGTGGAAAAATCTGGTGCTTGGTTCTCGTACGACAGTCAGCGCATCGGCCAGGGTCGCGAGAATGCCAAGGCGTTTCTCAAAGCCAATCCCGATATTGCCGGCAAGATCGACGCAGCGATCCGGCAGAATGCCGGCCTGATTGCCGAGAAAATCCTCGCCGGCGAGGAAGGCGAGGCCGCCTCCGAGGACGCAGCGGAAGGGTAATCAGCCAACAGAATTTCTGAAGTGAGACGTCATGGCCGGGCTTGTCCCGGCCATCCACGTTTTTGATCAGGAAATCCGCACTAGCATAAAGCTAGGATCCGCGCCGCTCGGCCGTCCAGGAGCCCGAGCACTCGCCGCCGCTCCAGGACCCCACGCCGGAATTGCCGGCGAGCCGCCCCGAGCCGTTGGCGCTTCGTCCGCCGGCGCTCACGGTGACGGTGATGGCGCCGGTGCCGCCGACTCGGCCGGTAATCGTGAACGCGCTATCGCCGGCATTCGCCAGCAGGCCGTTCGATATGCGAACCGGGTAGCGATAGCCGCGGTCGCAGTCGCCTTTTTCGGTAACGATCGAGACGCTCCACAAACCGTCGTAGCGCGGTACGGCAAAACTTGCCGTGCTGGCGATGATCGCACCCGCCGCGATCGCGCCGGCGATCGTTGCTGGCGCCCACATTCCTGCCACCCTCATTGCTCGCACCCTCATTCCTTGCGCTTGCAGGCTCAGATCCACATGCCGTTGCAGGTTTCCGCTGCACGGGCCGCAAACCGCGCCTGACTTAGGCGGCCAGACGCTTGCGTTAGATAGGGTGGGTTGTGCGGGAGAAAAGTTCAAATCTCGTTGATGTGCCGGCAGAAAGTGCCGCAACACGGCGTTTTCTGCCAAAACGAGGACGTGACTTCGGCGCGCACTTTTTCGCGGCGCACGGAGACGCCGTCAGCGCCGCAACGCGGCGTTTACCATAATGGCAGAAGCGGGCCGCACTTGTGCTCACAAAGTGGGCGATTACGCCCCGACAGGCCAATCAGCGGGCTTCTCCACATCATGCTGCCGCATTTTTGTGATCAAAGCGCGTCGGCTCGTGGCGGCAAGGCTTCACCATCTTCAATTTGCCCCTGCGAGCCCGCCCTCGGCGACTCCCCGCCGGGGGCATTTATTTTGGCAAGACAACCGACGCTATTTGTTGCGGACCACCTCCGCGTAGTCCGGCGCTTCGGTGAGAAAGCCGCGCGCCATCATCCAATCGACTTTTTCCTGAAATTCGGCGGCCTGGTAGGTCTTGACCCCGACCAGTTCGGGCATCAGGCCTCCGGCGCGTTGAGCGGGGTCGAGGTCGCGCAGCACTTCTTGCCGCGAGCGATCGCCATTCTCTCGCAACCAGTCAATGGCGCGATTGAGCGCACGGCGCAATTTGGCCGCGGTTTCCTCGTCGACATCCTCGCCGGCAACGATGCCGCCGCGCCAGCGCAAGTCGGCGAGCTTGCGTGCGCCCGCCGAAAGCGCGCGGCTGACCAGCGGCTCCATCAATGCCGCGGCTTCGGTCGTGCCGCTGAGCAAGGCTTCGAGGCGATCATTGGCATGCACGAGCTTGATCTCGGCGAACGGGACGCCGGCAGCTTCGAGCGCCTCGATGGCGGCATAGAACGTGCCGGCATGCCAGGTCACCGCGATCGGCACGTTGCGCAGCTCCTGCAGCGACCGGATTTGTGACTGCTTGCGCACCATCAACGCGCCAGTGCGCACCGTCGTATCGAGCCCGATGATTTTGCCGCCGCCGAGCGTTTGCACCCGCTCGATCGCGCCCCACTCGCACACCGGATAGACTTCGAGCGCGCCCTTTTTGAGTTGCGATTCCTTCCAGCGTTGCGAAAAGTCCTCGACCCGGCCGGCGGTGCCTTGTGGATTGTCTTCGTGATATTCGACCTCCAGGCCTTCGGCGGCGAAGAAGCCCTGCTCGACGGCGACGCGCCAGGGGCGATCATGCGCATTGCTGTCGCTTTGCAAACGTATGGTTCGGGACATCTGTGCGATCCTTTGTCGGCCAGTAAAAATAATGCCCGCGCGTCGCTCGGAAGTGGCGGCACGTTAGACAAAGCCGACGCTGCCTTCAACGCAGCGTTAGGCGACGCCTATCGCGGCTCGCGATCGCTGTCCGCGCGCCGCTCGCCCGACGCTCTTTCATCGTAACCATGGCGGCTTGAATAGAACAACAGAGCCATGAGCGCGATGCCGATCAGCAGCGAAAACACCACGCCGATCGTCATCGCGATATAGCCGACCTGCGGCATAGGCGGACCTTCGATCGAGGTCCAGCTCCGCACTGCGAACAATGAGGCGGCGACCAACAATCCGAGCAGGACGACCACCAGCGCCACGGTTCCGAGCATGCTCGTTTTGTTAGGCCGCGGTGCGCCAGGACCATCCATCCGCGGAAGATAGGTGCGAACGGCAGTAAATGGCAGAGCCAGGGAGTGTCGGATGGCTAGGTTCCAAAATCCGCTCGTCCGCGCGACCCGCCTGCGCTCGCTCGGCCAGCTTGTGCGGGTTTGGAGGCCGCCGATGCGCGGAGCGCGAAGGCGGGGACCCAGTATTACCTGCAATCCTCTGGATTCCCGCTTGCGCGGGAATGAGCGGTTGGGGAGCGCGCGGGCGCTTAGGCCGCCATCGCCGCTTTCAGATTGGCGTCGATCTTGTCGAGGAAGGCGGTGGTCGAGAGCCACTTCTGCTCCGGGCCAATGAGGATCGCCAGATCCTTGGTCATGAATCCCGCCTCGACCGTTCCGACCGTAACCTTTTCCAGCGTGGCCGCGAACTTCGCCAGTTCGGCATTGCTGTCGAGCTTGGCGCGATGGGCGAGGCCGCGCGTCCAGGCGAAAATCGACGCCACCGAATTGGTCGAGGTCTCGCGGCCCTTCTGGTGTTCGCGATAGTGCCGGGTGACGGTGCCGTGAGCCGCTTCCGCCTCGACGACCTTGCCGTCCGGTGTGGTGAGCACAGAGGTCATCAGCCCGAGCGAGCCGTAACCTTGCGCCACGGTGTCCGACTGCACGTCGCCGTCGTAATTCTTGCAGGCCCAGACATAGCCGCCCGACCATTTCAGCGCCGCCGCCACCATGTCGTCGATCAGGCGGTGCTCGTAGGTCAGTTTCTTCTCGGCGAATTTGTCCTTGAACTCGGCGTCGAACACCTCCTGGAATATGTCCTTGAACCGGCCGTCGTAGATTTTGACGATCGTGTTCTTGGTCGAGAGATAAAGCGGATAGCCGCGATTGAGCGCGTAGTTCATCGATGCGCGGGCGAAATCGCGGATCGAGTCGTCGAGATTGTACATCGACATGGCGACGCCGCCGCCGGGGAACTGGAAGACCTCGCGTTTGATCTCCTTGCCGTCGTCGCCGATGAAGGTCAGGTAGAGCTTGCCCTTGCCGGGCACCCGAAAATCGGTGGCGCGATACTGATCTCCGAATGCATGGCGGCCGATGATGATGGGCTTGGTCCAGCCCGGCACCAGCCGTGGCACGTTCTTGCAGATGATCGGCTCGCGAAAGATCACCCCGCCGAGAATGTTGCGGATGGTGCCGTTCGGCGAGCGATACATTTCATGCAGATTGAATTCCTTCACCCGCGCTTCGTCGGGCGTGATGGTAGCGCATTTCACCGCCACCCCGACCTTCTTGGTTGCTTCCGCGGCGTCGACCGTGATCTGGTCGCGCGTCTGGTCGCGCTTCTCCATGCCGAGATCGAAATAGAGCAGATTGATATCGAGATAAGGATGGATCAGCTTGTCTTTGATGTATTTCCAAATGATCCGGGTCATCTCGTCGCCGTCCATTTCGACCACCGGATTGGCGACTTTGATCTTGTTCATTGTGGGTTAGACCTTTGCGGCGCGGGAGGGATCAAATGACGGGGACCGCGCGACCGTGAACAAAGCCCCCGCCGAACTGCGGCGTCGCTATAGCACCCACGACGCGGCGGAGAAAGCCGCACCAGATCATTGCGGCGCGGACGCAAAAGGGGGAGCCCGGAGGCGACAGCACCGCTCCTGAAGTGCTTGAATTATCCTGACACGCCGCCCTAACGAGGTCGCCGGCGCGACTATCTTCGATCGATGCAGAGAGCCTATGCCCGGAGCAGGGACCGACAAGACCAAGGATTGGAGCGCCGGCCGCGGCCCGGTCGTTGTCCTGGTCGAGCCGCAGCTTGGCGAGAATATCGGCGCTGCCGCCCGCGCCATGGCCAATTTCGGCCTGGCGGAGCTGCGCCTCGTCAATCCGCGGCAAGGCTGGCCGAACGACAAAGCCCGCATGATGGCGACCGGCGCTGGCCGGGTGCTCGACGCCGCGGTGCTCTATCCGGCGCTCCCCGCGGCCATTGCCGATTGCAATTTCGTGCTCGCCACCACAGCGCGCGCTCACGATCAGGCCAAACCGGTGATCGGGCCGGTCGAAGCGGCCAGTCTCATGGCGGCGAAAGTCGCCGCGGGCGAAAACGTCGCGATCCTGTTCGGACGCGAGCGCAACGGGCTTGAGAACGATGAGGTGGCGCTCGCCGATGCGATCGTAACGTTGCCGGTCAATCCGGCTTTCGCGTCGCTGAACCTGGCGCAGGCGGTCGTCATCGTCGCCTATGAATGGTTCAAGCTCACCAATGCCGGGGTGCTGCCGTTCGCGATGCCGAATAAATCCGCGCCGGCGCCCAAGCAGCAACTCCTCGCTTTCTTCGAAAGCGTCGAACGAGAGCTTGAAAAAGTCGAATTCTTCCGGCCGCCGGACAAGCGCGAGACGATGCAGATCAATCTGCGCAACATTTTCGCCCGGATGCAGCCGACGCAGCATGACATCCAGACGCTGCACGGGGTGATCATGGCGATCGCCGAAGGCCGCAAAGGGCCGGCCCGCGGTGGCGTATTGGACGGCGAACAGGCCGAGCTGTTGCGCGCGCTGCTCGCCGAGCATGGCGGTGGCCGCATCCCGAAAGAACGCGGTCCGGTGCGCGGCTTGGCGCGGCTCTTGCGCCGCAATCCGACCGAGGCCGAGCGCACGCTCTGGACGGCGCTCACCAACGATCGCCGTTTCGCCAGTGCCGGCTTCAAGCGGCAGACGCCGGTCGGTCAGAACATCTGCGATTTCGTCTCCTTTCCGCTGCGGCTTGTCATAGACTTGCTGCCAAGCGAAGAGAGCGCGGCCGCCGCCGCGGCGCGGGCGCAAAAGCGCGCTTGGCTGATCGAGCGTGATTATCGCGTCGTCGCGATTGAAGCGCGCGAGGTGGATGCCGATGCCGCGGAGGTGCTCGAGCGCTTGGCGCGCGCGATCAAGCTTTAAGAAGCTTCATGGCCGCCGCCGCTCCGGCGCGCAGCATGGAGAGGTCGCTCGATACCGCAAGAAATTTCACGCCGCGCTTGCCAAGCGTCACGGCGCGTTCCGCGGAATGACAATAGGCGCCGGCGATTTTTTTCGCGCGCTGGGTCGCGGCGATGAGGCTCTCAAGCTCGCGCTCGACATCTTTCGATAGCGGATCGACGGTCTTGCCGTCCGACAGCGCGATCGACAAATCGGACGGGCCGAGAAAGAAACCGTCGATGCCGGGCGTGGCAATGATCGCCTCGAAATTCTGTAGCGCGGTGCGGGTCTCGATCATGGCCAGTGTGACGATGTGATCGTTGGCCTCGCGCAAATAGACCGACTGATCGGCGAGGCCGGCAAGCGTGGTGGCGCGGTGCGGCCCCCAACTGCGCTCGCCAACCGGGGGGAATTTCGCCGCCGCGGCAAAAGCGCGGGCGTCCGCCGGCGTATTGATCATCGGCGCGATAATGCCCTCGGCGCCGAAATCGAGCACCCGGCTGACCAGCGGGAAATCCCCGAACGGCACGCGCACCAGTGGCGCCGCGCCGCCCTGGCGAATGGCGGCGATGCCGGCGAGGATCCCATTGACGTCCCAAAGCCCGTGCTGGCTTTCGATCGTTACCGCCGCAAAGCCGTCGCGAGCGAGCGTCTCCGCAACCAAAGGATAGGGCAGCCCGCACCATCCGGAATAGACGGTTTCGCCGGCGCGCAGCCGTCCGGCAAGGGTGAAGGCCGAAATCGCCATCTCAAATCACCGGCCGGCTTTGATGTCGGCGATGGCGGTCGTCATCAGCTCGGTCATGGTGCGGGTGATCTGGTGCTCGGACTGAGAGATGCCCTTTGCTTCGAGATCCTTGCGGATCTTCGCAATCACCGCGCTGTCGCCGCCTTGCTCGAATTCGGCCAACACGACGGAGCGCGCATAATTCTCGGCGTCGGCGCCGCTCAAGCCGAGCTTTCCGGCCGCCCAAAGGCCGAGCATCTTGTTGCGGCGCGCGGTGGCCTTGAACCTAAGTTCCTCGTCGTGCGCGAATTGCTTCTCGAAGCCTTCCTCGCGCTTGTCGAATGATGTCATTGTCGTCGCCTTTGCCCGCTGACTGGGAACTGCGGATAAGCGCAAATCACTTGCGCCTTGCATATCGAGCCTAGCGCGTCAAGGCAACGGCTTCTGTCCTGCACAATGACGTTGCGATCACCGCGGTGCGGGTCTATGCGATTGTACTCCGCTTCACCTTCGGCTAGCCTTCGTGTTGCGGAGGGGCCGCTGAGTTGAGTCGCGCCCGCTATCGCCGCCGCGGATCTCGACATCCGAAATGGAGCCACGGCATTACAATGGATTTCACAAAACCCCGGTACACTCCGATGAGCCGTCGCCGCCGCATTTACGAAGGCAAGGCGAAGGTCCTGTACGAGGGACCAGAGCCTGGAACATTGATCCAGCACTTCAAGGACGACGCGACCGCCTTCAATGCCAAAAAGCATCAGGTGATCGAAGGCAAAGGAGTCCTCAATAACCGGATTTCCGAATACGTCTTCCAGCACCTCAACGACATCGGCGTGCCGACGCATTTTATCCGCCGGCTCAATATGCGCGAGCAGCTGATCCGCGAAGTCGAGATCATTCCGCTCGAAGTCGTGGTGCGCAACATCGCCGCCGGATCGCTGTCGCAGCGGCTCGGCATCGAAGAAGGCACTCAACTGCCGCGTTCGATCATCGAGTTTTATTACAAAAATGACCAGCTCAACGACCCGATGGTGTCGGAGGAGCACATAACTGCCTTCGGCTGGGCCACGCCGCAGGAAATCGACGACATCATGTCGCTTGCGATCCGCGTCAACGACTTTCTCTCCGGCCTGTTCCTCGGCGTC
The DNA here is from genome assembly GCA_051961815.1 of Xanthobacteraceae bacterium. Taxonomy (GTDB): domain Bacteria; phylum Pseudomonadota; class Alphaproteobacteria; order Rhizobiales; family Xanthobacteraceae; genus BOG-931. The sequence goes on from JBQCCX010000456.1 coordinate 8,075, forward strand.
GGCATCCGGTTGGTCGATTTCAAGATGGAGACCGGACGGTTGTGGGAAAACGACCTGATGCGCATCGTGGTGGCCGATGAGATATCCCCGGATTCCTGCAGGTTGTGGGATATCAAGTCGAACGAGAAGCTCGACAAAGACCGTTTCCGCCGCGACCTCGGCGGACTGGTCGAGGCCTATACCGAGGTCGCCAAGCGGCTCGGCATCATGAGCGAGGGCGAGCGGCCGCAAGGAACCGGACCGGTTTTGGTCAAAGGCTGAAACGCCGGCCGGCGAACCGGCAAGCTTAAGGCCTTCAGCACCGGGGTTTTTCCCCAGTTTGGCTCTGGTTTGCTCCCTGTATTGCGGCGGGGGCGATTCATACTTATTCAGTGAGGCATGAAGGCCCGCGTCACCGTTACGCTCAAGACCGGCATTCTCGATCCGCAAGGCAAAGCCATCGAAGGCGCGCTGCGCTCGCTTGGCGTCGGCGGGGTGACGAGCGTGCGGCAGGGCAAAGTCTTCGATATCGAAATCGAAGGCGCCGATCGCGCCGGCGCCGAGGCGGCGCTCAAAACCGCCGCCGAGAAGCTTTTGGCCAACACCGTGATCGAAAATTATCTGATCGAACTGCGCTAAACGGGAGCTTACCCGCTGCGATGAAATCGGCTGTCGTCATCTTCCCCGGAATCAACCGCGAGCGCGACATGGCGCGCGCGCTGCAGCTGATCTCGGGACGCGAGCCGCCTTTGGTCTGGCATGCCGAAGATGCGCTGCCGCCGGGCACCGACCTTGTGGTTTTGCCAGGCGGGTTTTCCTACGGCGATTATCTGCGCTGCGGCGCGATCGCGGCCCGGGCGCCGATCATGGACGCTGTGCGCAGCTTCGCCGCTAAAGGCGGTCTTGTGCTCGCGATCTGCAACGG
>JBQCCX010000457.1:0-2377 GCA_051961815.1 Xanthobacteraceae bacterium
CTTGTTGGTGGTGCACAGCGTCTCGCAGCCGAGGCGGGTGTTTACGGCGCTTTGATCGGCGATGCCGAGCTTGAGATCGTTCTCGATAAATGCGTCGAGAACGGCGTCCGATATTTGATCGCAAACCTTGTCGGGATGTCCTTCCGAGACGGATTCGCTGGTGAACAGATAATTGGCGCGGCGCAAGGCGAAACACTCCCTCGAACTGATGTGACGTGGCGGTCTGTGCTGGCGGGCGCGGGACGCGCGGTCAGTCGGTCGACAGGGTTCTTGCAGTGTCAACGTGCGCGGTCAAGATGTGGGCGAAAAGTGGGCGGCCACCTTCATTTCGCCCGGGTCGGAGCGCCGGCGCTCCCCGAGTTTTCAGCGCTTGTCGCGGGTGGCAATCTGTTCGACCAGATCGACAATGCAGCGCCGCAATTTTGAATCCTCGATACGCATGAAGGCTTTGGTCAAAGCAAGGCCGTCGGCGGTCGCCAGGAAGTCGGAAACGTAAGCCGGCGACGGCGCCTCCGCCAAACCTTCATGACGGCCCGCGGTCTGTGCACTCGGTGCCCCTTCGAAGAAAAAGGCGACCGGCACTTGGAGAATGTGAGAAATCTGTTGCAGCCGACTGGCACCGATCCGGTTGGTGCCCTTTTCGTATTTCTGAATTTGCTGAAAAGTCAGGCCTAGCGAGTCGCCGAGCTTCTCTTGGCTCATTCCCAGCATCATCCGACGCATGCGGACCCGGCTTCCGACATGCTTGTCGGTCGGGTTTGGCGCCTTTTTTGCCAGCGTAGCCATGGGGCTTCTCCCCCTTTTAGCTCAATGCCGATAGATAGCAAATCTGTCACGTTGAAACTGCTGAGTTTTCTGCGACGCCGGTAAGGCGCGGTTTCTTGCACATCAACCAATTCTCACGGCAATTCTCACGGCAATTCTCACGGAATGAGAGATCGGGCAATTTGCTCTCCTTGGTTGCAGCGCCGGGTGGTGCCGTCCAAACTTGTTTGCTCTCCGATCAGGCTGAGGTCCTTCCGGCGCCGGTGCGCAGTCTGCCGCGAAAAGCAATGACAAATGCGATTAAAATCAGGACCGCAGCGGGTGCGTCGCCAAAGCGTGCGTAGACCGGCGCGCCGATCGAACGCGGTAACGGGGCGTCCAGCACGCCTTCGGTCGCGAGCGGCAGCGAGGCTATGACGCGGCCGAACGGATCGACCACGGCGGAAATGCCGGTATTGGCGGCGCGGACAACTGGCAGACCTTGTTCGATCGCGGTCACGCGCGTCTGCTGCAAATGCTGGTAAGGGCCGCTCGAATTTCCAAACCAGCCGTCATTGGTGACGTTGACAATCCAGCCCGGCCGCAAGTTGGAACGGGTGTCGCCGGCGCTCAGTTCTCCGGGAAAGATGATCTCATAACAGATGAGCGGCAATGCGCTCGGCGCACCAGGCAGCGTGATGGGACGATGGCGGTCCCCGGCAAGAAATCCGCCGCGCTGCTCGGTCAATGTCTGCAGGCCGATGCGCTCCAGAATTTCTTCGAACGGCAAATATTCTCCGAACGGAACGAGATGCACCTTGTCGTAGACGGAGCGAATCGATGCTTGGCGATCGATGACGTAAATCGAATTGTACACGCCCGATTGTGCTGGATTGTCAGGATCGGCGAGCCGCATCGCACCGGTGAACAACAAAGTGTTTTGTGGCAAAGCTCGCGCGATCTGTGCGAACGCATCGGCCTCGCGCGTCAAAAAGAACGGAAAGGGCGATTCCGGCCAGATCAGGTGCGTGACCTGATCGAGACCTGGCCGCGCTGACAGCGCGATGTAATGGTCCACGACGTCCTGCTTGGCGGCATAATTAAATCTCACGTCCTGCTGCAAATTCGGTTGCATGATCCGCAAATGAACGCCGTCGACGAGCCGCGTTGGGCTGCGCGCAAGCCGCATCGCGCCGAAGCTGCCCAAAGCCACAAGCGTGAGCACGGCCAATGCGAAGGGCAGCAATGGCCGCCGTTTTTTTGCATTCCGATCGAACAGGGTTGCCGGGGAGGCGGCGACCGCGACAGCGATGAAGGTCAATCCCCACAAGCCGAGCACCGAGGCCGCTTGCGCCAATGCCAACGGCGCGGTGAGCGCATAGCCAAACGCGTTCCAGGGAAAACCGGTGAAGGCATGGCCGCGCAGCCATTCCGTCGCCGTAAGGCAGACCGCGAGCGCCAGGATGCGCGCCGGGCCGGGCTGCCATAACAGGCGGGCCAGCACGACGGCGAACGCGGTGTAGATCGCCAGAACCGCCGGAAGGCCGATGACCGCGAATGGCAAGAGCCAGCCGAAGGTCGCGGCGTCGACGAGAAAGGCATAACCGAGCCAATAAAGACCGGCGAGAAAATA
>JBQCCX010000458.1:0-4093 GCA_051961815.1 Xanthobacteraceae bacterium
ACGTTGCCGAGCTCGACGCCCGAGCCGTCCGGCTTGACCCGGATTTTCACGTCTTTGTCGATCGCCCGCTTCACGGGCACCAGGATTTTCATGAGAAAGGCTTGCTGCTGTTGTTATCTAAGCGCCCGCGCCATTTAGGAATTTGCGCGCTGCTGCGGTGCGGCAAACTACCGGCCCGCACCCGGTCGGTCAACGTTGGTTAGTGTCGCGAACCCGAAGTTCGCAGAAGCCTTCGGAACCCTCCGATGCGAACTTCGGGTTCAAAAAGCGGCACTAAGGGATAGGCTTGCTAGTATCCTATCGATTCCGAAGTTCGGATGCGTGTGCCGTAGATGCTGACGAACTTCGGAATCGGGACACTAGCGGTTCTCGCCGGGTTTCCAGAGCACATCCCCTGAGCCTTGGCCGTTGGCGTAGCGGCTGGCAACGAAGAGGTAATCGGACAGCCGGTTGAGGTATTTGAGCACCTCGGGCGTAACGCTCTCACCGGGTTTGTCCTTCAGCTCGGCGGTCAGCCGCTCGGCGCGCCGGCAGATGGTCCGCGCCAAGTGCAGATAGGCCGCGGCGGCACTCCCGCCCGGCAGCACGAAGGAACGCAGCGGAGCCAGCTCGGCGTTAAGTCGATCGATCTCGGTCTCAAGCCACGCCACCTGTTTATCGGTGACGGTCAGGCGCGCGCCGCCGGGCCCCTTGCCCTGCCCCGGCGTGCAAAGGTCGGCGCCGAGGTCGAACAGATCGTTCTGGATACGCCCAAGCGCGGCATCGAGTGCGGGGTCGCCGGCGGTATGCAGCCGCGCCACGCCGATGGCGGCATTGGTTTCGTCCAGCGTGCCATAGGCGGCGATCCGCAGATCGTATTTCTTACGCCGCACGCCGGTACCGAGCGCGGTGGTGCCGTCGTCGCCGGTGCGCGTGTAGATTTTGTTCAGTACGACCATCGCGCTCTGTTATTTCGCCATAGACTATTTGGACATCAGCCAGACGGTGAACATTATAACGACGATGGCGACGAATTGCAGCAAAACGCGTAGCCGCATCAATTGCTGCGATCGATTGGGCGAGCCGCCGCGCATCATATTGATGAGACCAAGCAGCAACACTACGGCAACGGCGCCGATCGCGATGGGAACCCCGACGTGGGACATGAAATTGGCCATGGCGGGTATATGTAACGTGGCTTGAGCGGGCGAGAAAGCCCGACTACGTCATTCCGGGCCCGAGCGAAGCGAGGAGCCCGGAATCCATTACCACCGCTCGTAATTATGGATTCCGGACTTGCCGCTACGCGGCAATCCGGAATGACGCTCACAAGGACATGCGTTAAGACACCAGGCGCAAAAGGAAACGCCACACGATGATCGTCGATTTCCAGCACCATTTCACGCCGCGCGAACTGATCAAAGGCGATCCGGGCGACCGGCTCGTTCTCCATTACGATGCGCTCGGTGCGCCGAGCTACACGGTGCACTCGCTGCTCTACGACCTCGACGAGCATGTGCGCATGTTGGAGCACGCCGGCATCGACGCCGCCTGGCTCACCAGCGCTGCCGGCATGTGCGCCGATCTTGAAACTTCCCGGCTCGTTAATGACAAGGCCGCGCAAGCCGAACGCGCTTATCCGGGTCGCTTCATCGGCGCGGCGCACGCGCATCCGCTCGGCGGCGCCGCGGCGTTCAAAGAACTAGCCCGCTGCCGCCATGAGCTCGGCTTTCAGGGCGTGGTGATCACGTCGGAGTTCGATGGCAAATTCATCGACGATCCAGCGCTGGAACCGTTCTGGAACGAAGTCGCCAAGCTCGACATGTTCGTGTTCGTGCACCCCGCACTCAAGCTCAATGCCGCCCAACAGTTCGACAGCTACGACACTGCCCGCGCCGTCGGGCGCGAATTCTCGCTGATCATGGCGACGATCCGGCTGATCAATTCCGGCGTGTTCGACCGCCATCCCACACTGACTGTGCACATGGCGCATCTCGCCGGCGGCATTGCCGCCATGCTGGCGCGTATCCGCAGCTTTCAGGACAAGGAGTTCTGGGGCACCGCCGGCAATGAGCGGCACGACCGCAAAGCCAAGAAGGAATTCGATCACTACGTCCGGCACAATCTCGTGTTCGATACCGCCGGTTTCGCCGGCGGCATCGGCGCGATCAAGGCGGGTTTGTGCGAGATCCCGGCTGCGCGCATCGTGTTCGCCACCGATTACCCGCAGGAAATCCGCAAGCGCGAAGCGGTGCGGGATTTTGTCGACGGATTGCGCGCGCTCGGCGCTGACGGCGAGCGCATTCTCTCCGGCAATGTCGGGCTCTTGCTCAAGGAACCGCCGGCGCCGGAGCGGACCAGAATAGAAGAGCAGATGCTCTAATTTTCACCGATCTTGCCGCGGCACCGGACGTCACGACCGGTTCGACCAGCGGATCGGCGCGTAATGACCATTTTTGCCGGAATTGTCCCAACGCATGCCGTGATCAGTAAACACGCTGCCGGACGCGCCCACGGCCAATGCCAATTTGTCGGGACTGACCGGATGGCCGGTATTGGCCCAGATCTCTCCGCTTGGATGCGCGGTTGGCAGCGGATTAACGCTCATGTGCAAGATGTTCGGGATTTCCGCCAGCCGCTGCTTGCCCTCTATCCGATAGGTGATGGGCACTTTCTTTGCGCCGAGATTCTTGCCGAACATTGGAGCGAGTTGCGCCATCGGTCCACCAGCCGCGCCAGTGAAGATCGCACCCAGCGCTTCGGTCTGCTTGTCATCGGCACGTTCATCGATGTAAGCGGCAACCGTCCAATTCCCCTCGGCCATTGGCCCGGGCACATGGACAGCAACCGCAACGTTGAGACCATTGAGCGGTGTGCTGTCGTAGCTGCCGTTTTCGATATGAAAGATCAGCGCTACATCGCACACGCCTTCGGTCGGTCGTGAGGTCAGTGGTCCGCTCGTCGACACAAAGCACGGACAGACCACGCTGCAATTGCAATTCTCAAAGTAGTCGCCGGAAAAATGCCACTGGGATGCGTTCGCCATTGCTCGCTCCCTTGTCGCCATGGTTCGATCAGCGGCGATCGGACCTAACAAAGAGTACGATTTTCAGAAATCATCCGAAAGCGGCGTAATAGTCGCAGGCAACCACGACATAAGCTCAATGAAGTCCGTCAGGCGTTCGCTAGATGTTTCTCGATCTGGTCGATCGGGTGTTTGGTGAGATCCTTGTCGATCTCCGCCACGATCTTCTTTTTCACGTCGGGGTGAAAGGCCTTGCGCAGGTCGGCAAGCGCACGCGGCGGCGCCACCACGACCAGCGCTTCGACGCCGCGTTCGCGCACGATCCGCTCCAGAATCGCCGCGGCCTCTCCGGCGAAGCGGTGCTCATCGAGCTTGTGCCAGTCGGTCTGGCCGACGCTCGAACGCATTCCCCCGACCGACGAGAATGCACGGCCCGGGCGATCGGTGCCCTGCTCGTGGGTTGGCGGATTTGAATCGGTGAACACGCGCTCGGTCTTCAAGTTTAAAAGCTGCGCATCACCTTCATTGCGCAGGACCAGCGCCTTCTTGCCGTCGCCGACGAAAACAAACGCGTTATGCGGAATTCTAACCATCGGACCGATCCAATCCTCTGTCGAAATACCCGTGGATTGCTGCCGCGAAACTGACCGCGTGCAGACGGCCCCGCTTTGATCTTTGTCAATTCGCTCGCCGCAGCAATCGTTCCGCAGTGCGTCGCGGGGCCCGAACCGATCAATTCGAGCCGTCGAGCAGCCGCCGGGCGATAACCTGCGCTTGGATTTCGGCAGCGCCTTCGAAAATATTGAGGATGCGCGCATCGCACAAAATGCGCGACACCGGAAATTCCACGGCAAAGCCATTGCCGCCGTGCACCTGCACCGCGTTGTCCGCAGCCGCCCAGGCGACGCGCGCCGCCAGAAGCTTGGCCATGCCGGCCTCGAGGTCGCAGCGGCGGCTGGAATCCTTCTGCCGCGCGGCGTAATAGGTGAGCTGACGCGCGATCATGATCTCGGCCGCCATCATCGCGATCTTGTCGGCGATCCGCGGGAACGCGGCAATCGGCTCGCCGAACTGCACGCGGCTCGTGGC
>JBQCCX010000459.1:0-3253 GCA_051961815.1 Xanthobacteraceae bacterium
GAACTGCATCAACGAGCCGACGGTCGCAGGCGTCGTCGGCTGGGGCAAAACGCTCGGCTGCATCGCCTCGAGCATCACCGTCAACCTCCCCGAGCCGGGACTCATTCACCGCGGCGCCGCCAAGCATGGCGCGGCGCACACGGTGTTTCGCACCGGCGAGGTGCATGGCCGCCTCACCCCGCGCGCCGAAGAAGTCCGCCGGCTGGTCGCGTTCGCCGACAGCGCCAAGGTCACCAGCAATTTATGGGGCGAACGCTGGTCCAAGCTCGTTGCCAACGCGATGCAAAACGGCTTGTCCGCTTGCACCGGACTTCCCGGCGGCGAAATGCTCAAGAGCGATCCGATCCGCCGGTTTTCGACCCGACTTGGCTCCGAAGCCATCCGCGTCGGGCAATCGCTTGGCTATGAGCTGGAGGAAATCCTGCATCTCGATCCCGAAACCATCGCCCGCGCCGGCGAAGGCGACGACGCGGCGATGCAGACGGCCGACGCCCAGCGCTTCAAAGACGCGGCGCGCACCGCCTCCGGTCAGCGCCCATCGATGGGCCAAGACATGCAGAAGGGTCGCCGCACCGAAATCGAATTTCTCAATGGAATGATTGTGCGCGAGGGCGAGAAACTCGGGCTGCCCTGCCGCGCCAACGCGGTGCTGGTCGACCTGGTCAAACGCGTCGAGAAAGGTGAACTCAAAGCGGACCCACGCCACATCACCGAGTTGCGGCTGAATTGATCGCGTTGCCTCAGGAGCGGCGCAAGATAAAGAGGGCCTTGCTCGGTCGCAAACCTTACTTAGCGCAGCGAATGCGCCGTCACAGAACTTCGGCTTGGACGAAAATCACCCCGCGGTCGACCATGTTGAGTGCGCGAGCGGCGCTCGGCGAGAGGTCAAGCACGCGATGCTTTCCGAACGGACCGCGATCGTTGATGGTCACGGTGACGGTTCGGCGGGTCTTGGGATCGGTGATGCGCACCCGCGTGCCGAACGGCAACGTTTTATGCGCTGCGGTCAGGCCGCCGCCATGGGCGGGATAGAAGGCACAAAGGCCTGAGAAGTTGTGTCTGGCGGTTTGCGCGTTCGCGTGCGCCGGCAGAGCAGCCGCCAACAGCGCTGCCGATATAGCGATAACTGATCGTACCATCTTGAAAACCCCGGCGATGCTTCGCGCTTCCAAACCCGGCCGCAGCAATTTCGTTCCGCGCCCGCAAAGTTCCCCACCCATCCCGCGACAGATGGGTTTGCCCCAAATCGTTTACTAACTCGTTGACGGATGGAGCGCTTCGCTGGGCGCGATTCAGTTTTTTCGATTTATTCGGCTGCCCGCCATGCGCCTACCGCAGGCCTCACCAATCCAAGATTCTCGCGCAACGTCGCGCCAGCAAACTCTTTGCGGAACAGGCCACGGCGCTGCAGTTCCGGAATCACAAAGCGGACAAAATCTTCGTAGGCCCCCGGCACGTGCGTTGCGGAAAGAACGAAGCCATCGCAGGCCGGCGCGGTAAACCACGCTTCGAGCTCATCGGCCACGTCTTTCGGTCCGCCGACGATCGGATTGTGCACGCGCCCGCGGCCGCTGATCGCGATGAATTCTCGCACTGTGGGATTTTGCTTCACGCTGGTCACGCGATCGCGGATGCCTTGCAGACCTGACATCGCGTTCAACTCTTCATCGGTGAACGGCTCGTCCATGCCCTTTTTGGCAAAATCGAAATTGAGCGCCTCCGACAGCAGCGACAGCGCGTCGATTTCAAGCGGCAGTTTTTTGATCTCGGCCCACTTGTCTTCGGCCTCGCTTTTGGTCGCGGCCGCCACGGTGTTGATCAGATGCGTGATCTTGACGTCAGCGGGATCGCGGTTAAACCGCGCCACCTCGTCCTTGAATGCAACATAGTCGCGCTTGCCGACCTCGATATTCGGATAGACGACGAAGATCACTTCGCCCCAGCGCGCGCCGAAAGATTTGCCGCGGCCACTTGAGCCAGCCTGGATGATCACCGGATGGCCTTGCGCCGAGCGCGGCACCGTGAATGGCCCGCGGGACCGGAAATAGCGGCCGGCATAATCGAGCCGATGCACCTTCTCGGCTCTGGCGAACAATCCGCTCGCCTTGTCCTGCACGATGGCATCGTCTTCCCAGGTGTCCCAGTGCCCGAGCACGATGTCCATGAACTCGTCGGCGCGGTCGTAACGCGCGTCGTGACCGACTACTTCGTCACGGCCCATGTTCTGGGCTTCACCGTCATTGAGCGAGGTAACTACATTCCAGGCGGCGCGGCCGCCGGTCATCAGATCGAGCGTGGCAAAAAGGCGGGCAACATGAAAAGGCTCGTAGTAACTCGTCGAATAGGTCGCTCCCAATCCGAGCCGCTCGGTCGCCATGCCCATGACGGTGAGCACGGTGACCGCGTCGAGCTTAACGCAGCGGATGCCGTGCTCGACGGTATGGGCGTGGTTGCGCCCATACATGTCCGGCATCGACAGGCGATCGTCGAAAAAGCCGAGATGGAATTTGCCGGCCTCCAGCACGCGGCCGATGTGACGATAGAAATCCGGCGACCAGCTATCGGTGCGCGATTGTGGATGGCGCCAGGAACTGGCGAGATTGGTGCAGTTCTGCGCCTGCAGAAATCCCACCATAATCATCTGGCGCATCGGCTACCCTCCCGCTCACAGATTACGCGGGCAAGGATAACAGCAAAACAATCGCGAATGAGGACGCGAAGCCGCTCACGCCTGCGGCTGCGGCTCCATCGGGCCGGTTTCCGGGCGCGGGCGGTTGCGGCCGGCGCCGGCGGTCGGGACCGTCGAGGCGCGCGGTGTTGCCGGCGGCTCGATCACCGACTCGCGGTTTGGCCGCTTGCCGAGGAGCAGATCCTTGATCTCGTCGCCGGTGAGCGTTTCGAATTCAAGGAGGCCCTTGGCCAATGTCTCGAGATCGCCGCGCTTGGCGGTGAGGATGGCGCGCGCCTCATCATAGCCGGCCTCGACCAGGCGGCGGATTTCGGCGTCGATCTTCTTCGCCGTCTCCTCGGAAATGTTCTGCTGGCGCGCCACCGAATAACCCAGGAACACTTCTTCCTGGTTCTCGCCGTAAGCGACCGTGCCGAGCTCGTCGGAGAGGCCCCAGCGCGTCACCATCATGCGCGCCAGCTTGGTCGCCTGCTCGATATCGGAAGCGGCGCCCGAGGTGACCCGCTCGCGGCCGAACACCAGTTCCTCGGCGACGCGGCCGCCCATCATGATGGCAAGGCGCGA
>JBQCCX010000460.1:0-2513 GCA_051961815.1 Xanthobacteraceae bacterium
CATGTCGGGGCATCCGAACTTGCGCCCAATGATCGGCATGCACCGGGCCCTGGCCTCGTGCCATTGCCGCGAGCGCGTCCCGCGAGCCTCGCCGCGAGCGGCGCGAGTGACAAAAAACCGAGACCGGACGTCGCGACCAGTGAGGCACCCCAATCCGGGCCGTCAGCCAAATCCGGCGCCAGTCCGGCCGTTCCAGCGATCAACGACTGAAACAAAAAAAGCGCCCCGGATGCCGGGGCGCTTCGTCCGCTTAGGTCAGTCAAAGATCGTTAGGCGGCCTTCTGGCTCTCGATGACGGTCGGGCCGCTGGCTTTGCCGTTGATCGGGATCGAGCGCGGTTTCTTGGCCTCGGGAATCTCACGCACCAGGTCGACGTGCAAGAGACCGTTTTCGAGGCTCGCGCCTTTCACCTGGACAAAATCAGCGAGCTGGAACGCGCGCTCGAAGCTACGCGCTGCAATGCCCTGATAGAGCACGTCGCCGCGCTTTTCCTCTTCCTTGGCGTTCTTTTCGCCGCGGATTGTCAGCGTGTTCTCTTTCGCTACGACCGAGAGTTCCGGCTCATTAAAGCCGGCGACCGCTACCGACACGCGATACGAATTCTCGCCGGTCCGCTCGATATTGTAGGGCGGATAGCCGGGCGCCGTGCCCTCGAGGCCCTGATCGAGCAACGAGAACAGACGGTCGAAGCCAACGGTCGAACGATAAAGGGGTGATAAATCGAAAGTTCGCATGGCATATCCTCCTTGTGAAGCGACATGCGGATGGCTCGCCCATACGGGCCGAGCCGGGATGCGCAGCCCTGGATGGCCTGCGCAGAATCCATATGGTGGCAGGGTGCGAGTCCCGCAAGTCACAATAAGCATTTGATTTTACGTAATAATATGTGACGTGCCAGAGCGGCCTTAGGCCGGCTCGCGGCAGGTCCGCCAGAGGTTCCCGGACTTTATTGGCATCGCAAGTTGAGCGGCGCTGCGCCCTGCTGTAACCAAAGCGATAGCTCGTCCGAAACCGCTTCATGAAACTCGTCTCGATTCCCGCGAACCCGGTGCCCGACAACGTTGTCACCGGCGCGTTGAAGACGCCTGACGGCGTGACCCTTCGCTTTGCGCGCTGGCTGCCGCCGGCCGGGCGCCGCGGCACCGTCTGCATTTTCCAGGGCCGCTCGGAGTGGATCGAAAAGTACTTCGAGACCGTGCGCGATCTGCGGGCCCGCGGTTTTGCGGTCGCGGCGCTGGACTGGCGCGGGCAGGGCCTCTCTGAGCGCGCGCTATCGGATCGCCGTAAAGGCTATGTGCGCGACTTCGCCGACTACGATCTCGATCTTGAGACCTTCATGCGCGAGATCGTGCTCCCCGATTGTCCGCCGCCGCTCTTTGCCATCGGCCATTCGACCGGCGCCAATGTTCTGCTCCGCGCCGCGCATCGCGGCCGGCACTGGTTCGACCGCATGGTGCTGATCGCACCGCTGATCGCGCTCGGCGGCGTGGACTATTCGATGGGCACCGGCTGGATCATCGTCCGCGCGCTGCGCTGGGCCGGACTGGGCGGAATGTATGTGCCGAGAACCGACACCAGCATCGCCGAATCGCGGCCCTTTCTCGGCAATATTCTCACGTCCGATCCGGTGCGCTACGCGCGCAATGCCGCGATCCTCGAGGCCGAACCTGCGCTCGCGCTGGCAGCGCCCACCGTGGCGTGGTGTGACGCGGCATTTCGCTCGATGCGCGCGCTGCGCGAGCCGAGCTACCCGGCGCGCATTCGTCAGCCGATGCTGATCGTCGCCGGCGGCAACGATCAGGTGGTGTCAAATTCCGCAATCGAAGATTTCGCCGGCATGTTGCGTGCCGGTTCGCATCTGGTGATTGTCGGCGCGCAGCACGAGCTCCTGATGGAGCAGGATCGTTTCCGCTCGCAATTCTGGGCGGCGTTTGACGCCTTTGTACCGGGCACGCCGCTGTATTGAAGTGGACAGAGCCCGGCGCCGCGCGAGCATTGCGGCCTTAGCTTTGCAAAAGCTTCAGCGCCTGCGCGTGGACACGCTTATCGCCCGCGGCCACGACGCGACCGCCGTCATGCGGGCGGCCATTCTCCCAGGTCGTGATGATCCCACCGGCGCCTTCGATGATCGGAATGAGTGGCAGCACGTCGTGCGGCTTGAGTTCTGTTTCGATCACGAGGTCGACGTGACCGGCGGCCAGCACGCAATAGGCGTAGCAGTCGCCGCCATAGCGCGACAGGCGCGCCACGCGCTCGACCTGCGCAAAGCGCTCGCGGTCGCTCGGCGTCATTAACAGCGGACTCGTTGTGCACAACACCGCGTCCTCGACCGAGTCGCAGGCGCGAACCGCCAAAGCGCGGTCGCCGGCTGGACCGCGATAGCGGGCGCCGCGACCGTCGCCGGAAAAATGCTCGCGGGTAAATGGCTGGTGCATCATGCCGTAGATCGGCTCGCCGCGGCGGGTCAGCGCGATCAGCGTTCCCCAGGCCGGCATGCCGCAAATGAACGACTT
>JBQCCX010000461.1:0-11974 GCA_051961815.1 Xanthobacteraceae bacterium
ACCAACAAAGTGAACGTCAACGGCGGCGCGATTGCGATCGGACATCCGATCGGCGCGTCGGGTACCCGCGTTTTGGTGACCTTGCTCTACGAAATGCAGAAGCGGAACGCGAAAAAGGGGCTCGCCACGCTGTGCATCGGCGGCGGCATGGGCATCGCCATGTGCGTGGAGCGATAGAGCTCAGAGCTCGGACAAGAGATGGCGGAGATCGGAAGATCTAGTTCTTCTGACCTCTGACATTTGTTGTCCTTTCTCAAGCGCGGATCGAGTGAGAGATTAGGGAGGACCGTCATGCCCCGCGTTGCACTGGTGACCGGCGGTACGCGCGGCATTGGCGCGGCGATCAGCAAAGGTCTCAAGGCTGCCGGCTATAACGTCGCCGCCAATTACGGCTCCAGCGACGAAGCGGCGGCGAAGTTCAAGGCCGAAACCGGCATCAACGTCTACAAATGGGACGTGTCGTCGTTCGACGCCTGCGCCGCGGGCGTTAAAAAGGTCGAGGCCGAGCTCGGCGCAATCGATGTCCTGGTCAATAACGCCGGCATCACTCGCGACACGCAGTTGCATCGGATGAAGCCCGAACAATGGACCGAGGTGATCAACACCAATCTCGGATCGCTGTTCAATATGTGCCGCAATGTGATCGAGGGCATGCGCGAGCGTAAATTCGGCCGCATCATCAATATTTCCTCGATTAATGGGCAGAAGGGTCAATTCGGCCAGACCAACTATTCGGCCGCCAAGGCCGGCGAGATCGGCTTCACCAAGGCGCTCGCCCAGGAAGGGGCGCGGGTCGGCATCACGGTCAACGCGATCTGCCCGGGCTATATCGGCACCGACATGGTCAAGGCGATGCCGCAGGAGGTGTTGCAGAAAAATATCCTGCCGCAGATCCCGATCGGCCGGCTCGGCGAGCCGGAAGAGATCGCGCGTTGTGTGGTGTTTCTGGCGTCGGACGATGCCGGATTGTTCACCGGAGCGACACTGTCGGCGAACGGCGGCCAATATTACGCCTGATCGCGGCGGCGCCCTCGGCGCTGCTTTACGTCTCCGGACGGTCCGGCGACCATCCCTTCGGCGCCAATTCGTGCTTGGCGAAATCGAAGCCCGGAGCGACGGTGCAACCGACGAGCGTCCAATCGCCCGTGGTCTGCGCCGCCTGCCATACGCCGGCCGGCACGACCGCCTGCGGACGCAAACCCGCCGAGATGTCACCGCCAAGCGTTACGCGCTCGATGCGGCCCGGCGCGGCGGCGATTTCAAGCTGAAGCGGCGCGCCGGCATACCAATGCCAGATTTCGACGGCGTCGAGCCGATGCCAGTGCGAGCGCGCGTCGCGCGCGAGCAGATAGTAAGCTGCGGTCGAGGTTGCACGACCATCCGCGGTCTGCCGGGTATCGCGGAACGTCTCGCGGAAATAGCCGCCCTCCGGATGCGGCTTGAGCCCGAGCATTCGAATGATGTCCTGTTCGCTCAGGCCGGGCATGCGCGCGCAACCTTGGTAATATCAATCGTCGGGCTAACGTTTTGCCTCAGCGTTTTCGGAAAATCGGCTTCCACGTTCCATCGAATCCATTCCCGGCCTTGTCCTAGAACCGATTCTTCCGCTCGCGGATTTCAGCGAAAACTTTCCACGCCGGCGCGCCGGAAAGGCCGAGCGATTTCGCGAGCTCGGGATCGTCGGCGCGCAGAAAGGGATTGGCGGCTTTGTCCTCACCGAGATTGGCCGGGATCGTCGGCTTGCCGCCGGCGCGGAGCTTGGCAACATCCTGCGCACGCGCCGCGAGCGCCTTGTTGCTCGGTTCGACCGTTTGGGCGAAGCGAATGTTCGCAGCGGTCTATTCGTGTCCGCAATAAAATTGCGTGTCGTCGGGCAACGCACGCAGCTTGAGAAGCGAGTTCCACATCATCTGCGCGTCGCCCTCGATGATGCGGCCGCAGCCGATCGAAAACAGCGTATCGCCGACAAAGGCCAGCTTGTCGGCCGGGAAGAAATACGAAATGTGACCGGCGGTGTGACCCGGCGTATCGAACACGCGGCCCTCCAGCGCGCCAACCTTCACGATGTCGTTTTCGCCGACCGTGGCGTCGACATCGGCGATGCGTTGCGCCTCGCGACGCGGCGCCGTCACGCGGGCGCGGTGATGCGCCTTGAGCTCGCCAATACCGGCGGTGTGATCGGCGTGATGGTGCGTCACCAGAATATCGGTGAGCCGCCAGCCGGTCTTTTTGAGCGCCGCCTCGATCGGCACCGCCTCCGGAGCATCAATAGCGGCGGTGGCGCCGCTCTGCGGATCGTGAAGCAAAACGCCGAAATTGTCCTGCAAACAACCGAATAAATAGGTTTGCGCCGGCATGGCTGTCTCGTATGGGCTGACGGGAAAGTGAGCGGTAACGATAAATCACGATGGCAATAAAGTAGGTATTCGCCGCCGCCGACTGCAAGGGCGCGAGAGGCGGCGACATGCTATTTTGCCGGCATGGATGTCGTCGACCTGCGCAATTTCTATGCCCAGCATCTGGGCGTGGTGGCGCGCCGCTTCATCGGCCGCGGCATCCGGGCGCGCTGGAACGATGCGCGCACGCTGCGCGTCCTTGGTATCGGCTATACCACGCCCTATCTCGGCCTGTTCCGCAGCGAAGCCGAACGCTGCCTGGCTTTGATGCCGGCGCCGCAAGGCGTGATCCGCTGGCCGTCGACGCGCCCGGCGCTGGCAGCGCTGGTCGAGGAGGATGAATTGCCGCTCACCGACTCGGCGGTCGATCGCGTGCTATTGGTGCATGCGTTGGAAATGTCGCCCGATCCGGTCGAGCTGTTGCGCGAAAGCTGGCGGGTGCTGGCGGCGGGCGGGCGGCTGTTGGCCGTTGTGCCGAATCGCCGCGGCTTATGGGCGCGCATGGACACGACGCCGTTCGGTCACGGGCGGCCATATTCGCGCACGCAGATCATGCATCTGTTGCGCGACACCTGGTTCACGCCGACCGCCTGGGGTGAAGCGCTCTATGTGCCGCCGATTCCGCGGCGCTGGTTTCTGCGCTCGGCCGGCGCCTGGGAGCGTACCGGCGCGACTTTGTCGGCGCCCTTTGCCGGGGTCCACATTGTCGAAGCCACCAAGCAGGTCTATCGCACCATACCGGCGCGGCGCGAGCGGCGGCGGCTTGTGCCGTCGCTCAAACCGGTGCTCATTCCCTCACCCGGCGCCACCGCGGTGCGCTGAACGGATTACGGGCAACGGATCACCGTCATGGGCACAGAACTGGGCATGACGATCAACTGCGACATGGGCGAAGGTTTCGGACTTTATCGGCTCGGCAACGACGCCGCGCTGATGCCGCACATCGATCTCGCCAATGTGGCGTGCGGCTTCCATGCCTCCGACCCGTCGATCATGCATGAGACGGTACGGCTGGCGAAGCAGCACGGCGTGAAAGTCGGCGCGCATCCATCGCTGCCGGACATGCAGGGCTTCGGGCGCCGCGCGATGGCGATCGCGCCCGAGGAGGTAGAGGACCTGGTGATCTATCAGACCGGCGCGTTGAAAGCGTTTCTCGACAGCGAAGGCATGCCGCTCAATCACATAAAACCGCATGGGGCGCTTTACGGGATGGCGGCGCGCGACGAGGCGATCGCCGGCGCCATCGCCAATGCCGCGCGCATCTTCGGCGTTCCGGTCCTCGGCATGGCCTTCACCGCGCATGAAACCGCTTACCGCAAAAAGGGCGTCGCAATGATTGGCGAGTTCTATGCCGACCTGGCCTATGACGGCGATGGCAACCTCATTCTGAGCCGGGTCCACGATGCGGTCGACCCGGCCCAGGCTGCTGCGCGCGTCATTCGGGTGATGCGCGACCATGTGGTCGCGACGACAACCGGCCGCGATATCCCGGTGCGGGCCGAGACGGTCTGCGTGCATTCCGATACGCCGGCGGCAGTGGCCATTGCCGCGGAGCTCGCCAAAACGCTGCGCCGGCACGCGGCGTAATCGCAGCGCCAATCGCGGCGCCCATTCCGATCGGAAATGTCAGGCCGGCCAGGCTTCGGCGGTGACCGCGGCCGCATCGGCGCCGACATAATCGGCGATGCTTTGGCTGGCGTCGCGTTCGATCGCGGCCAGCATGGCGGCTTTGATTTCATCGAGGAGGCCAAGGCCGCGAAATACCAGTCCCGAATAAATTTGAACGAGGCTCGCGCCGGCACGGATTTTGCCAAGCGCGCTTGATCCGGAATCGATGCCGCCGGCGCCGACCAGCGGGAACACGCCTTCAACCCGAACGTAAGTCTCCGCCAGTATGCGGTCGGCGAGCGGTAAGAGCGGTCGCCCGGACAGGCCGCCCGCTTCGCGCGATTGAGGATCGCGCAGTCGAGTGGGCCGGGTCACGGTGGTGTTGCCGACGATCATGCCGTCGACCCGGCGCGCGCGCGCGACGGCGACCACGTCGTCGAGATCGGGCAGCGATAGGTCGGGAGCGATCTTCAGGAGCACCGGAGTCGGCCCGGCATTGCGGGCCACGCGCTCGCGTGCATCGATCACCCGCGCCAACAGATCGTCCAGGACCGACGCCTGCTGCAGGTCGCGGAGCCCCGGCGTGTTCGGCGACGAAATGTTGACAGTGACGTAGCTCGCTACCGCGGCGAAGTTTTCAATGAGCTGCACGTAATCGGCGACCCGATCCGGCGCGTCTTTGTTGGCGCCGACATTGATGCCGACAATGCCGCTGGTCATGCCGCGGAGCCTGGCCCGCGCCGCCAGCCGGCGCAGCACGGCCTCGGCGCCCTCCGAATTGAACCCGAGCCGGTTGATGACGCCTTGATCGCCATCGAGCCGGAACAGCCGCGGGCGCGGATTGCCGGGCTGCGGCAACGGGGTGACGGTGCCGACCTCGACAAAGCCGAAGCCGGCGCGCAGGAGCGCATCGGGAATTTCCGCATGTTTGTCGAATCCGGCGGCGAGCCCGATCGGATTGGGAAAATTCAGCCCGAATACCCGGCTCGCCAGGCGACGATCGTCCGCGCCGGCCGGCGGCAGCGGCGCGAGCTGCAGCATGCGGATCGCAAGCCGATGGGCGTCTTCGGGATCGAGCGCGTAGAGGAGCGGCCGCGCCAGCCTATCGAGCAATCCGATCACGGCGTGAGCTCCGGCACCGCACGCCGCCCGCCGACTTCGTCCGGCAGCGGCTTGGTCCAACGCACTGCAGAAAGGGACAGTGCGGCGTAGAGATGAGGAAACAAATCACCGCCGCGCGAGGGCTCCCATTTCAGCGCCGGCCCCAATGCCTCGGCATCGACCGCGACCAGCAACAGCTCACGCTGACCGCTGAAGTGCTTCGCCATGGTTCCGGCAAGCTGCGCGCCAGTGGAAAAGTGAATGAAGCCATCGCGGGCATCAACCGCCGAGCCGCGATAGGTCCCGGCTTGCTCGGCGAGCCGCCACGCTGACTGCTCGCAGATTTTATAGATCGTCGTCACGGGCAATCACGCCGACCGCGCCAGCGCGCCATCGATCATGGCGACCGTGTTGGTCACGCCATAGGCGACGACGAATGAGCCGAACCGCGGCCCTTTCTCCTGGCCGAGCAAAACCTGATAGAGCATGTTGAACCAGTCGAGCGAGACGCCGGGCTTGCCGTCCTTGGTTTTGATCTTGCCGGTCTTGTCGAGAAACGGCTCGCGGCGGCCGACCTCGTACACCACCTCTTGGATCGCCTCCGCCGTTGCTTCCGCCGGCAATTGAGCCAGCGCGTCGCGCAGATCGAGCAGCGCAGCGCGCTCGGCCGCGCCTGGTGCCCGGAATTTTTTCGCCGGCGCGACGAAGTCGCGATAGTAGTTGATGGCGTACTCGACCAGCGCGGCGAGCCGCGGATGCGTGCGCGGCGTCACCCCGGGGCGGTAACGGGTGATGAAGCCCCACAAGGTCTCGGCATTGGCGGCATTCGAGGCGGTGACCAGCGACAACAGCATCGCAAACGGCACCGGGTTGTCGGGCGGCGGCGGCGCACCGTTATGGATGTGCCAGACCGGATTGCCGAGCTTCTCCTTCGGCCCCTGGCGCGGATAAGCATCGAGGAACTGCAGATACTCGTCGACATGCCGCGGGATGACATCGAAAAAGAGCCGCTTCGCAGCTTTCGGCTCGCGATACATGAACAGCGAGAGCGACTCCGGACTGGCGTAGCGCAGCCATTCCTCGATCGTCAGGCCGTTGCCTTTCGACTTTGAAATCTTCTGTCCGTTCTCATCGAGAAACAGCTCGTAATTGAAACCCTCCGGCGGCGCGCCACCGAGCGTGCGGCAGATCTCTCCCGACAGCTTCACCGAGTCGATCAGGTCCTTGCCGGCCATTTCGTAGTCGACGCCAAGCGCGACCCAGCGCATCGCCCAATCCGGCTTCCATTGCAGCTTGCAGCGGCCGCCGGTGACCAGCGTGGTGACGCGCCCGCCGCCATCGGGGTGTTCGTAGGTAATGGTGCCGGCCTTGGCGTCATGCTCGACGACGGGCACCTGCAGCACGATTCCGCTCTGTGGATCGATCGGCAAAAACGGCGAATAGGTCTGCGCCCGTTCCTCGCGCAGCGACGGCAGCATGACCTCCATTACCTGCTCGAAATGATGCAGCACTTTGCGCAAAGCATCGTCGAACTGCCCCGACGTGTAAGCGGCGGTCGACGACATGAATTCATAATCGAAGCCGAACTGATCGAGGAACGCGCGTAGCCGCGCATTATTGTGTTCGGCAAAGCTCGCGTGGGTGCCGAACGGATCCGGGACGCGGGTCAGCGGCTTGCCGAGATGTTTCGCCACTAGCTCTTTGTTGGGGATGTTGTCGGGAACCTTGCGCAGCCCGTCCATATCGTCGGAAAACGCGATCAGCCGGGTCTTGATCTTGTCGTCGGTCAACACGCGAAAGGCATGGCGCACCATCGAGGTGCGCGCCACTTCGCCGAATGTGCCGATATGCGGCAGGCCCGATGGTCCGTAGCCGGTTTCGAAAATGACGTGGTCCGGTTGGCCCTTGGGCCGGCGCTTGAGCCGCGCGACGATCTTGCGCGCTTCTTCGAACGGCCAGGCGTGGGACAGCTCGGCTAATTCGCGCAGCGAAGGGGCATCGGTCGCCGTCATGATGGTGTTAGGCCAATATCCTCAACGGCAAGCGAATCAAAACGGGCTGATCGGAAAATAGCGCAGCCACAGATCGGTGAAGGCGCCTTTCTCCCAGGCGCGAAACAACGCCCAATTGAGAGCCTGCCGTAACAGATCATTGCCGCGCTTGACCGCGATGCCGACGCCTTCGCAAAAAAACCGGCTTTCCAGAAACGGCCCGCCGCGGAACACGCAGCATCCGGCCGAATCCGAGCCATTGAGCCAGAAAGCAAGCGTGACGCCATCGCCGAACAAAAGATCGACGTCCTTGTTGCGAAGCGCTTCGCGCGCGGCTTCCGCATTGGCATAGGAGCGCACCTCGGCCGCGGTGAACATCTCCTTGAGGAAAGCTTCGTGCGCAGTGCCGGCGACGACGGCAATTTTCTTGCCCTCGACCAATTCCGGGAGCACGTCGCCGATCGGGCTGTCAGCGCGGGCGACAAAGCGCGCCGGCGTGCGGTAATAGGGATCGGTGAAGTCGGCGCGCCGGCGCGTCGCCGGCGTGATCGCGATCGAAGCGATGACGGCGTCACCGCGGTTGTCATCAAGCGCGTCGAGCAGCAGATCGAATCGCCGCGCCTGAATGGTGCAAGTGGCTTTGATCTCGTCGCAGAGCTGGCGGGCCAAATCGACGTTGAAGCCGACCGGATTGCCGTCTGCCCCCGCATAATTGAAGGGCGGATAATCGAGTTCGGTCAGAAACCGGATCGACTGGATGCGGGACAGGTCCGGCCGCTCCGGCCGCCGCCGCGGGTCCCAAAACCCCGGTACGCCGGATCCGGAGGGCAGCGTCACGCCCTCCTGCGCCA
Source organism: Xanthobacteraceae bacterium (assembly GCA_051961815.1). GTDB lineage: Bacteria > Pseudomonadota > Alphaproteobacteria > Rhizobiales > Xanthobacteraceae > BOG-931. The sequence continues at coordinate 7,948 of JBQCCX010000461.1, forward strand.
CAACCGGCGATGCTACGGCGAAGAGAACCGCGAGTGCGCCGAGCTGCGCCGCAACCAGGACTGCTCGTAGCGCCGGACCTGGCCGGCGCGGTGGGGCGAGGGCCATCAGAAATAGCGCCGCAGATCGGCTGCTTCCTGCTCCGGAGTCCGGCTGACATTGAACGGCGCAACGAAGTGTCCGTCCTTGTCCATGAGATAGACGACCGCCGTGTGATCCATGGTGTAGTCGCCGCCCTCGAGCGGCACTTTCTTGGCATAGACCCGGTAGGCCCGCAGCGCGGCATTGATCGAGGCCTGATCGCCGGTGAGGCCGTACAAATGCGGATCGAAATTCGACAGATAATCCTTGATGACAGCGGGCGTATCGCGCTCCGGATCGACGGTGATGAACACGGCACCGGTGCGATCGGCATCGGGCCCGAGCGTATGCAGCACTTGCGAAATCTCGAACAGCGTCTGCGGGCAAATGTCGGGGCAATGGGTGAAGCCGAAGAACACCAGGAACGGGCGGCCCTTCATATCCTGATCGGTGAACGGTTTGCCGTTCTGATCTTCCAGGTGAAACGGGCCGCCAACCGCCGCGATTGCCGAGCCGACCGGCGAGGGCGCGCGGCCGGTGACAAAGAGGATGGCGCCAAAAAACAGAAACAGCCCGCCGAGAAAAGCGGCGAGCATGAGCATGATGCGCGATGTATTCGCCTTCACGAGCGGTTTCCCGTTAGCCAAAGCAGGCGACAAAACCGGCGCGGATGGTCTCGAAGAATACCGCGGTGCCGTAGTGGGCCCACAGCAAGCCAGTGCCGATCAGCGCGAGAGCCACCAGCGCGCTGACGACGAATAAGGATCCAGAAACTCCCGGCCGTGCGAGGATTTGCGGCATGTGTCGATTCCGGCGATTCCGGCCTGGTTTAGATAGGCCGGAATTGGCCTGCCGACAACGGCGAAAAGCACCGCAGCCGCCGCGGTGCTCCGCCGCTTGATTGCCGGATGCTTACTCGCAGATCGGGTACAGCGTGCTCAATTCGCGCCCGCGCATCACAATCATCTGCGGCCGCAGTCCGCCGTGGCGGTTGATCCAGGAGCGAATGGTCGGCGGATAGAGCCGCATGACCAGCGCACTGCCCTGCCGGGTCGGCACCAGCGACCGCGACGCGTCGTTGTAATACGACGCCGCGTGGAAGCCCAAGGCGGCGCGCCGCGTCACGCAGACGCGATCGCGTGGGACGATGCCGGTGAACAAAGTGCAGGCCGACAGACATGGTCCGTCGACGACAATCCGCTGACCGGAATCGCGGATCTCACTGAATTTCTGGACATAGGAGGAAACCTCCCCGCCCGGATCGCCGGTGATTCGCACGTCTGCCGATGCCGCGCACGTCACTAGGGCCGACGCCAATGCGCCGGCCAAGGCCGCTAGCCATTTCATGGAGTACCCTCTCCCCGCTCAATCCCGCGCAGTATTCGCCCGGCATTGTGGCAAGAGTTCGGGGATTCGCGGCCTTTATGCTGAAATGGATCCCCGACTTGCCGCACCATCCACAGCAAAGGTGCTATAAGGCGGCGGCATTCGGGCAAGTTCCCGCCCGTTCAGGCAAAGATTCAGCGAGTGCTCACAATGGATACGTCGGTTGCGCGCAAGACCAATATTCCCGATTTCGCCACGGCCTATTACCTGCTCGAAGGCCTCAAGGAGATCGGCGTCGACTACCTGTTCTGTAATTTCGGCACCGATCACGCGCCGATCATCGATGAGATGGCGCATCGCCGGCGCCGAAGCGAACCGATGCCGACGATAGTCCGCTGCCCGCACGAGAATACCGCGGCGCATATGGCGGCTGGTTACGCGCTGGTGACCGGCCGCGGTCAGGGCGTGCTGGTGCATGTCGATGTCGGCACCGCCAATACCGCCAACGGCATGCACAATCTGTTTCGCAGCCGGTTGCCAGTCCTGCTGATGGCCGGCAAGGCGCCGTACACCGTCAACGACGAGCTGGTCGGCTCGCGCGACACTTACGTGCATTTCGTGCAGGAGCCGTTCGATCAGGCGAGCCTGGTGCGCCCGTATCTGAAATGGGAATGGACCTTGCCCTCGGGCGTGGTGGTCAAAGAAGCATTACGCCGGGCGGTCTCGATCATGCAGAGCGAACCGTGCGGGCCGGTCTATCTGATGATGCAGCGGGAAACCCTGACGCAACATTGGCGGGCTGACGAAATCCGGCGCTATACCGGCGAGCAATTTGCCGCCACGTCCGCCGGCGGCGCCGATCCGGCACTGATCGCCGCCCTGGCCGACAAAATTCTTAGCGCCGAGAATCCAATCCTCATCACCGGCTATGCGGGGCGGCATGAGCGTGGTTCGCGAGCGATCGACGCATTGGCGCAATTTGCCGGGATCGCTGTCTACGAAGCCAATATGACCAACAATATCTCGCACGACAGCCCGTGCTTCGTCGGCTTTACCGCCGACAAGGCGGTGCCCGAGGCCGATGTCGGGCTGTTGGTCGATGTCGACGTGCCATGGTTTCCGAGCGACGTGCAGCCCAAAGACAATGCGTTCTGGGCGCATATCGATATCGACACGCTCAAGCCGGGCTCGCCGATGTGGACGTTCCCCGGCAACATGCGCATGCAAGGCGACAGCGGCCGCATTCTCGATCAGGTGCTCGAAGCGGTGAAGGCCAAAGCGACGCCGCGCTTTAAAGAAGCCGTGGCGGCGAGGCTCAAGCGCATCAAAGCGACGCGCGACGAGCGCATCGCGCGCGCGGCCAAACTTGCGGCCGACAAAGGGCGGCCAGGCGCGATCAATCCCCATTACCTGACCGCCGAGCTCGCCAAGCTCCTCGACGATCAGGATATGATCTTCAACGAAGGCGTGACCAACGCCGCGGCGGTGCTGATGCAGATTCCGCGGCGCGTCGCCAACACCACCGTGCGCGCCGGCGGCGGCGGTCTCGGCTGGTCCGGCGGCACCGCGCTTGGCGCCAAGCTCGCCGCGCCCGACCGGCTCACGGTCCAGATCTGCGGCGATGGCGGGTTTTATTTCGGCAATCCGAGCTCGGTGTTTGCCGTGGCGCAGCAATATAAATTGCCGATCCTCACCGTGGTGATGGACAATACCGGCTGGAATGCGGTGAAGCAGTCGGTGCTTCGCGTGTACCCGGAAGGCGAGGCCAAATCGGCCAACGGATTTGAGGCCGAGCTCGCGCCCGATGTGCACTTCGTCAAGGTGGCCGAAGCGTTTGGCGCCTATGGCGAGGAGGTGAGCGATCCCGCGGATGTGGCGGCGGCGCTGGCGCGCTGCGTCAAGGAAGTCCGCGGCGGGCGCGCCGCGCTGCTGCACGCGCGGGTGACCCGGCTCTAAACCTCAAGGGAACCGCGGCTGCGCGCGAGAGCCGTGACGCGATAGCCACGTCACGGGCTGGCGTGATTGATGAATTTCTCCGGCGGCGCCTCGCCCCATTGCGACACCAGGGCCTCTTCGGCCGCGACCAGATTGGAGCCGTTGGCGAGATTGAGCCGGTCGCTGTCGGCCCAGTGCTCGTGGACGTGCCCCCACGGATCGGCCCAATAATCGTAGACCTGACTGCCGAGCACGTGCCGGCCGATGCCCCACATGTGCTCGTATTTGCCGAATTGCTTCAGATAATCGTGGCCCATGCAGACATCGTCGATGTCGGAGACCTCGAACGACAGATGATTGAGTCCGGTTTTTTCGTGCGCCAGGCAGAAGAACACGTGGTGATCGACGTAGCGATCACCGCGGTCGCAGCGATTGAACGAGCCGATGATATTGTTCTTGTCCTCGGCGTAGACGTCGTCGGAGCAGATAAATCCGAGCGTCTCGCGAAACCAGGTGACGGTGTCGCGAAAGCGCGGCGTCATCATTACGCCATGACCGACGCGTTTGACGTGTGCGGCGCCGCGCGGCAGCCGCATCAGTTCGCCGGCGCGCGATAGTGGCGCTTCGCCGGAATTGAGCTTCTGCCGCCGCACCGGGATTTCGGGCACCGCCGCGATACCGCAGACG
>JBQCCX010000462.1:0-3824 GCA_051961815.1 Xanthobacteraceae bacterium
CGGTAGATCTGAAGATGCGGCGATAATGGCCGCGCGGTGGCTGCGTTTTGGTCGAGCGAATGTGTGTCGGCCATCATGCTCATCCGCTTGGTGCCGCGGCGGCGGCGCAGGGCCCGCAGTTCCTATCGAATTCGCGCGATCGCCGCAACGCACGCGCGCAAATCCGCCGAATCTGGCGCGCTTTGCTAGCTTTCGCTTTCTGCGAAAATATAACTCGTTTTCATGCGCACAATGGGCAATATTGGAAAGCTGATTTCGCGAAATACGAAGGAAGGCCGGCCCGATGCGCTTCGACCTTGCCGATCTCAGCCTGTTCCGCCACGTCGTCGAAGCCGGCAGCATCACCCACGGCGCCGAGCGCGCGCATTTGGCGCTGGCGGCCGCCTCGACCCGCATCCGCGCCATGGAAGACGTGCTCGGCGTGCCGCTGTTGACGCGCGGGCGGCAGGGGGTGACGCCGACGCAAGCCGGCCGCACGCTGTTGCAGCACGCACGCGCCATCCTGCGCCAATCAGAGCGGCTGCACGAAGACTTGAGCGCCTATAGCGGTGGGCTGGCCGGGCAGATCCGGGTGTTGTCGAACACCAACGCGCTGACCGAATTCCTTCCCGAAGCGCTGAGTTCGTTCCTCGCCGCGCATCCGCATGTCAGCATCGATCTCGAAGAGCGGTTGAGCGACGAGATTGTCGGCCTGATCGCGGAAGGCGTCGCCGATCTCGGCATCGTCGCCGGCACCGTCGATGCCGGCGCGCTCGAGACTTATCCGTTCCGCCGCGACCGCTTCGTGCTCGTGGTCGCGCGCAGCCATCCGCTGGCCAAGCGGGCCAAGATCAGCTTCGAGGAAGTGCTCGAACATGATTTCGTCGGGCTGGACCGCGCCAGCGCGCTGCAGCGTTTTCTGGCCAGCAAGGCCGCGCGCATCGGGCGGCCGCTTCGGCTGCGGGTGCAGTTGCGCAGCTTCGATGCGGTGTGCCGGCTGGTCGAGTGCAAGGTCGGAATCGGCATCGTGCCGGAGACCACCGCGCATCGCGTCGTCAAGACCATGGCGATCAAGCCAGTGACGCTGTCGGATCCGTGGGCGGTGCGCGATCTGACGATTTGCATCAAAAGCCGCGCCGAATTGCCGGTCTATGCGCGGCAGCTCGTCGAGCATCTTAAGGGTCAGGGATCAGGAAGTCAGGAATCAGGAAGTCAGGGATCATGAATCAAGTGAAAGATTCTGAGCCCTGATTTCTGATTCCTGTCACCTGGGAATCAGTACCCAATAATCCAGATCGAGCAGCACCGCCGGGTCGTAATCGTCGCCGCTTTTGAGCGGAAACTCTCCGCACGGCTGGTCCTTGGTCGCCACCGTGCGCAGCCGCAGCGCGCCGAGATCGGCGCGGCCCGGCAAACCCGCTTTGGCGAGCACTTCCGACCAGGCGAAAACCGTGCCGCCGGCAAACAGCGGCGCGACGTGGCGGCCGCCGTTGATGGCGGCGACGTGAAATGCGTTGGCGAGCCCATTGAAAGACAGTGCGCGCGCCAGCGAAATCACGTGCCCGCCATAGATCAGCCGTCGCCCGAACCGCCCTTTGCCCTCGACGAATTGATTGAAATGAATGCGCGCGGTGTTCTGATAGAGCCGGGTCGCGATCTGATGCTCGGCTTCCTCCACTGTGACGCCATCGACATGATCGATCCGCTCGCCGACATCGTAGTCGCCGAACCGGTTGGCGCTGCCGGCGAGCGGGAAGTCATAGCGGGCGATGTCGATTGGCGGGCAGGCCTCGCCGAGAAGCTTGGGATCGAGCGCGGTCGGCAGGCGCGGCACGTGATCGCCAGGCGCCGGCGCCGCCTCGTCACGCTTGCGCACCATGACCCAGCGCACATATTCGAGCACCGGCACGCTGTCCTGGTTGTAACCGGTGGTGCGGACGTAAACGATGCCGGTCTTTCGGCTTGAATTCTCCTTCAATCCGATCACCTCGGATTGCGCCGCCAGCGTGTCGCCCGGAAAGACCGGCTTGCGGAATATGCAATTGGCGTAGCCGAGATTGGCGACCGCGTTGAGCGATACGTCCGGTACGGTCTTGCCGAACACCACGTGAAAAACCAGCAAGTCGTCGAGCGGCGAACGCGGATAGCCGACCGCTTTGGCGAAGGCATCGGACGACTGCACCGCAAAACGCGGGCCGAACAATGCGGTGTAAAGCGCCGCGTCGCCGGTGGTCAGCGTGCGCGGGTTGGCGTGCCGGATCACTTGCCCAACGCGGAAATCCTCAAAAAAATTGCCGGGACTGTTCTTGGACATGACGTTCACACCGCTTTGCGGCTATCTCGGCTAGCCTCCCGCTTGCCTTGGCGTTGTTGCACCTGTCTTAACCGGCCCCGCGGACCGGGGAAAGCATCTCGCTTGACTGACGGGAATGTGAGGGGAATCTGAACTGCGGTTTTGCTAAAGCTGTCGCCCGCCAGATGGCTGACATGAGCATCGAAGCCGCATCCCATTCTTCGGCCCTGCATGCGCCGCCGAGCGCGGTGGTTCATCCCCGCTGGGTGCGCCTCACGCATTGGATCAATGCGCTGGCGATGGTCATGATGATCGGCTCGGGCTGGCAAATCTACGATGCCTCGCCGCTGTTCGATTTCCTCGAATTTCCCCCGCAGCTGGCGCTTGGCGGCTGGCTCGCCGGCGCGCTGTTGTGGCACTTCGCGGCCATGTGGCTTCTGGTGATCAACGGCATCGTTTACGTCACGCTTGGTTTCGCCACCGGTCGTTTTCGCCGCAAGCTGTTGCCGATCCGGCCGCGGGCCGTGCTCGACGATGTGATGGCGGCGTTGCGCGGGCGGTTGTCGCATGATGACTTGACCGTTTACAATTCAGTGCAGCGGCTCTTGTATGCCGGCGTGCTGGTCGCCGGCGTGGTCATCGTTCTTTCCGGCCTGTCGATCTGGAAGCCGGTGCAATTCAAATATTTGACGGCGCTGTTTGGCGGCTATGATACCGCCCGCTACGTGCATTTCTTCGCCATGACCACGATTGTCGCTTTTTTGACAATCCATATTGTGCTGGCGCTGCTCGTGCCAAAAAGCCTGCGCGCCATTATCTTGGGTCGATAGAGTTGCGCCGCTAAAAGGAACGCCCTGATGCCTGCAAAGCGCAAAGCGCCGTCCGGCGTCGATGCCAAGCTCCTCATCAAGGATGCGGCGAAGCTTTTGCCGCCGCCGTCGCGGCGGCGCTTTCTCCGCGGCGCCGTCAGCCTCGGCTCGCTGGCGATGCTGACCGGCTGCGACATCATCGATGGGCCGACGGCGGAGAACGCGTTGCGGGTGATTTCGCGCTTCAACGACCGGGTCCAGGCGCTCTTGTTCAGCGAGACCACATTGGCGCCTGAATATCCGGAAAGCGCGATCACGCGGCCGTTTCCATTCAACGCCTATTATTCCGTTGACGAGGCGCCCGACATCGACGGCGACACTTATCGACTCGAGATCGGCGGGCTCGTTGACAACAAAAAGCCCTGGACGCTCGCCGAGCTCGGCCGCCTGCCGGAAGTGTCGCAAATCACCCGGCACGTCTGCGTCGAAGGCTGGAGCGCGATCGGTTCCTGGCAAGGCGTGCGGCTGTCCGATTTCCTCAAGCTGATCGGCGCCGACTTGACCGCAAAATATGTCTGGTTCCAGTGCGCCGAGGGCTATTCCAACACCATCGACATGCCGAGCGCTCTGCATCCGCAGACGCAATTGACGCTCAAATTCGATCACCGGACCTTGCCGACCGCCTATGGCTTTCCGATCAAGATCCGCATCCCGACCAAGCTCGGGTTCAAAAATCCGAAATA
>JBQCCX010000463.1:0-4149 GCA_051961815.1 Xanthobacteraceae bacterium
ACAGGCGCCGAAGCGATCCAGATCGTCCAAGAGACGCCATCGCTTGCGATCGTCCTGATGGACATCATGATGCCCGAAATGGACGGTTATCAAACGATCGAGAAAATTCGTCACAAAGGGGGCGGCTATCGACGACTGCCGATCATCGCTTTGACAGCCAAGGCGATGAAGGGCGATCGCGAAAAATGTCTCCAGGCCGGTGCCTCGGATTATCTTGCCAAGCCGGTCAATACCGAGCAGCTTCTCTCGGCGTTACGCATGTGGCTGCATCGCTAAGGCGCCGCCATGACCGACAAAGTCAATGTCCTTCTGGTCGACGATCAGCCTGACAAGCTTCTCGCCTACGAGGTGATCCTCGGGGAACTTGACGAGAATCTGGTCAAGGCTTCGTCCGCCCGCGAAGCGTTGCAGTTTCTGCTCAAGAATGACGTTGCGGTCGTCCTCATCGACGTCTGCATGCCGGAACTGGATGGATTCCAGCTGGCGGCGATGATTCGCGAGCATCCGCGCTTCCGCAAGACCGCGATCATCTTCATCTCCGCGATCCACCTGACCGACGTCGATCGGTTGCGCGGCTACGAGATGGGGGCAGTCGACTACGTGCCGGTGCCCGTCGTTCCTGAAGTGTTGCGCGCCAAGGTGCGGGTATTCGCCGAATTGTTCCGCAAGACGCGTGAGCTCGAGCGAATGAACCTGAGGCTCGAGCGCCACGTCGCGGAACGCACGGCGGAGCTTGAAGCTTCCAACACGCAGCTCAAGCAAGCCGAGCAGGGCCGCAGCCTGGCGCTCGCCGCCGGTCAGATGGGCTCCTGGGATTGGGATCTGGTGAGCGAGCAATGGCGCTGGGACGAAGGTCAACACCGTATTTTCGGAGTCGATCCGAGCGACTTTCAGATTACGATCGAGAACATTCGGGCGCTGATCCATCCGGAAGATTGGGTGTCTCTTGTTGAAATTGCCCGCGGCATGTCGCTGGGAGCCCGCTCGCAACAGACCGAATTTCGCGTGGTGCGGCCGAATGGCGATGTTCGCTGGTGCATCGGGACCGCCGCTGCCAGCATCGATGATGCCGGCAACGTCGTTCGCATCAACGGTGTCACGACCGACATCACCGACCGCAAGGAGGCGGATGAACGCCAGGTGTTGCTGGCACGCGAGGTCGATCATAGGGCGCGCAATGCGCTTGCCGTCATTCAATCCATCATCAGGCTGACGCGCGCAAAAAGCGTGGAAGATTACGTGCAGGCCATCGAGGGTCGCATCAAAGCGCTGGCCCGCGCTCACACGCTTTTGTCCGACTCGCGCTGGCGCGGCGCCGATCTCGGAACGCTGGTCGGCGAGGAACTGGCGCCATATCGGGCCGGCGACAAGATCCAGTGCCATGGGCCGGACATTTCGCTGCAGCCGGCAACCGCGCAAGGACTTGCGCTGGCGCTACACGAACTCGCCACCAATGCCGCCAAGCACGGCGCGTTGTCGTCGACAGCCGGGAAAGTCAGCCTGAATTGGGAGCTGGAATCGGATGCGCTGACGCTGCATTGGGTCGAAAATGGCGGGCCGCCGGTCGCGGAGCCTTCCTCCCGCAGCTTTGGTTTGAAAGTGATCGCCGCGAGTATCGAGCAGCAATTGGGCGGCAAAGCCGCATTTGATTGGAATCAGGCCGGCTTGCGTTGCTTGTTTGCGATTCCCCGCACCGAGCTGACGAAATCGCGGGCCTTTAATCCGTCGCTGATGACGAATGGTGGCAACGGTGGGGTCGTCGACCTCAAGCGCAAGGATAAACCGCGCGTTCTCTTGGTTGAAGACGAGGCGCTGGTCGCCATGATGATTCAGGATAGCCTTGCCGAGTTCGGATTCCAGGTTGTTGGCCCGCTAAGCACCGCATCCGAAGCGCTGGCTGCTGCTCGCGAGAGCCATTTTGATGCGGCTGTGCTCGACATCAATCTCGGCGATGGCTTGGTTTACACCGTCGCTGAAATCCTCGGCGTGCGTGGCGTGCCCTTCGTTTTCGTAACCGGTTACGACGTCGACAGCGTCGACCCGCGGTTCAGTGATATTCCGATTTTGCAGAAGCCGATCGAGCGCGACATGCTGCAAAAGGTGTTCATGTCGAGCATACCCGATCGCGCCGCCGTAGCCTGAATACATCCAAGATGAAACGTCGGCAGGCCGCGCGACCCCCATGCGGCCTCGCTGGCAAGCGGAACTTTGCGCCTTAGTCTGGGTTGGGGAAGGCAATTAAATCTGCCGGCGTGTTCGCCAGCGCACGAAACTACGGTTAGTCCGACCCCGAAATCCCGGCATGCAATTGCCCTGCTACGAATGCGCTTTGCGGGCCTGCGGCTCGTTCAAGCCGGTCACGCCGGAAGAACTCAGCTCGATCAATCGGATCAAGCGCGAGCATTTGTTGGTGCCGGCCGGTGGCGAAATCATCGTCGCCGGTGACGAGGCTCCGGAGCTTTACACCCTGTATTCGGGTTGGGCGTTCCGGTTCAAGATGCTGCCCGACGGCCGCCGGCAAATATTGAATTTTCTGCTGCCCGGGGATTTGCTGGGGCTGCAAGCGGCCATGTTCGATGCCGCACTTCACGGCATTGAAGCGCTGACCGAGGTGCAACTGTGCGCATTGCCGCGGCGCGACGTCTGGGCGCTGTTCGGAAATATGCCTGCGCTCGCCTTTGACGTGACCTGGCTCGGGTCGCGGGAGGAAAGCATCGTCGATGAAAACCTGACCAGTGCCGGGCGCCGCTCCGCCGCCGAACGCGTTGCCGCCCTGATCGTGGCCCTCTACAAGCGCGCTAAAGCTTTGGGCTTGGTTGCCGGCGAGACATTCGCCTTTCCTCTGACGCAGCAGCATATTGCCGATGCGCTAGGCCTGTCGCTGGTTCACACCAACAAAACCCTGGCCCGGCTGCGGCGGATGGGAATGTACAAGCGCGTCAATGGCATGATGACGCTGATTAATCCGCGGGCGCTGGAGAGCGTCGCGCAATATTACGACCAGGAAATCCCGCTGCGTCCGCTCATCTGAGCCAGGTTCAAACGGAGAGCAGTGACTCGATCCGGATTGGCAATTGTCGAATGCGGCTGCCGGTCGCGTGATAGACCGCATTGGCGACCGCGGCTGCCGTGCCGACATTCGCCAGCTCACCTAGTCCTTTGACGCCGGCCGGATTGACGTCACGATCGATCTCGGGAACGAGGATCACGTCGACCTCTTTGATGTCGGCGTTCACCGGCACCAAATAGTCGGCCAGATTGTCGTTGACGTATCGCGCGCGTTTGCGGTCGAGCTCAGTCGCCTCGTGCAGCGCGGAGCTGATGCCCCAGATCATTCCGCCCATCAGCTGGCTGCGTACGGTTCGCGTATTCATCAGCCGACCGGCGGCGAAGGCGCCGACGATCCGGGGCACCCGTATTTCGCAAGTCGAAGCATGGACGCGAACCTCGACCAGCTCGGCGCCCATTGCATACATCACCTTTTCACCGTGAGAGCCGCCGGTCGTCGTATTCTTTCCGGCATACAGATCCGCCATTGCCTTGGGCTCGAGCCCGTGCGGCACGAACTCGGCATATTCCTCGATCGAGCTCGCGCCCATGCTCTTAAAAACGTCCTCGAGCTTTTGCTGGACGCCATCGGCAGCAGTGATTGTGCCGTCGTCGAGCGTTAACGCGCTTGCATCATGCCCGGCGAGGGGACCCGACCTGACGGCGGCCGCAAACAGTCGGCTGCGAATGGCGTCGCAAGTTTTCAACACCGCGCTGCACGTGCTCGCGGTGGTGTTCGATCCGCCGGCAACAGGCGCGGGAGGCAGGCGCGAATCGCCGACTTCGACGGTGACGGACCGGAGGTCGGCGCCGAGCCGTTCTGCCGCGATTTGCGCGAGCACCGTGTAGACACCGTTGCCGATTTCATGCGCAGCGGTCTGCACCCGCACGTTGCCGTTGGCCATCAACCGCACCCGCGCCGCGGCCGGGCCGATATGGGTCGGATAGAGCGCGGTCGCGCAACCAAAGCCCACCAGCCAATCGCCGTCGCGCATGGAGCGCGGCTCCGGCGTGCGCTCTTTCCAGCCAAACGCCGCCGCCGCCTGGTCATAGCACTGCATCAGTGAACGGCTCGAATAGGGCTTGCCGCCGATCGGACTG
>JBQCCX010000464.1:0-7614 GCA_051961815.1 Xanthobacteraceae bacterium
GGCAGCACTGCCGGGATGAGATCGACCTTCTTTTCGATCAGCATCGACTTCATGCCCGGGAACGGCGCCTCGATGATGGTGTAGTCGCGATTGGCTTCAAGTCCGTGCTTGCGCAGCATCGCGCGCATGGCGATGTCGACGCCGCTGCCGGCCGCATTGGTGGCGAGCACTTTGCCCTTGAGGTCTTCGACTTTCTTGATCGGGCCGTCGGCGAAGACCTGGTAATCGTTCGAGACATAGCCCTCGACGCCATCCTGAAAATCGTCGCTGATGACGCGAATATCGTCCAGCCCGGCGTTTTCGATCGCGATCGGCAGGGTCGAGAAAGCCAAATTGCCGATTTCGAGCTCGTTATTGGCAATTGCGGTGATCATCGGCGGCGTACCGGCATAGCGCACCGGTTCGAACACGTAGGATTGGCCGAAATGCAGAGCGAGGTCTTTCTTTTGCAGCCAGACCGACGCGAGATTGGCGAGTGGCGCCACCCAGGCGCCGCGGATTTTCAACGGCTCTGCCTGGGCTTTGAGGCATCCGCCGCCGACGGCCAGGGCGAGAAACGCAACTACGGCTGAGATGATTTTCCCACGCATGGTCGTCCTCCAGGATCAACTGTAATTGCGCGTCGAGCGCGCGGATTGTGAGCGATTGTGGGCGGAAAGACCGGTGCGAGGCAAGCCTGCCGGCGCCGGCAAAAAGGGCTAATGCTGCTCGGCGCTTTCCTGATGCCAGACAAGAAGCCGGCGCCGGATCAGCGCCATGGCTTTGATCAGCGCGTAGCCGACGATCGCGATCTCGACGATGCCGGCAAAGACACCGCGTGAATCGGCAAAACGCGATGCGGTCATCATGGCGCCGCCAAGTCCGTAGCCGCCCATCGCCATCTCGGCGATGATGGCGAGAATGAGCGCAATCGGCAGCGCGACTTGCAGGCCGGTCAGAATCTGCGGCAACGCCGCCGGCAGCGCCACTTGCCACATCAATTCGCGCTCGCTCGCGCCCATATTTCGTCCCGACCAGATCAGTTCCCGTTCCACGCCGGCCAGCCCGGCAAGTGTCGCCGTCACTACCGGGAAAATGGCGTCGACGACAACGACGGAAATTTTCGAAACGTCGTAGACCCCGAGCCACAGGATGATGATCGGCAGGAACGCGATTTTTGGCATCGGAAATCCGACCGAAATGATCGGATCGAAGAACCAGCGCACGATCCTGTTGCGGGCCATCATCGCGCCGAGCGCAACGCCGCCGGCGGCGGCGATCGCAAATCCGGTCAAGGCGCGAAACATGGTGACGCCGAGATTGCGCCACAGCTCGCCGGAAATGCCATCGGCGTAGATGCGCTCTACCACCGCCGAAAACGGCGGCAGCATGAACGCGGTGACCTTGCCGCTGCGGGCGAACGCTTCCCAGGCGATCAGCATCACCAAAATTGAAAAAATTCCGGCGCCGCTGCGGAAGATGACGTCGAGACGTCGCGCCGCATCCCGCGAAACCACGCTCTCGGCGGATGCCAGCGACGAGGTATCGTCTATTCTCGCCATGCCAGCACCCATTGGATGAAGAGCTGATAAAAGCGGTCGGCGGCGAAGCCGAGGAACGCCACCGTCAACACCACGGCATACATGCCTTCATAGGAGCCGGTCGATCCCAGATAGCCGATCAAATAACCGAAGCCTTGTTGCGATACGATCAGCTCCGAGCTCACCAGCAGGATGAAGGCGAGCGCCAGCGCGGTGCGGATGCCGTTAAGCAGTTCGGGCAAGGCGCTGGGCACGATCACATCCCACATCATGCGCAGCCGGTTTGCCCCCATGCTGCGCGCCGACCAGACCAGCGCATGATCGCTGCCGCGCGCGCCGTTATAGGCGCCGATCGTGACCGGGATCATGCAGCCGAGAAAGATCAGGAGAATCTTCGAACCATCGCCAAAACCGAGCCACAGTACGGTGACCGGAATAAGCGCCGACTTCGGCAACGGATAGAACAATTCCACCAGCGGATTGACGAACACGTCGAGCAGCCGCCAGCGCGCCATCAGCAGCCCGAGGCCGCCACCGCCAAAGATTGCAAGCAGAAGACCGACCGATCCGCGATAAAGCGAAGCCTTGCCGTTGTCGACGAGTTCGCCGTCACGGACCAGGTCGATCCAGGCGGTCGCTATTTTGCTCAGCGGCGGCAGTGCCGACGTGTCGACCAGGTTGAGGCGCGCGACCGCTTCCCAAGCGACCGCCAGCAGCACCAGCGGCAGATAGCGCAGCCCTGCTCGCATTACCGCTTGCATGATGTATCCCGCTTCTTGCGCCGGTTCGGTGCACTCAGCCGCGTGGCTTTTTCGCCTCGGCCTTGATCGCTTCCTCGCGCACCAGGTTCCAGATTTCGTCGACCTTTTCTACAAATTCCTTGCTGCGGGTCACGCCGGGATCGCGATGATCGACCTTGTTGTCGATCACAGCCTTGACCCGCCCGGGCCGCGCCGACATGACCGCGATGCGTTGCGCCAGATAGACGGCCTCCTGCACGTCATGGGTCACGAAGATCACCGTCTTGGGCGTGCGATTCCAGATATTGAGGAGCTCGGTTTGCATCAGCGCGCGCGTCTGCGCGTCGAGCGCGCCGAACGGTTCGTCCATCAGGAGAATGTCGGGGTCGAAAGCGAGCGTGCGGGCAATCGCGGCGCGCTGTTTCATGCCGCCGGACAGCTGCGACGGATAGCTGTCCTCAAATCCATTCAAGCCGACCAGATCGATGAACGCTTGCGCCCGCCGCTCGCGCTCGGGGCGCGGCATGCGCTGCCGCTCCAAGCCGTACAAAACATTGGCGCGCACCGTTTTCCACGGAAACAGCGCAAAATGCTGAAACACGATGCCGCGATCCGGCCCGGGCGCGTGGACCGTTTCGCCTTTCACCGTGATCCGGCCGGCTTCGATCGGCAGAAAACCGCCGACCAGATAGAGCAGCGTGGATTTGCCGCAGCCCGAAGGGCCAAGCAACGCCAGGAATTCGCGCGGGCGCACCTCGAGCGAAACGTCGGACAACGCCAGCACGGGCCGGCCGCGCGGCGGTCGATAGGTGTGGTTGACGCGCTCGATGACGATCTGATTCTGGCCGTTCATCCCTGCTGCCTAAGCTCTTTCCGGCATGGCGCGCGCCGCAGCGGCACCCTAGCGGGAGCCCCAGCCGACACAAGCGGCCAGCGCACGCGCCGCGTTGCTGCGGTTCACCAAATCCAGCTATATCTGCCGCAACAGCAGCCCCGGTCGCCCATCGCGGTCATCATGGAACGCTCATTCAGCAAAGAAGTCGAGGCGCTGCGGCTTGGCGCCGGCGCCACCTTCCGCGGCGAAGGCATCCTTGCCGTCACCAAGGCGCTGCTGCAATCCGGCGTGAGCTATGTCGGCGGCTACCAAGGCGCGCCGGTCTCGCATCTGCTGGACGTTATGGTCGAAGCCGAGGACCTGCTCGCCGAGCTTGGCGTGCACGTGGAGACCTGCACCAACGAGGCCGCTGCCGCAGCCATGCTCGGCGCCTCGATCAACTATCCGCTGCGCGGCGCGGTGACCTGGAAATCGATCGTCGGCACCAATGTCGCGGCCGACGCATTGTCGAACCTGGCGTCGCCGGGCGTCATCGGAGGCGCCTTAATCGTGCTCGGCGAGGATTACGGCGAAGGCGCGAGCGTGATCCAGGAACGCTCTTACGCCTATGCGATGAAATCGTCGATCTGGCTACTGGATCCGCGGCCCGATCTGCCGAGCATCGTGCACATGGTGGAAAAGGGCTTTGAACTGTCGGAGGCGAGCCACGCGCCGGTCATGCTCGATTTGCGGGTGCGCGCCTGCCATCTCACCGGCGAGTTCATCGCCAAAGACAACAAGCGTGGTCTTTACAGTGCGCACCATCGTCTCAGCGGACCGGTCCGGTTCGAGTATGGCCGGCTTGCGCATCCACCGGCGACCTTCGCGCAGGAACGGCTGAAAATCGAACAGCGCCTGCCAGCGGCGCAGAAATTCATTTGCGAGCAAAAGCTCAACGAAACCATTGCCGGAGAAATCGAAGATCTCGGCATCATCGTGCTTGGCGGATTGACCAACGGCTTGTTGCGCGCCTTGGCGCGGCTCGATCTTGCCGACCTCTACGGCGCGTCGCGCATCCCGATTTATGTGCTCAACGTCGCTTATCCGCTGGTGCCGGAAGAAGTGCAGAAATTCTGCGCCGGCAAACGTGCGGTCCTGGTCGTGGAGGAGGGCTCGCCTGACTACGTCGAGCAGCAGATCAACGTGATCTTGCGCGCCGCCGGCGCCGACACGCGCCTTCATGGCAAGGACTGCCTGCCCGCGAGCGGCGACTACACCTCCGAGGTGCTGCTGCGCGGCCTTGCCGCCTTTATTTCGGCGGCGGCGCCGGCCGACCTCGACGCGCAAGCGATTTCGCGCCAGGTCGATCAGATCCTCGCCCATCGCGCCGCTGCGCTGGCTTCGCTCGGCGACATCCCGGCCCGGCCCCCGAATTTCTGCACTGGCTGTCCGGAACGTCCGGTCTTTGCCGCGATCAAGCTGGCGCAGCGCGAACTCGGGCCGGTCCATATCAGCGCCGATATCGGGTGCCATTCCTTTGCGACGTTCGCACCGTTCTCGCTCGGCAATTCGATTCTCGGCTACGGCATGTCGCTGGCGAGCGCCGCCGGTGTCGCACCCAACATGGCGAAGCGGCCGATCGCGGTCATGGGCGACGGCGGATTTTGGCACAATGGCTTGATCACCGGCGTTGCGTCGAATGTGTTCAACAAGGGCGACGGCGTGCTGGTCATCATGCAGAACGGCTACGCCTCGGCGACCGGCCAGCAATACCTGCCCTCGAGCGCCCCGACCGGGATCAGCATCGAAAAAACGCTGCGTTCGCTCGGCGTACACTGGCTGCGCACCGTACGCAGCTATAGCGTCGGCAAGATGGCGGCGACCTTGAAAGACGCCATCCGCAGCGCGGAACGCGGACTCAAGGTGATCATTGCCGATGGCGAGTGCATGCTGGCGCGGCAGCGGCGCATCCGCGTGGAAGATGCCGACAAACTCAAGCGCGGCGAGCGGGTGGTGAAAACGCGTTATGGCGTCGACGACGAGCTGTGCACCGGCGACCATTCCTGCATCCGGCTGTCGGGCTGCCCATCGCTGACGGTGAAACCAAATCCCGATCCGCTGCGGCGCGATCCGGTTGCCACAGTGGTCGAAAGTTGCGTCGGCTGCGGGTTGTGCGGCGAGGTGGCCCATGCCGCCGTGCTGTGCCCCTCGTTCTATCGCGCCGACATCGTCAGCAATCCCAATTGGTGGGATCGCAATGTTGATCGCGTGCGCAGTCGCGTTATCGGCTGGCTCGCCGGCTCTTCGTCCTCGCCGCAGACGGGAGGGGGCGATGTGAGGAGGCTCGAACCCGATCGCCGAGTCCGAACTGCCTCACCGCCATCCTCTGCCCGTCGGGCAGAGGAGGTGCTGGGCAATGCACCGGAGCTGCCGACACAGCCGCCGCGGCCCATCACCATCCTGATCGCGGCCCTCGGCGGCGAGGGCGGCGGCGTGCTGACGGACTGGATCGTCCGCGCCGCGGCGAGCCAGGGCTTCCCGGTGCAATCGACCTCGATTCCCGGCGTCGCGCAACGGACCGGCGCGACCACTTACCATATCGAAATGGCGCCGGCGCCCTCGGCGCGTGACGGCGGGTCGGAACGGCGACCCGTCCTGGCGCTGGCGCCCGCTGTCGGCGACGTCGATCTTCTGGTCGCCAGCGAATTGATGGAAGCCGGCCGGGCAGTGGCCGCGGGCTTTACCGCGCCGGATCGCACGACCGCCATCGCATCGACCAGCCGCTCCTATCTCGTGGTTGAAAAGATGGCGATGAGCGACGGCCGATACGATCCGCAGCGTTTGATTGCGGCGGTGGAGAAAAATACGCGTCAGGCGCTGCTCATCGATTTCGAAGCGGTCGCGCGGGAAGCCAATGCCATGATCAATGCGGTGCTGCTCGGCGCAATTGCCGGCGCGCGCGCACTGCCAATCCCGGTCGAGGCGTTCGAAGCGGCGATCCGCGCCGACGGCAAAGCAGTCGAGGCCAATCTGCGCGGCTTTCGCGCCGGATGGGACGCCGCTACGGCCGGGCAGGGTGCGTCCGCCGAACCGGTCGAAACCGGCAAGTCGCCGCCGGCGAATTTCGATCTGCAAACCGAAATCGCCGTCATGCCGGCAATGGCCCAAGATGTCATCGCCGCGGGCGTGGATCGTCTGGCGCGTTATCAGGATCCGGATTATGCCCGGCTTTACCTCGACCGGCTCACTGCAGTTCGCCAGGCCGACGACACTGCAGGGGCCGGCGGGCGCTTGCTCACCGCAACAGCCCGGCAGCTGGCGCTGCGGATGTCCTACGAAGACGTGATCCGCGTCGCGGCGGCCAAGATCGATCCGGCGCGTGTCGTGGGTATCACCCGCGAGCTTGGAATAAAGCCGGGGCAGGTCTTCGCGCTGACCGAGTTCCTGAAACCGGGTATCGATGAACTCTGCTCGGTCCTGCCGCCGTGGCTGGCCGGCCGGGTCCTCACTCTTGCGCGCCGTTATCCGGCGCTTGGGCGCGCGCATGTCGCCATGGCGGTCAACAGTTGCTCGATTTCCGGATACTTGCGCTTTGCCGTTCTTGCCAAGCTCCGCCCCTGGCGGCGCAAGATATTCCGCTTCCGCCAGGAGCAGGACGCGATCGAAAAATGGCTGCGGCTGGTTGTGCAGGCAGCCGCGCGCTCCGCCGAACTCGCCATCGAGATCGCCGAATGCGCCGGACTGGTCAAAGGCTATGGCGACACGCATCGGCGCGGCAGCGGCAATTACGATCAAATTGTCGAGGTCGCCGTGATGCCGGCTTGGGCCGGCGCCATGCCATTGCGGCAGGCAATCGACGGCGTCGCCAGCGCGCGCACCGCGGCCTCGCTTGATCCCGAGGGCGAGGCCCTGGCGAAGTGCCTCGCCAGCCTGACCGGGCCCACGCACGCCATCGCTGCCGAATAATTACCGCAACGAATCGGCTGGAACAAAGCCGTGAGACGGGTGATTGTTTTTTGCAGTCACTTTGACCTGGTTTGTGTGCCATGGTTCGAAAATCGACTCGGAAATCGGCGCCGCGCTCGCGGCGGAAAACGTCGCGACGCAAATCGGCACGGAGCGCCTCGCACGGGCGGCGCTGGTCGGCGCGGGTCACGCGTGAGAGCGACGCGCTCGATCTCGACCGCGGCGTCTTCGCCAAACGCGATCCGAAACAGATCGCGGCTTCGTTGAAACGCTCTGCCGAACGCAGCCGCCGGCGCAAAACCGATCCGTACCGCTCGGCGCTGTCGATGTTGACCTTTTACATCAATCGCGCCGGCAAGAATCTGCCGGCCAGCCGGCGCCGGACCCTGCAACGCGCCAAGGGCGAGTTGCGCAGGCAATTCGGCCGCGACTGATACCCGCAGCCGCGCTTTTCGCTCCTTGCTGCCGGCGGCGCGCCTTCGCTATGCTCAAGCCGAGCGCGGGCGTAGTTCAGTGGTAGAACGACAGCTTCCCAAGCTGTATGTCGAGGGTTCGATTCCCTTCGCCCGCTCCA
>JBQCCX010000465.1:0-2124 GCA_051961815.1 Xanthobacteraceae bacterium
GCATCAAAGGCGCTGTTCAAATATTTGGCGGCATTGTTGTCGTTTTCGAGCACTAAGTGGATCTGTCGCTCCGGTCCAACGACTCTGCGCACCTCCGCGGCCATTTCGTCCAACCAGTCTTGTTCGGGTATCTGATTGACCGCATCGAAGCGTAGACCGTCGAAGCGGTATTCGAGCAGCCAATACAGCACGTTTTCAATAAAGAAACGTCGAACTTCCTTGCGGCGAAAATCAATCGCCGGTCCCCACGGCGTCGACAAATCTGTGCGGAACATTTCGGGAGCATATAGATGCAGGTAATTTCCGTCTGGTCCAAAATGATTGTAGACGACGTCTAAGAAAATCATCAGCCCATGTTCGTGCGACGAATCGATCAAGCGCTTCAGATCATCAGGCGAGCCATAACTGCATTCCGGCGCAAAAGCCAAAACGCCGTCATAGCCCCAATTTCTTGCGCCTGGAAATTCTGCAATGGGCATCAACTCGATTGCGGTGATTCCAAGCTTTGCCAGACGAGACAATTCCTGTGCGACGCCCGTGAAGCCGCCAAGCAATCCGACATGAAGTTCATAAATTGCTGCCTCCCGCCAGGGTCGGCCGCGCCAAGTTCGGTTGCGCCAATGATACGAGCCTGGATCAACAACGATGCTCGGGCCATGGATATCGCCCGATTGCGCTCGCGCCGCCGGGTCAGGCACTTTCGTGCCGTTTGCCAAAACGTATTTGTAACGCGTGCCGGCTCCGCAATCCGCCTCGACTTCAAACCAGCCCGCATCATCGCGAGTCATTGCCAGTGGTGCCCGGTCTGCTATCGCTACCGCCATCTTTTCTTGGCTCGGCGCCCAAATTCGGAATCTGGTTCTTTGCGGCGCGGTGAGGTTTGCGCCAAATGACAAATGCCACTGTGAAGCGCTCATTGTGTAGACGGCTCAAGGCTAGCGTAAACCAGCACCGCACTATGCGAATTCACTTCGATCTTGGATTCTTTTAGATCGAACGCTTTGGCATTAGGTTGCGCCGTGTCGATGAGAACGCGGGCTGGCAGAGTTGGCTGAGGTAATTGGAATAGGCGCTTCTCGGCGGTGGGATTGAGGAGAAGCGACAACAGCGAGACGCTGTTATCGGCATTTCGTGTCGCACGGCGCAGGCAAAGGAGCCGGTGTTCGGGATTTTTCCAGGATGCCTCAGGAATGTTTTCGCCATCATCATTGAACCAAGCGATGTCAAATATACCTGGCGCGGGTTCGCGCTGACCGTGCAAAAAATGACGTGACCGCAGGGCAGTATGTTCCTCGCGTACTGCTATCAGTTTTGTCAGAAAATCTCGCATTTCGCGACCCGCGGCGGAATCCGCCATCGCCCAGTCGATCCATGATATTTCGTTATCTTGGCAATATGCGTTGTTGTTTCCCCGTTGCGTGCGGCCGAATTCGTCTCCAGCAAGGAGCATCGGCGTACCATGGGCAAACATCACGGTTGCGAGCATCGCGCGCCTGACCCGAGCGCGGATATCGGTAATCTTTTCATCCGAAGTAGCACCTTCTATCCCCCAATTCGCCGAATAATTTTCGACAGCACCGTCGTTGTTAGCTTCGCGATTGGCCTCATTGTGCCGCTGCGTGAAACTCGCCACGTCGGCAAGTGTAAAGCCATCGTGGGAAGCGACGTAGTTGATCGAAGCCCAAGGGCGGCGGGCATAACGGTCGAACAGATCGCTGGAGCCGGCAAGCCGGGCCGCGAGTTCGGGGCGCTCGCCGGCGTCGCCACGCCAGAAACGTCGCGTGCTGTCGCGAAAACGGTCATTCCACTCAGCAAATCCCGGGGGATGGTGACCTAGCTGATAGCCGCCCGGACCGAGATCCCATGGTTCCGAAATCAGCTTGACTCGCGTCAACACCGGATCCTGTCGCAGGGCGTCGAAAAAGCCACTGCCGGAGTCGAAGCCGTGGGCTTCTCGTCCCAGCGTCACGCCTAGATCGAAGCGAAAGCCGTCGACATGAAACGAAGTGACCCAGTGCCGCAGCGAATCCATCACCATCTGCAGGACACGCGGATGCGACAAATTCATTGTGTTGCCAGTGCCGGTATCGTTGACGCAGTGGCGCCGATTGTCCTGCACCAGCC
>JBQCCX010000466.1:0-6227 GCA_051961815.1 Xanthobacteraceae bacterium
CACCGCCAACACGTCGCGGCCAAGGCGCTCCATCGGATAGGGGCCCTTCGGCACGCTCGACTGGCCGTGGCCGCGCCGGTCATAGCGCACCAGGCGGAAACGACGGCTCCATGCCGGCACCTGGTCGTCCCACATATGCAGATTGGTGCCGAGCGAATTCGACAGCATCAGCACCGGGCCGTTTTGCGGCCCTTCGACTTCGACATGAATGATGCAGCCGTCGTCGGTTTTGATGTCCGGCATTTAACGTCCTCCCAAGTCGCTCTTTTGTTACAAGTCGCTCTTTTGTTAATCGTCATTGCGAGCGAAGCGAAGCAATCCAGCGCTAAAATTCCTGACTCTGGATTGCTTCGTCACCCCAATAGGGGCACCTCGCAATGACGACTTTATTCAATCAGGAACTGCTGTAGCACCCTTTTCAGCTGCCGCGCGAGGCGGTAAGCGGATAGGCCAACGGAAAGCCAAGCAGTCCGCACGAAGGAGTCCCCTGCAATGGCGATGACCATGAACGGCGAATACGAGCTGGCGGTGCCGCCACAGACGGTGTGGGAAAAACTGAACGATGCGGCAACGCTCAAAGCATGCATTCCGGGCTGCGAGCAACTCGACAAAACCTCTGATACCGAATTTCACGCGGTGGCGACCGTCAAGATCGGACCGGTGAAGGCCAAGTTCAAAGGCAGAGTCACGCTCTCCGATCTCGATCCGCCCAACGGTTATAAAATCTCCGGACAGGGTGACGGCGGAGTGGCCGGTTTTGCCAAGGGCGGCGCGACGGTCAAACTCACCCCGAAGAATGGCGGCACGCTGTTGTCCTACAATGTCGATGCCCAGATCGGCGGCAAGCTGGCGCAGCTCGGCCAACGGCTGGTCAATGGCGCTGCGAAGAAAGTCGCCGACGATTTTTTTGCCAATTTCGCCAACGCGGTGAACCCGAAACCGGCATAGCGCCCCGCCGCAGGGCAAGCCGATTTCGGCCGCAATGCGCGGTTTCGATGGCTGGCAGGGCCGCCGACCCGCTTGACCGGCGGCAGGCTCGCGGTTCAGAGTAAATGGCGTTCGAGGCGTCAAAACCGCCAAAAACGGCTCGAATTCGCGCCCGAACCCCGCCGGCGACCGCGCTCGGTTGGCAAATCACGACGTTTTTGACCGCAATTTCAGGAGGGACCCAATGGCAGGCGAGACGGCAGCCGTCTCCATGACGGTGAACGGCAAGCCCATCACCGCCAATGTCGATCCGCGTACGCTGCTGGTGCAGTTGCTGCGCGAGCATTTGCGGCTCACCGGCACGCATGTTGGCTGCGACACGTCGCAATGCGGCGCCTGCGTCGTGCACGTCAATGGCAAGGCAATCAAATCCTGCACGGTTCTGGCCCTGCAGCTCGAAGGCGCCGATGTCCTGACCATCGAAGGGCTGGCCGCGGCCGACGGACCGCTGCATCCGATGCAGGAGGCGTTCCGTGAAAATCACGGATTGCAGTGCGGTTTCTGCACGCCCGGCATGATCATGACCGCGGTCGACATTGTCCGCCGCAAAGGCAACGAACTCGAGGACCGCACCATCCGCGAGGAACTTGAAGGCAATATTTGCCGCTGCACCGGCTATCACAACATCGTCAAGGCGATTGCCGCGGGCGCGCGGGCGATGCGCGGCGGCGGCGCAACGAGCAAAGCCGCCGAATAGGCAATCCCGAGCGTAACTGCGGGGAGGCAACACAATGAGCGCGACCGGCATCGGCGCCGCCGTGCGCCGCAAGGAAGACCGCCGCTTCATCACCGGGACCGGCCATTACACCGACGATATCAACCGGCCCGGCCAGGCTTACGCGTATTTTCTGCGCTCGCCGCACGCCCACGCCACGATCAAAGCGATCGAGACCAAACCTGCCGCCAGCATGCCCGGCGTGCTCGCGGTTCTCACCGGCGCCGAACTTGCCGCCGACAAGATCGGCAATCTCATCTGCGGCTGGATGATCCATTCCAAAGATGGCTCACCCATGAAAATGGCGCCGCATCCGGCGCTCGCCAACGGCAAGGCCTGTCATGTCGGCGATCCGGTCGCGGTGGTGATCGCGGAGACGCTGGCGCTGGCGCGCGATGCTGCAGAAAAAATAGCCGTCGACTACGCAGTGCTGCCGGCGGTCGCCGATCCGGCGGCGGCGCAGAAACAGGGCGCGCCGCGCATTCACGACATCGCGCCAAACAATACGATCTATCAATGGCACCTCGGCGACGCCAACGCCGTCGAGGCGGCGTTCCGCTCGGCAAAGCACGTCACCCGGCTCGACATCGTCAATAACCGCCTGGTCCCGAATGCGATCGAGCCGCGCGCCGCAATCGGCGATTACGATGCCGGCACCGGCGCCTTTACTTTATGGAATACGACGCAAAATCCGCACGTCGCCCGGCTTGTCATTGCCGCCTTTATCGGCATGGCGCCCGAGCACAAGCTGCGCGTGATCGCGCCGGATGTCGGCGGCGGCTTCGGCTCGAAGATCTTCATCTATCCCGAGGAGGTCGTTGCGCTGTGGGCGTCAAAGCGTGTCGGCCGTCCGGTCAAATGGGTAGCCGAGCGCTCGGAAGCCTTTGTCGCCGATGCGCATGGGCGCGATCACGTCACGCACGCTGAAATGGCGTTCGACGGCGACGGCAAGATCCTTGGGCTGCGCGCCAAGACCATCGCCAATCTCGGCGCCTATATGTCGACGTTCTCCTCGTCGGTGCCGACTTATCTGTACGCGACGCTGCTGTCGGGCCAATACGAAATTCCGCAAATCTACTGCGAGGTCGATGCGGTCTATACCAATACGGTGCCGGTCGACGCCTATCGCGGCGCCGGACGTCCCGAAGCCACGTTCGTGGTCGAGCGCCTGGTCGAGGTCGGCGCGCGGGAAATGGGTCAGGACCCGGCAGAGCTGCGGCGCAAGAACTTCGTCAGGAAATTTCCGCACCAGACCCCGGTCATCATGGCCTACGACGCCGGCGATTATAATGCGTCGCTGAAGAAGGCGATGGAGCTTGCCGATTGGAAGGGTTTCGCCAAGCGCAAGCGCGAATCCGCCCGCGACGGCAAGCTCCGCGGCATCGGGTTTTCCACTTACATTGAAGCTTGCGGCATCGCGCCGTCTCAAGCCGTTGGCTCGCTCGGCGCCGGCGTCGGCTTGTGGGAATCGGCCGAGGTGCGGGTCAACCCGACTGGCAGCGTCGAAATCCTCACCGGCTCCCATGCCCATGGCCAAGGGCACGAGACTACGTTCGCACAGCTTGTCTCCGAGCGGCTCGGCATTCCGATCGACAATATTTCAGTTGTGCACGGCGATACCGACAAGGTGCAGTTCGGCATGGGCACCTACGGGTCGCGCTCCGGCGCGGTCGGCATGTCGGCGCTGGCGAAGGCGCTGGATAAGATCGAGGCCAAGGCCAAGAAAGTCGCCGCGCATATGCTCGAAGCCGCCGAAGCCGACATCGAGTTCAAGGATGGAAAATTCAACGTCGCCGGCACCGACAAATCGGCGGCCTGGGGCGACGTCACGCTCAACGCCTATATCGCGCACAAATTTTCCGGCCAGGAGCTCGAGCCCGGGTTGAAAGAGGGCGCCTTTTACGACCCGACCAACTTCACGTTCCCGGCTGGTTGTCACATCTGCGAAGTGGAAGTCGATCCCGAGACCGGCAACACCGAAATCGCTGCGTGGACCGCCGTCGATGATTTCGGTGTCATCATCAATCCGATGATCGTCGAAGGCCAGGTCCATGGCGGCATCGCGCAGGGCGTCGGCCAGGCTTTGTGCGAAGGCGCGGTCTACGACAAGGATGGTCAGCTCGTCACCGGCTCGTTCATGGATTACTGCATGCCGCGCGCCGATCACCTTCCGGCGCTCAAGGTCGACACCACAGTGACGAAGTGCCCGTCCAATCCGCTTGGCATCAAAGGCTGCGGCGAGGCCGGTGCGATCGCCGCGCCCGCTGCCGTGATCAACGCCATTACCGACGCGATTGGCACGGAAGCACTGGCGATGCCGGCGACACCTCAGGCGGTGTGGGCGGCGCTGCAAAAAACAAACCGAATGGCCAAAGCGGCCTGACGGCGATTTGACGTTCGAGAATTTCTCTCCTGCGTGCGGGAGAGGCGGAGACCAGACGGAGGACTTGCGATGTACGCTTTCACTTTTCACCGGCCGCAGACCGTGCGACAGGCGGCGGGCCTGCTTACAAAGAACCCTGACGCCAAGCTGTTGGCCGGCGGTCAGACGCTGCTGCCGACGATGAAATTGCGGCTCGCGGGGCCGCCGCAGATCATCGACATGTCGCTGATCGAAGGCATGTCCGGTATCGAACTGAGCGGCCGCTCGCTGACCATCGGCGCGATGACCCGGCACAACGAGGTCAATACCTCCCCGGTGGTGGCGCAGGCCATTCCGGTGCTGGCACAGCTTGCCGGCATGATCGGCGATCCGGCGGTCCGCCATATGGGCACAATCGGCGGCTCGATCGCCAACAACGATCCCAACGCCGATTATCCGGCCGCCTGCCTCGGCCTCGGCGCCACCATCATCACCAACAAGCGGCGTATCAAGGCCGACGATTTTTTCACCGGGATGTTCTCCACCGTACTCGAGCCGGCGGAAATCATCGTCAAGGTGAGCTTTCCGATTCCAAAAAAGGCGGCGTATCAGAAGTTCCGTAACCAGGCTTCGCGCTTCGCACTGGTTGGCGTTTTCGTGTCCAAACGCGGCGGCGATATCCGCGTTGCCG
This sequence comes from Xanthobacteraceae bacterium, assembly GCA_051961815.1. GTDB lineage: Bacteria > Pseudomonadota > Alphaproteobacteria > Rhizobiales > Xanthobacteraceae > BOG-931. The sequence goes on from JBQCCX010000466.1 coordinate 4,756, forward strand.
TGACCGGCGCGGGCGCCAACGGCGTGTTCCGGGTGCCCTCGTTCGAGGAGGCGCTGAAGAAGCGCTTCTCGCCGAAATCGCTCGAAGGCATGAGCATCCCGGCCAACGGCATGAACAGCGATATTCACGGCAGCGCCGAATACCGCGCTCATCTCGTCGGTGTGCTGGCGCGCCGCGCGGTGGCGGACGCCATCGGCAAGCCGATCGCCTGAGACCGAGCAAATATCATTTACCAAGCGTCATGCCCGGCCTTGTGCCGGGCATCTACGTCTTTAAATGCCATACAGACGTGGATTGCCGGGACAAGCCCGGCAATGACGGGATAGATTGACGACATGAACAAAACGTCCCCGCGGCCGCTGCCTGGCTCAATCGCTGCCGCCGTCGATTTATTGGCCGAGGCCGACTATCTTGCCGACCGCTCGCTCGGCACTGTCCTTTATCTTGCGCTCAAAATGGGTCGCCCGATTTTCCTCGAAGGCGAGGCCGGGGTCGGCAAGACCGAGATCGCCAAGGTGCTCGCCTCCACATTGGGGCGGCGCCTGATCCGGCTGCAATGTTACGAGGGCCTCGACATCGCGGCGGCGGTTTACGAATGGAACTATGCCGCGCAAATGATCGCGATCCGCGCCGCCGAAGCCGAAGGCGAGCATGACCGCGAGCGGCTCGAGCACGACGTGTTCTCCGAGCGCTTTCTGATCAAGCGGCCGCTGCTGCAAGCGCTCGAAGGTGACGCCACCGGCGCGCCGGTGCTGTTGATCGACGAAATCGACCGCACCGATGAAGCCTTTGAAGCCTTTCTGCTCGAAGTGCTCGCTGACTTTCAGATCACGATTCCGGAATTGGGAACGGTCAAGGCCGAACAGCCGCCCATCGTCGTCATTACCTCGAACCGCACGCGCGAAGTGCACGACGCGCTCAAACGGCGCTGTCTTTACCACTGGGTCGGTTATCCGACCGCCGAGCGCGAATTGGCCATCGTGCGCGCCAGGGTACCGGGCGTCGGCAAGCGGCTATCGGAGCAGGTCGTGGGATTCGTCCAGGCGCTGCGCCAACAGGATCTGTTCAAGGCGCCGGGCGTCGCCGAAACCCTGGACTGGGCCGGTGCGCTCACCGAACTCGATGTCACTGCGCTCGATCCGGCAATCCATGGCGCCGGGCCGCCGCATGGATGCCCGGGTCAAGCTCGGGCACGATGACTGCAAGAGCCAGCTGGTGTATGGCAGGCATATCACTCCGCCGCTCTCAGATCCGACCTCACTTGATCAAGCAGGTCCTTGACCTTCGAGCCTTCGAGGCGTGCGATATCGTCCTGATATTTGAGCAGCACGCCGAGCGTGTCGGACACGGTCGCCGGATCGAGCGCAGTGACATCGAGTTCGGTGAGCGCACCGGCCCAGTCCAGGGTTTCGGCGACGCCCGGCGCCTTGAACAGATCCTGTTGGCGCAGCGCCTGGACGAATCCCACGACC
>JBQCCX010000467.1:0-3939 GCA_051961815.1 Xanthobacteraceae bacterium
CGGTCGGCGACAAAGGTCAGCACCACCGGCGCTGCCGCCTGGACGACAAGATAGGGCCCGCCGATCCGGCCCATCAGGCGGCCGTAACCCGCAGGACCAAACAAAGCGAGCGGGACCGTGCCGCGCGCTATGGTCAAAAGCCCGTTGGCCATGCCGTACATGACGGCGAAAACCGCGGCCAAAATTGCCGAGAACGGCAATACCGCCAACAACACGAAGGCTGCGACCAACAACGCGACCGCCGCGCGCGCAATCCACAACGGATGCAGTCGGCGCGCAAAGGACAATTCACAGATCCGCGCCAACACCTGCGCCGGACCAAACAACATGCCGATCGCAACGACGGTCGCGGGCGCAAGGCCGAAGCGGTGAAAAATTGCAAGGAGCTGGGCAGACAGTGCGGAGGGTACAAAGGCGTATGACGCAAAGCCCGCCGCCACCAGGACAAAGGCCAAGCCACGCGAGGGAATGAAATCGGCCTTTCTCGATTTGCCGGCGTCGGCGACAGCCCGCGAGCCGGCGGCAGCATGCTCGCGCGGCAGCGCGAATGCGTGCAGCGGCGCGGCGAGACCTGCCAGCAGCGCCGCATAGATCAAATAAGCGTCGCGCCAGCCCACGCTTTGGATGAGAAATTGCGTTGCCGGCCAGCTCACGGTCGAGGCAAAGCCGCCGGCGAGCGTGAGCACGGTGATCGGTGAACGCGCCGCGCTGCCGAAAATCCGGCCAAGCGTCGCAAAAGCCGGATCGTAGAGCGATGCCGCCATGGCGATACCGATCGTGATCCAGGCCGCGAAGTAGCTGGCCACGCCCGGCGCCCAGGCCAGAGCAACAAGTCCGGCCGCGCCGATCAGCGAACCGGCCGGCATCACCACATGGCCGCCGAAGCGATCGATGGCGCCGCCCACATAGCGCGCGCACAGGCCGCCGACGAACAAGCCAAGCGAAAATCCGGCCATAGCGAAAGACGGCGACCAGCCATGGTCGACGGCCATCAGCGGCACGGTCAGCACCGGCGGATAGACCAGCGTGCCCCAGGACAGGATTTGAGTAATGCCAAGCACGCTCACCGCACGCCAGGGACCGAATATGAATGCGCCGGGACTTGGCAAGGGATTTGGCATGGGCGTCCGTCACTGCGGAAAACCAGTACGCAAGGAGGCGATTCCGGATCCGAACCGTCCGGAATCACTACAACACCGGTGATGTCATGGATCGCCGACTTGCCGCAGCGTGGCAATCGGCAACAGCGATGCTGGGCTTGGCGATACTGGGCAGCCGGCTTTGGCTTGCTGCCGGCGCGCGCTACGCCTTCGGGCGCACAGCGCACATAGACGCCGGTGCCATAGCGGCCGGCGACTTCAGGATCGATCCAGCGCAGCACCATGCTACGGCCGTCGAACGAGACGATCTCACGATCCTGCGGCCCGCCGGCATTTCCGGGCGGGCCGATATAGTTTTTGCCGTTGCTCGATCCTTTGAGCTGCAGTTCCTGTAATTGTGCGCTGTCGGCGAGATACATCATGACGCCGCCATTGGCGCCGCGGGTGATTTCGACTGGCTGGCCGCATTGACCGCGCGCCGCCGCCGAGGTGCGCGCCAAATCGCTATCGTTATGAAAGGCGCCGTAGCCCCAGCGCCCGACGACCTCTTCCGGGCGGTACTGCGAGGCAATCGCCGGCTGCGTCATCGCGGCGGGTGTCCCGGCCTGCTCCAAGGGCGGCGTATTGGAGGTACAGGCTGCGAGCGCGACAACAGCCGCAACGCCGCAAGCATAGGGTAATCGCGAGGCGCTCATGAAAATCTCCGTAAGGCCGGCGGATCCGGCTGCAGCGCGGCTCTCAGACGGGTGACCAACCCCTCCCCGGGCAGGCGGTCTAAACCCGTGTTTTCTACGGTCGCGACCTTTCGAACCCGTTTCAAATCGTCCCCGCAGGGGGGCACCTTGGGTAGAAATTACGGCCCCGATTTGGCGGTTTGGCCTGCTGATCGGCGGCTCGACCCGTTTCTGGTCGAGCCATTGCGCCCGGCCCGCAAAACCGGCGTTCCCGATTTCACCTTGGCGCGCGGGTCGGCCAGCGGCGCCGATTTATGGATGCTCAATGCGCGCATCAGACCCGGATCGTCGAAAAAGTCGCTGTCGGCGCGGAGTTTGGCAGCGTGAATGCCGCCAATCGCGCACAAATCGTCGAGTTCATTGGCATCGCCGGTGACACCGACCGCGCCCAAAACCTCGCCGCTCTTGTCGCGGATCAGCTGGCCGCCGCCTTCCAGAAACAGCGGGTAATCGGCCAATTTCTCGATCGATTGCATGAATAACGGCTTGTCCTGCGCCTTGTGGAGCACAAGCTTGGACGGACGGCCGAGCGCCAGCGCGCCATAGGCTTTGCCATAGCAAATCTCAAAGCGCAGCATCGATGCGCCGTCTTGCTTCTGAAACGCCTTCACGCGGCCGCCAGCATCGAGCACGATCGCGCTCATCGGCCGACATTTGCGCTTTTTGGCAGCGGCAAATGTGGCCGCAATAATAGTGTTGGCCTCTTCGAGGCTCAGTCCGCGCATGCCTTTTCCAGGATCCCGCTCTCTCTTGGTTCGCGGCGTGGCCTAGAATAGACGTTCTCTTCCGCCACGCCACCGTAATCGAACGCAACGATCCGAACCCAAGAACCGAGTCCCAATTCGATCGCCGAGCGCGGGCGTCAGGCCGGGGCTCACCTTGACACCTCGATCCGCGCGCCTTATTTCCGCAGCGCCTGCTTGGCACTCAATTTACGTGAGTGCTAAGGCTCTGACACCCCGAAACTTTTGCAAGCTTGCGCGCTTTCAGCACAGGCCGCGCGGCAAACGAGGATCATTATGGCGAAAACCAAGTTCCGACCACTCCATGACCGGGTGGTCGTTCGGCGCCTCGAGGCGGAGGAAAAGTCCAAGGGCGGCATCATCATTCCGGACACCGCGCAGGAGAAGCCGCAAGAGGGCGAAGTCGTCGCCGTCGGTCCCGGCGGTCGCGACGAGAACGGCAAGCTCGTCGCCATCGCGCTGAAGGCCGGTGACCGGGTGCTGTTCGGCAAATGGTCCGGCACCGAGGTCAAGCTCGACGGCGAAGAACTCCTGATCATGAAGGAGTCCGACATTATGGGCGTGATCGCCTGAGCGCAGGACGGCGGCCAGATGGCCGAGGACAAAACCGTATCGAACCTCTGATCTCCAACATCCGATATCCGACATCCGATCTCTGATTGAAGGAAACACATCAATGGCTGCCAAAGACGTGAAATTTTCCGGTGATGCCCGCGAGCGCATGCTGCGCGGCGTCGAGACGCTTGCCAATGCCGTGAAAGTGACGCTCGGCCCCAAAGGTCGCAACGTCGTCATAGAGAAGTCGTTCGGCGCGCCGCGGATCACCAAGGACGGCGTCACCGTCGCCAAGGAAATCGAGCTCGACGACAAATTTGAGAATATGGGCGCGCAGATGGTGCGCGAAGTTGCCCAGAAGACCAATGACCTCGCCGGCGACGGCACCACCACGGCAACTGTGCTGGCCCACGCCATCGTCAAAGAAGGCGCCAAGGCGGTGGCTGCCGGCATGAACCCCATGGATCTCAAGCGCGGCATCGATCTTGCGGTGAAAGCAGTCGTCGAGGAAATCAAGGGTCGCGCGAAACGCGTAGGCTCGTCGTCTGAGGTCGCTCAGGTCGGCACCATTTCTTCCAACGGCGATTCGACCGTCGGCAAGATGATCGCGCAAGCGATGCAGAAGGTCGGCAATGAAGGCGTGATCACCGTCGAGGAGGCGAAGTCGCTGGAAACCGAGGTCGAGATCGTCGAGGGCATGCAGTTCGACCGCGGTTACGTGTCGCCCTATTTCATCACCAACGCCGAGAAGATGGTGGCGGAACTGGAAGACGCCTATGTGCTGCTGCATGAGAAAAAGCTGTCGCA
>JBQCCX010000468.1:0-2842 GCA_051961815.1 Xanthobacteraceae bacterium
CCGCGCCGAGAGCCGCGCCATCATTGCCGCGATCATGGTGCGGCTCGCGGCGCCGATGACCGGCGCGACGTCGCCGGGTTTCGTGGCGCTCACTTTTTCGTGTTTTTGGTCAATTTGCTTGACCATAGCAGTCAATGTCCTTTACCTTTTTGGTCAACCAACTTTACCGTATCGCGCGGATCAATGCACCTGCATTTGTGAAGCGGTTACCGGGCGCAGCCGGTTGCATAGGCGAACAGAAGCCAGTTGCTGCGCCGGTCGCACCGTCTTCACGGTCGCTTCAGTCCCTCAAAGGTGGCCCGATCCATGACGCATGCCGCGACGACAGCCGAACACCACCTGCGGGGCGCTCTGCGCGCTCATGACACCGCTCGCGTCGGCGCCGGCACGAAGCGCGTGAGCAAATTCTGGAATTACGCGCCGTGGCTTGTGCGGCTCATCCTTGCGGTCCCGACGCTTCTCTTCATTAGAATCGGCGAGAAATATGTGAGCGATCCGTTGCAAGTCGCGGCAGGTTCCGCAATGCAGCTTGGTTCGCCCGCCGCGGTCACCGACACTCGCGTTGTCGGCGCCATGTTCCTTGCTGTCGCCGCGCTCACATTGTTTTCGATTTTTTCGACGCGGCGACTTCTCGCGGGCCTGGTATTGGTCGCTTTCGTTATCGGATTTGTGACTGCGGCAAGGGTTCTCGGCGCTGTTGTCGACGGCGCGGCGCCGGAAACTGTCCTTACGCTCGGGCCGGAGGTCGTCCTTTTGATTGCTTCCGTCATTGGCATCCTCATCGAGCTGCGCAGACAAAGGCACCTCCGCCAACTCTGACACGATCGCGGAGCCGACTTGGCGCCTGCGTGAATCGCTGACGGCAAAAATTCGGCGCGCGGAACTTTTTGCGCACGCCGCACGCGCGAAAAGGCGCGAATCTTTTTCCAGCCATTACTCGACCATGCTTTGTCCAAGAGCATTGTCCAACACTTTGCGCTCATGAGCGGCGGCGCAGCGCCCGGGGGCGGGGGCGTTTGCTCGCCAGCTTGTCGGGGATAGAGGCTGGAGGTCTGCATGAATTCGCGTGTGTTCGTCGGCGGCTTTGCATTGGCCGCCGGCACAGCGTTTTGCGTTTTCACCGCACAAGCGGCCGACTTGCCAGTGGCCCGTGCACCGGCCGCAGTGGCGCCGGTGGCTTATGCGCCGCCGGTTTACAGTTGGTCGGGCTTCTATGTCGGCGGCAATCTCGGCGCCGGTTTTGCCGATTCGTCGTGGAGCGATCCGTTCACCGGCGCGCACAACACCTTCAGCAAGAGCGGCTTTATCGGCGGCGGCCAGGTCGGCGCCAATTGGCAAATCAACGCGCTCGTGCTCGGCATCGAGGGCGATTTCGACTGGACCGGGCTCAAAGCCAGCGGTCACGACTCGGCCGGCAATACGATCAACACCGACACGCAATGGACGTCGACGGTCACCGGACGCGTCGGCGCCGCGTTCGATCGGCTGTTGATCTACGGCAAGGGCGGTGTTGCCTTTGCCCATGATAACGACAGCGTCAACATCGTCGGCAGCAGCGCCAGCGCCAGCCTGACCCGAACCGGCTGGACCGCGGGCGCCGGTTTCGAATACGCCTTCGCGCCGAATTGGACCGCCAAGATCGAATACGACTATCTCGGCTTCGGCTCAGCGACGCTCAATCTGCCGACCGTCCCGGCTTACAGCAGCAATGCGTCGCTCAACGTTCAGGAAGTCAAAGCCGGCATCAATTTCAAGTTTGGGCCGTGAGCAGGGCGCTCACTCGATTTTGATCTTCGCCGCTTCGATCACCGGCGACCAGCGCGCGATGTCGCCGTCGATTAGCGCGCGGAACTCGGCGGGAGTGCCGGGTATCGGCGTCATGAATTGCGCCGCGAGCTTGTCGCGAACAACAGGCGTAGTGACGGCCGCCGAGACCAATTGACCGATCCGCGTGGTCATCGGTTTGGAGATTCCGGCGGGCGCGATCAAGCCGCTCCACGCGTCAGCCTCAACGTCGATGCCGCCTTCCTTCAAGGTGGGGATCTCGGGCAATAGCGGCGAGCGTTCGGCCGTCGACACCGCGAGCACTTTGATCGTTCCGGACTTCAGTTGCGGCATGATCGAAATCGCCGGCAAGCAAACCATCTGCACATCGTTGCGCAACAGAGCGGTTACTGCTTGCGGCGAGGAGGGGTACGGCACGTGCACAAGCCGCGTGCCGCTTTTGAGAGCAATCGCCTCCATCGCCAGATGCGACAGCGAACCGGCGCCGATCGATCCGAAAGAATATTTGCCAGGATCGCGCCGGATCACATCGACCAGTGCGCGGGTATCGGTCACCCCCAGTGAGGCATTGACCGCGAGCACGCTCGGTTGGGTGACAAGCAGCGTGATCAGCGTGAGATCCTTGCGCGGATCATAGGGCAGCTTCGGAAACAACAGCGTGTTGATGGCGAGTGGGCCGCCGATGCTCACGCCGATCGTGCCGCCATCCGGCTCGGCTTTGGCGACGACGTCGGTGCCGGTATTGCCGCTGGCGCCAGGCCGATTTTCGACAATGAAGGCGCGATTGAGCCTGGTTTGCAGGTCGTCGGCAATCAGCCGTGCGATGACGTCCGGTGTGGCGCCGGCGGCGAACGGCACGACGATCTTGACGAGCTTGGTCGGCCAGTCCTGCGCAGCGGCGAGAACCGTGCCGAAAAGAATGGCACTTGCCGCGATCAAGGCGCGCTTCATTTTTGTTCCTTCGCGTTTGCGGCGCTTCGTTCAAGACGTATCATGCCCGATAACGCAACGCGGAAGCGAGAGGATGTCGTGCGTGTAACGGCAAAATTGAGGGCGC
>JBQCCX010000469.1:0-13138 GCA_051961815.1 Xanthobacteraceae bacterium
GCGACTAGCGATTGTCACCGCATCATCGAGACCGAAGGTAAGACCCACAGCCCATCTTCGAGTTCGAGGTGCAAAACGACGCCGATCTGCTGTTATCGACAAAAGCGTGCTCGCGTTAGCTGCACCACGCCGGATTCGCGACCGCGATCACGTCAAATCGGTCGCCAAGCAGCCTTGCCTGGTATGTGGCCGCCATCCTGCCGATGCTCACCACCTTCGCTTTGCGCAGTGCCCGGCACTCGGCCGCAAAGTCAGCGATGAGTTCACAGTCCCTCTCTGTCGAGGACACCACCGGGAGGTGCATCGTTGTGGTGATGAAGCCGCTTGGTGGAACAAGGCCGGTATCGATCCGACTGTCCCGGCTCGCATGCTGTGGCTGAAGTCGCACCCGTTGCTGACGGCAATGGGCCAGCCGGAGCTTAAATTATAAAACGAACCCAATTTGGGAATCAGTCTCCATGACCTCGTACCGGCAGATCGAAGCTAATCGCGGCAATGCGCTTAAGAGCACTGGACCGAGGACGGAAGCCGGCAAACAAGCATCGCGCGGTAATGCCGTTCGGCATGGGCTGACGGCCGAAACGGCAATCACCGCACTGGAGAACGCCGAAGATTACAAAGCATTCGAGGCAACAATCATTGCGGACTATGACGCTCAGTCAGCGGTGGAGCGCGAACTGGTGCTGCGATTAGCCAGTGTACTGTGGCGGCTGCGCCGGGCCACGACAATGGAAACCGGACTGTTCGAAATTCAAGCCTATCATCTACAGAATTATCGTGAGAACCGCCAACTGCTCACCGACTCTCGAGACGTTATTGATACCCTGTTTCGACGAGCTGAGCGTGACTCCAAAATGAAAACTGACGAAACCGTTGAGTTCGCCCGATGCTTTTTGCGTCTAGCCAATTTGCCCAACTTCGCTCTCGATCGCCTCAGCCGATACGAAGCCACACTTTGGCGTCAAGCCGGTCGGATTCTCTTGGCGCTCGATGCACTGGATCGGCGTAAACCACAGGAGCGAATGAGCCGTCACCGACTTGGAAACGAAATACATTCAAGGATCCCCAGTACACATTCTGTGATTTATGGGGAATAGGTACAGCGACTCGTCCTCAGCAGGTCACAACGATGAGTCTAGACCAAGAGCTTTTATATCACTCCGCCGCCACTAGCGGCACATCGCGCACTTGCGATGCGGTCTCGCTTGGGGCCACTTCGAAGCGCCGGCGGTGAAATGCACCGAGCGTGGCACGGTGGCCGATCGAGACAATGGTCGTGCCTTTGAGCCGCTCGTGCAGGAGCCGATAGAGGCTCGCTTCGGCCGGCTCGTCGAGCGAGGCGGTGGCCTCGTCGAGGAACAGGAAATCCGGCTGTTGCAGGATAACGCGAGCGATCGCCAGCCGCTGCTGCTCGCCCATCGACAGCATGCGATTCCAATGCGCCTCCTCGTGAAGACGCCCCGCCCATTGTCCCAAGCCGACTGCGCTCAAGACTTCGGCAAGCCGCGCATCATCGAAGCTGCCGAGCCGCGCCGGATAACTCACCGCGGCGGCGAGCGAGGCCACCGGGAAATAGGGTCGCTGCGGCAGCAGCATGATCTTGGCGTCCTTCGGCACCATGATGCGGCCCGATCCGAACGGCCAGATCCCCGCGATGGCGCGAAATAGCGTCGATTTGCCAATCCCGGACGGGCCGGTGACCAGCACGCGTTCGCCGGGCGACAAGACGATGTGCTCGGCATTGACCAGCGGCTCCAGGTTCGGCAGGCGAACATTGAGCCGGTCGACCGCAATCACATTGGAATTGTCGCGAGGCAGCACCTCGACCGTCGGCGGCGACAGTGCGACGTCGCGGCCGGCGACGATCGCGTCCTCAAATCCGGACAAGCGGGTCACCACGGCGCGGTATTGCGCAATCGATTGGTACGTCGTGACGAAGTACGACAGGGCGTTTTGCACGCGCTCGAACGCCGAGCCCGTCTGCATCAAGCCGCCGAGCTGCATCGCTTTCGAAAAATATACCGGGCTCACCATCAAGTACGGAAAGATCACGGAAGCCTGCGTATAACTTTGCGTGAAAAACATCAGCCGTTTCTGCCGACGCATGATCGCGATCCAGTTCGTGACCACGTTGCCGAAGCGATCGAGATGGCGCTCGCGCTCGGCGGCCTCGCCGTGAAGCGCCGCTATCTGTTCGGAATTCTCGCGGGTTCGCACCAGGTTGAAGCGGAAGTCAGCCTCGAAGCGCTGCTGTTGGAAATTGAGCGGGATGAGCGGCCAGCCGATACGATGTGTCAGCACCGTCCCCATCACCGCATAGATCAGCGCCGCCCAGACCAAATAGCCGTGGATGGCTACGCCAAACAGATGCACCGGTGCGTCTTCGGACAAACTCCACAGGATGAAAATAAATGAGCAGAGCGTCACGATAGAGCCCAAAATTCCGGTGCCGATCGACAGCGTCTGCTGCACGAACATTTGCAGGTCGTCGGCAATGCGCTGGTCTGGATTGTCGGCCGCGTCGCCGAGAAGCTGCATGCGATAATGATTCGCGGTGTTGAGCCACTGCCGCAGATAGGTCTGCGTCATCCAGCGCCGCCACCGGATCTGCAGCCATTGATTGAGATAGGTCTGATAAACCGCGAGCACGGTATAAATCGCGGCCAGCGCGCAGAAAAACAAAATGGCGCTGACGAAGCCGTCCCAGTCGTAATTTTGCAGCGTGTTGTAAAAGCGGTTGTACCATTGATTTAGAATCACCGTGATCGCCACGATCGACAGCTCGATGGCGATCACTGAGGCGAGCAAAAGCCGTCCGGGCCAGCGGTCTTCCGAACGAAAATAGGGCAGGGCCAACCGGCTGATCGTGGCAAGCGTCGCAAAAAGGCGTTTCACGGAAGGCATCTCCTATCGGTGCTGGCGGGCGCAAAAGCCAGCGTGGCGGCGTAAACTGTGGATTTGGCAAAGCTTTGCGGCATTTCAACGCGGCGTTGTGTGTTTTATGGCGTGCCGCTTCAGCCTGACCTTGTGGCGCTCTCGGTTTTCGCCATACCATAGGGGTGGGGCTTTGGTGGAATTATCGCGCTGGCTGGGGAACCGGCAGGCGAACAGGGCTAAGCAACACCACGGATAATTCTTTCTCAGGGCTCTAGCGCGGCCCGCAGCCGGGAGGGACTGCGTGCGGGCGCATATGACTCGAACAAGCCGGGTCTGGCACAGCGGAAACCGGCGCCCAAGGAGACTTCGTGATGTGGAACCAAGTCTATAATCCGTTCGCCAACGCCACGTTGTCGACCATCGCCGCAGCCCTGCCGGTAGTCACGCTGCTTGTCCTCATCGCTTCGAACAAGGTCAAGGCGCATATCGCCGCCCTGGCCGCGCTGATCGTCGCGAATCTGGTCGCAATCTTCATCTTCACCATGCCTGCCGGCATGTCGTTGCGCGCGTCGGTGCTGGGAGCCGTGACCGGGTTTTTCCCGATCGGCTGGATCGTGCTCAACGTCATATTTCTCTACCGCCTCACGGTCGAGAAGGGAGCGTTTGAGACGCTGCAGAACACCATCGGCGGCGTCACCAAAGACCGCCGATTGCAACTATTGCTGATCGCATTTGCGTTTGGCGCCTTCTTCGAGGGCGCTTCCGGCTTCGGCACGCCGGTCGCGGTTACCGGCGCGATCCTGATCGGCCTCGGTTTCTCGCCGCTGGCCGCATCAGGGCTATCGCTGATAGCCAATACTGCGCCGGTTGCCTACGGCGCGCTCGGCACGCCGATCGCGGGACTTGCCAGCGTCACCGGAATCGATCCGTTCCCGCTCGGAGCCATGGTCGGACGTCAGCTCCCGTTCTTCTCACTGATCGTGCCGTTCTGGCTGATTTGGGTCTTCGCCGGTTTCCGCGGCATGTTGGCGGTGTGGCCCGCGGTACTCGTCACGGGCGTATCATTCGCGATTCCACAATTTCTCATTTCCAACTATATCAATCCGTGGATCGTCGATATCGGCGCGTCGCTCGTTTCCATGGCGTGCCTCGTGTTGTTCCTGAAGGTCTGGCATCCGAAGGAGTTGTGGTTGTCTCCGGCGTTGCGCAGTCACGATGAATCGGCTGCGACCATGCCGGCGAGGACGGCGGCGCCTGCCAAGCCCATATCGTCTGGCGAGATGTGGATGGCGCTGTTGCCGTGGATCATCGTCTGCATCGTCCTTCTTGTTTGGGGCACCAACTGGTTCAAAGGTCTGGTCAATCCGTGGGCGACTTGGGCCTATGCCGTCCCCGACCTGCACAACATGATCAACAAGGTGGCGCCGATCGTGCCGAAGCCGACACCGGAGGCCGCCGTATTCAGCTTTACTTGGCTGTCCTATACCGGCTCTGGAATGCTGATCGCGGCGATCATTTCCGGCTTCCTCATGGGTTATTCGCCCGCCGGGCTGATCACCGCCTATGGCCGAACTATCAAGATCTGCGCGTATTCGTTGATAACGATCTCGGCGATGCTGGCGATCGGCACGCTCACGCGCCTATCCGGCATCGATGCGACACTCGGTCTCGCCTTTGCCGCGACCGGCGTGCTCTACCCGTTCTTTGGCACGCTACTCGGCTGGTTGGGTGTCGCGCTCACCGGTTCGGACACCGCGTCGAACATTCTGTTCGGTAACTTGCAGAAGATCACGTCCGGTCAACTCGGCATCTCGCCGATCCTGATGGGCGCAGCAAATTCGGCGGGTGGCGTCATGGGCAAGATGATCGATGCTCAGTCGATCGTCGTGGCTTCTACGGCCACCAACTGGTATGGCCACGAAGGCACGATCCTGCGGTTCGTTTTCTTCCACTCGATCTCGCTTGCCTGCCTGGTCGGCATTCTGGTGATGTTGCAGGCCTACGTGTTCACCTGGATGATCGTCCAATAAGGAATCGTTCGGAATCATCTAGGGCCGCGTTTTCGCGGCCCTTTTTTTTCCCGCGGTGCGATGCGAGGAACGGCCTACCTATCACGCCTTAACGCTGTGACTTTGCTGGGGAGAAGCGTTGCATGTTCACCCAAATCCTCGATCCCACTGGAAACCTGTTTGTGACCTGGTTGGTCGCGCTCGTTCCCGTCGTACTGTTGTTGTTCCTGCTTGCCGGGCTTCGAATGTCGGCCTGGCTGGCCGTCCTGATCGGTTCGATCGTGACCTTGCTGCTCGGCCTGTGGGTCTGGAAGATGCCGTTGCAGGATGGTCTCTTGGCCTATCTTTATGGCGCGGCGACCGGTGTATGGAACGTCAACTGGATCACGTTTTGGGGAGTGATGCTCTTCAATACGCTGGTCACGACCGGCGCATTCGACAAGCTGAGGCGGTGGCTGGTGCAGCAAGGCACCCGCGACGTGCGGGTCCAGACCATCCTGTTAGCCTGGGCATTCGGGGCGCTGCTCGAGGGTCTGGTCGGCTTTGGCTATCCTTGGGCCTTTGTGGCGCCGATCCTGATCACGCTTGGCATCCCCGCGCTCGACGCCATTCGCGTGGCGGCGATCGCCAACAATGCGCCGGTATCGTACGGCGCGCTTGGCGCGCCCATTATCGCGCTTGCCGCGGTGACTGGCATGCCGCTTCTGGCGCTTGCCGGCTCAGTCGGCAAGATCGTTGCGATTCTTGCGCTCTTGCCGCCATGGATCCTGCTTTACCTGGTGAGCGGGCGCGAAGGCATGAAAGGCGCCTGGCCGCTCGCAATTGTCGGCTCGCTCGGCTACATCGCCGGACAACTGCCGACATCGGTCTATCTCGGGCCGTATCTGCCTGACGTGATCGGCGCGATCGTGTGCTTTGCCGCTCTGTTGCTCCTGCTCAAGGTTTGGCGGCCGGCGCAGACGCTCGGCTATGGCGGCGTGCCGGTCAGCGCGGCACAGGAAAGCGTTGCCGAAGCGCACGGGCTCACGCCCGGCGAGGTGTTCCAGGGCTGGCTGCCGATCCTGGTTCTGATCGCCATCGTAGTGGCCTGGACGGGTCCATGGTCGAAACTGCCGAGCATCGTAGCGGCGCATTACCAGGTTACCGCCGCATCCTCACTGGCGCCCGGAGCAACCGTCGCGGCGGTCTTCAACTGGACACCGTTCGTCGGCGGCAGCGCCATCCTGGCGTCGTGGATCGTGGTTGCGCTGCTGTTCCGCGTGCGCGGCTCCCAACTCGCCAAAATCTTCGCCACCACCTGGTCGCAGATGTGGGGCGCCATGCTGGTCGGTGTCTTTATCTTCGGGCTCGCCTACGTCTTCAACTTCTCGGGCATGGCCGGATCGCTCGCCAAGGCGTTTTCCGAGATCGGACCCTACTTCATCGTCGTCGCTCCGCTGCTTGGCTTCATCGGCGTGGCGCTTTCCGGAAGCAATACCTCGACCAATGCCATGTTCGGTAAATTCCAGGCCTTGGTCGGACAACTGCTTGGCATGCCGCCGATGCTATTGCCGACGCTCAACTCGGTGGGTGCGGAGATCGGCAAGCCGATCGCGCCGCAAACGGCCAGTGTGGGCGTTTCCACCAGCGAGTTCGTCCGCAATGAAGGCGAAGTCATTCGCCATAATTTCGGTTGGACACTGGTCCTGTTGGTCTATCTCGTCCTGATCGGGATTGCGTGTTACTTCTTCTTCCCCAGTATCGCGGAACTGCCGAAATAGTGCCGTAGCCGCGCTACAGGATATTCGACGACAGTGCATGGCCGGGCCTGTCCCGGCCATGCGCATTCTCTCAAACCACCATGACGATCGAGCCGGGCGCTAGCTCGGACCGGCGTCCCCCATAAGTGCCGCAGCACGTTTTCGGAGAGCCGATGATCATTAATTGTTGTCGTGCGTTACTCGCGTTGCTCGTTATTGCAATCTCGCTGCCGTGCGCCTCGGCCGACGATTCGTTTCCGTTCGGCGCGACGTTGATGCTTGACGCCGCGCCGATACGCGGTTCCAAGCGCATCCCGATGATTGAAATTGCCGAGAACGGCGCCGCCTCCATCGACCTGTGGTGCGCCACTGCGCGCGCCCAGGCCATCGTCGCCGACCACTCGATCAGCATCGCGCCGGGCGATGTGGCAAACGCTCCATGCGAGCCGGAGCGCCAATCGCGCGACGCGGAGCTTTTGGCGGCGCTGGCGCAGGTCACAAATTGGCGGCGCAAGGGCGATGTCGTCGAACTTATCGGCGCCACACCGTTGCGCTTTCGGCTGATGACGAATTAGCTTTGCGGCTTGGCTTCGCCAGGCAAGACCGTGCGCTCGCCGAGCCCTTCGCGAACATAAAGCTTCTTGATCGCAATAAACGCGATCACCGCGATCGGACCAGCGAAGATCATCGAAACGCCACCGAACATGAACAGTATCGTCACGATACCCAGCAGCATGACGGCGGGCGGAATATAAATGAGCTGGCGCTGGATCAGCGGGACAACCAAGTTGCCTTCGATCTGATGGATCACGAGATAGGCGACGACAGTCCATAACGCCGCATCAAGGCCCTGGGTGCTGGCCACCAGGATCGCCGGGACGGCGGCGATCAGCGGTCCGATGTAAGGAACGAACTCGGCGAATCCCGCAATGACCCCGAGCGCAAGCGGCGATGGCAATCCGATGAACCACACCGCAGCGGTCGTCAGACCGCCGATCAACAGCATCTGGATCAGTTGGCCGATCAACCACAGCCGCAGCCCGATGCCGATGTCGTCGACGGTTTCATTGACCTCCTCGCGCATGCGGCGCGGAAACAGCTTGGTGAGTCCGCTGCGGTACAAAGCTGGCTGCGCGGCCAGATAGAAACCGCCAATGACAGTGACGACCGCCGCCTCGAGGAAGCTGATGCTGAGCGAGAACACGCTGCCGAGAAACGAGGGAAATGAAAATCCGCCGCCGCCCTGGATGTGCTGCAAAACGACTTTTCCGGTCGGCGAGGTCTGCAGCTGGTGAATGATGTTCGTGACCGCGCTGTTGGCGCGCTGCATCACGTCGGTCAACTCGGTATCGATCTGGGTGCCGAACAGGTAGCCGGCTCCGGCGATCACCGCCACCGTGAGGAGTCCGGAACAGAAAAGGGCAATCGTTTCCGGAAGTCTGATCCAGCGGGTGAATGGCTCGGCGATCAGGCGCAGCAACACGGCGACGAGAATCGCCCCGATCACGATCAGAATGACATCAAACAAAAACCACACCAGCACCGGGACCAACGCGACCAGAACGACGATCACAACCCGCGTGAAGAATTCGACCGTTGTCATTTGCGGCCGCGTTCGTTGGTCTCCGCGCAAAGATGGTCTCCGGTCCCGCGCCGCCGGCGCAGAACTGCGCCATTGCGATGCGGCAAACAAGGAACGGACGACAATTGGCGATGTTCCTGGCTGACGGACTGGTGCCCGTTCGGCGCGTGCGGAACCCGAAGGAACCGCAGCGGATTGAGCAAGCGAAGTCCAATTACAGCCTTCCCGGGGCGTGGAACCGTGGATCTCCTTTTGTCGTCGATTTGGCTTAGCGCCGTCATCTGGCTGATTACGCGCGCGTTCCGGCAGCGCGACCTGTTGCAAAGTCTTGAATCTGCCGAACCGCCGCCTGCAGAGCAGGCGGCCAAAGTCGCAATTATCGTCCCGGCCCGCGATGAAGCCGCCAATATTGAACGGTGCTTGCACAGCCTGATCGCGCAAACATATCCGGCCGCGCGTCTGCGCATCGTCGTGATCGACGATCACTCGCGCGACCAAACCTTCGCGATCGCAACCAGGCTCGCCCGGACCTGCCCGCAACTCACGATCTTGCGCAGCCCGCCGCTGCCACCGCATTGGGTTGGCAAGTCCCATGCGTGCTGGATTGGCGCGCGTGCGGTTGATGAAGGCACCGACTGGCTGTGTTTCGTCGATGCCGATGTGTGGGGCGAGCCCGCGCTGATTGCGAGCGCGATTGCGTCGGCCACCCGCGAAACGCTCGATCTGCTGTCGCTTGCGCCGCGACAGGAGCTGCAAAGCTTCGCCGAGCGGCTGGTGATGCCATGCGGACTTTATCTGCTCGCCTTCTGCCAGGATCTGCGCAGCGTGCAAGCGCGCGATAGTGGTGAGGTCACCGCGACCGGTCAATTCATGCTAGTGCGCCGCGATTGTTATGAAGCAGTCGGCGGACATGCCGCCGTCCACGGCGCGATTTGCGAAGACCTGATGCTGGCGCGTCTCGTCAAGTGCTCAGGCAGCCATGCCATCCTTCAGGACGGCCGCCCGCTGTTAGCGACGCGCATGTATCGCGGCTGGCCGACGCTGTGGATCGGTATCGCCAAAAACTTAAGCGAAATGCTCGGCGGACCGCTTCGCACGATGGCGATCGCTGTCATCGCGCTGGCACTGGCTTGGGCCGCGTGGCTCATTCCGCTCGTCGACGGGGTCAATTGCGCAGCAGGCAGTTGGACCGGCTGCATTGGCCTGATCCCGGCAATTTTAGGCTCTGCCGCGGCATTCGGCTTGCATATCGCGGGTGCCTCCTATTTCGGCATTCCGCCCTGGTATGGCCTGTTATTCCCGCTCGGCTATTCCGCCGGCGCTCTTATTGCCGCCGACAGCGTGCGGCGCCGGCTCTCCGGTCGCGTCAGCTGGAAAGGGCGCACCTATCCATGAGTGCCGCGCCAGCACCGGACGCTCGAGAGCGACATCCAATGAGCGCTGCTCCGAGAGGCGTCGCATCAAAGCGCGTCACGCCTGCGCCTCGCGCCAGCGATCACGAGCACGTCGCGCGGATCTCCACGCAGACGACGATATTTGCCCTGATTGCGATTGCGCTCGTTCTGTACGAAATCCAGTGGATCCTGCCGCCTTTCGTCATTGCCGGAATCTTGGCTTACATCACGACGCCGGCGATCGATTGGGCGACGGCGCGCAGCCGCTTGCCGCGCTTGATCTTTGTTTTATTCGCGTTCGGCCTGTTCCTGCTGTTTGCAACGCTGATCGGTTATCTCGGAATCCCGCCGCTTGCGCGCGAGATGACCCACGTTTTTACCGACTTCGAAGCTGTGATCCGCGAATTGGCGGAGCGCTTGATCGGCAGTGGCAAGATCAGCTTGTTCGGCGCGCCAATGGATGCGGCGCAGCTTGCGTCAAGCGCCGCCGATGGACTGCGCAACTGGTTTTCACAGACCGGCGTGCTTGCGACTTTGGGCGCCGCGATGTTCGGGACGATGTTTGGCGTGATCCTGACGCTGGTCCTGCTGTTTTATTTCCTGTTGAGCGGCGCGAGTATGGCTCAAGAATTATTGCAACTGGTGCCGCCGAGGCAGCGGCCGTTGATCACGCATATTTGGACGGTGCTCGACCCGGTGCTCAAACGCTATTTCATCGGAGTTTTCATTGTCGTCGTCTACGCCGCTTCCGCAGCCTATATCGGCCTGGGACTCGTGCTCGGGATTCCGCACGCAGTGCTGCTCGCGTTGCTCACCGGCATCCTGGAAATGATCCCCGTTATCGGTCCGGGCGCCGCCGCCGTGATTGCCGGATTGGTCGCGGTCCACAGCGCCGCGGGCATCGGCGCCATTATCGCGTATGCGCTTTATGCGACGGTCTTGCGGATTTCGATCGATCAGCTGTTCGGGCCGCTTGCGCTCGGTACCGCTGCGCGGGTGCACCCGGTGCTGGTGATTTTTTGCTTTCTATCGGGAGCGCTGTTGTTTGGAATGATCGGGGTCATCATGGCAATCCCGGTGGCCCTGGTGGTGAAAGTTACACTCGCGCTGCTTTACGACGAGCCGCCGACGCAGGCGCTGGCCGGCCGATGAAACGCTGAAAAAAGAATAGGCTCGCCGGGAGCCGCAAACATTTAGCGGTGAGGCCAATGTCAGAAACTCGACGAAACTTTCTGCACTGCTCGCGGTTTTTCAGGTGGGGCGCTCGGACTACCACATGGAAACCGGCATCAAACACCTTCACAGCGGGGATGTTCGACAATTCCCCTGGTTGGAAGCGATGGTCTCGGCTTTGGACGATCGCCTGCGGCTGCGCCAGGGCGTGATCGAATACACCAAGTCACCCAAGTGTCTGTTTCGTATCCAAGTCGTGACCAGCGACGAAAACTACGTGCTGTCCGACGGCACTTGTATCCAGCCCGGCCACCGCATTGCCAACCTCCATGTCTGGAACGAGCAGTTTCCGTGTTTTGCCGGCAAAGGGCCGACACTCGCCTGGGCCCGCCGCGTCAACCATGCGTTTGATTTCTCACTGCGAGAACTAGCAGCTTTTCTCGACGGTCGTCGCGATCTCAACGATGTGATTGCGATTTGCGCCAACATGAGCCTCTCGCCTGCGGAGCGCAGCGCGCAGCTGGTGCGGTTCGTCAGCCGCTTTGGCTTTGAACGGATCGCGGCGGTGAATTCGCGGTCGTTCCGCCAGCACGTGCACTGGTTCGGCGAAAATATCCTGATCTCGATGATGGTGCTTGCGCGCAACGCGGCAGCGCTTCGGGTCGACACGTTGCGGCGCGATCGCACATTGGTGTTTTTGTCCTGCCGGGAGTTGCGGCGGCGTTACGGGTTTGCACGCGATGAGGCGGCTTGAACATTAAGCGCTGTGCTTCGCGCGAAGTGGTTCGATTACCTACGCTGGGTCGAATAATGGCGAACAAATTTTCCTGGTCGTGGCCAAGTTTCAATTTTTCTCCGCCGCAAGCTGGATGGCGTCAGGGTTGGAAGCAAAGCTGGAAAGATGCTTGGCGGGAAGCTTGGAGCAGCCCCGAGATCGATGTGTCGGTCATGCCGTTCTCCGAGGCCGGCAACGCGTTCGAGTTAGCCGATCTCTCGCAGCGATCGGTGATTGCACTGGTCGGGCTTGCTTTTGAGGCGCGGATCGCGGCCGGCCCGGGTGTGCTGGTGGTCTGCCGGGGGTGCGAGACCTCCGATTTGCTGCGGCTCGCTGTCGGCGCCGGCTGCCGCAGCATCATCAGTTTCGGGGTCGCCGGCGGTCTGGCGCCGGATCTCATTCCCGGCGACTGTGTCGTGGCCTCCGCGATCATCGATTATCCGGCGGTGCGGCCCACTGATCCGCTGTGGTCGCGCAAGCTCGCCGACATGATTCCAGAGGCGCGCCATGGCCCGATCCTGGGGGTCAATTCCGTGGTCTCGAATCCGGGAGACAAGCGCAAGCTGCATGCGTTCACCCGAGCGGTGGCCGTCGATATGGAATCGCATCTGGTCGCCCGGCTTGCCGATGCGCACGGCCTGGCTTTCGCCGCGGTGCGGGTGATTGTCGATCCGGCGCACCGGGCGGTGCCGCCGGCGGCTTTGCTGGCGATGGCGCCAGGCGGCAGTACCGATGTCAGCGCGATGCTGTGGGAAATTTTGGCCCGGCCTTCGCAAGTCTCGCCGCTGATGCGGCTCGCCGCCGATGCGATCGCCGCGCGAGCCGCGCTGGTCCGTCTGCGTCGGGTGCTGGGACCGAGCTTCAGCCGGGACTGAGCGGCCCGGTCCAGTCTCGACGATCAGCGCCAAACCAGAACCAAACAAGTACGTTGCCATAGCCTCGCGGAATTCACGTGAATCTGTAGCGGTTTATGCAACGCTGAGTGAAAATATTTCATCTAACATTTGCGGCCCTCTCAAGCGGTCACAAAACCGACATGTCGATTTCTGGAACCGCTCAGTCTCTCTCTGGCACCGAAACGGCGCTGACAACCCGGTTTTATTGAGAACACCTCCGTTCGGCGTCTCGGCTGTCAAAATGCACCGTTCGAATGAGCTGAGCGGAGCTCATCTCTGTTGCTTTGACAGGCAATTGAACCCGCCAAGCGGTTCCAGTGCGGCGTTGCCAGCCACCGCTAGCCGGGCGCCCAGGCCGGCAGGCAAATCGCGCGCCAAACTGAAACGAATACGGCGCGGCACTTTGTGCCGCCTTCGAGCATTGCTTTTATTTATGGTTCTGCCCGTGTGTCGCTTCTGTGTCGCCTATGCTGCTCGCACCGCGGCCTCGATCTTCGCCATGTCTTCGCGATCGGTCTCAACGCTTTCAAACAAATGACCATAGCGGTCAAAGGTCATGTTGATAGAGGCGTGGCCCATCACCGCCTGCAGGCGCTTGGGTGACCAGCCGAGGTATTTGATGAATAGGCTGGCTGCAGCATGTCGGAGCATGTGGAAGCCATAGCGGTGTTCGCCGGTATCGGTGACGAGTCC
>JBQCCX010000470.1:0-16318 GCA_051961815.1 Xanthobacteraceae bacterium
AGGAGAAATTCACTATCGGGATGACGCGAAAGCGCAAGCTCCGCGCCGGCGACGACCACGGCCGGACCGTGATCTCCCCCCATCGCATCAAGCGCAATACGGACCCTATCTGCCATTGGACAACCGTGCGGTCACGACTGCGCGGAAGCCGAAATTCGCAAGCGGTTTTGACCTGCTTTCATGCGAATTTTCGACTCAAAGTGACAGCTGCAAACCCCTGTGGTGAAGCGATTTTTGCCCTAGATCTTCCCGGCTCTCGCGCGCCGACGCTCGGACTGGGATTATCGGCCCAATGGTTCGACATCCGGACCGGAAAGCGCCCGGCTGCGACAATAGCGGTTCGATGCCCGGACACAACACCCATCGGAAACGCTGTCCCAGTTGTCCTGCGCCCCTACTCCTGGCGCTTTGCCAAGCGGCCGAGCGCCGCAAAAGGTCCCTGGTCGCGCTTGGCATCCTGCGGCGGCTCGAAAACTGCGCCCGGTTTACGCGGATAGGGGTCTAGACCCAAAATCAGGAACTCGGTCGCCAGAACGCCCAAATCGACCACACCGCCCACAAGCGGTTCGGGCTCGTCCCATTTGACGCCATGGTGCGGGGCTTCTGTGTCGGCCGATTGTTCGACGCGCTGTGGCGGCTCAAACATAAGATCGATCGTCTCTTCGACCTGATTGGCCAACGGCTCGAGAGTGACGACGCACGTCTGCCCGACCGTGGCAGAAACCGATCCGACGACGTGCAAGCCGCCGCTGCCGCGCCGAGTCACGTCGAAACGCGCTTCAAATCGGGGCAAATCCCGCAGCCCGGCGACCGCGGCCACGGCGGCGCGCACCGACGCGTCCGCGACAAGATCGAAATGCTCGCCGGTCTCGGCAATCTCCTCAACGGCCACTGGAATGTGCCATGGCACGACAGAATTTGGCACGACAGAATTTGGCGCGGCGGAATTTGGTGCTTTGGGCTCGGACATGGGAATGGCCTCCGGGTCGGGAAAGACAACGGCGCCGCGCAATAGCGCCGCTTGATCCTGAACCTCAAATCGACGCGCCAAAGCGCGCGCGTAACGCGCAAGACGCCGCGGTCCGGCCCCGTCGATGCCTTGAAAGATATTACGCGCCAGCGCCTTCTCAAGCTTCCGCCGGTCGGGCGCAGCAAGGGCCGCAAGATAGGCTGCCTGTCTTCCGTAAAAGGCCTCGCCAAACTGCCGCATGCGTTTTGGAACTGCCAAATCGCCAATCCCCATTTCACGCAGATTGGCGTCGAGATCGCGGCAAAACCTATCGAATAGATTCTGGCCAATGCCGCGCGCGGCCGGTCCGGCACGATCCAGGCTCGCGAGCATTACGACGATGTGCAGCACGATGACGTCAAAGCGCCCCTCGATTGTGTCGGGCACGCTGTAGCCGGTGTAAAAGACCTCACGGCGCGACTGCGCCACGATCGCGCCATAGAGGTCGTCAATCTTGCCGCTCCAGGGATTTAGGCGAAAGCGCTTGAGGATCATTGGCTTACAGCGCCTGGCAACGCCGGATTTGGTGTCGCGCCGGCCGATGGTTTGCTAAGCTTGGGTTTTGAGGTAACGGCAGCCTCCGGCCGGACGCAAGTTAGGGACGTGAATGCGGGCTCGTCGAGGGCATAATCCATATCGAAGCGCGGCGCTGGCCTGTGCCATTGCCGCTGCGATGAGCCTGTCTGGCTGCAGCGGTGAAACTTTCCAGCGCGGTTATGTGCTGCCCGAAGGCGCGCTCGAGCAAATTCCCCTCGGCGCGTCGCAGGAACAGGTCCTGCTGGTTCTCGGCACGCCTTCGACCGTGGCCACGGTGAGCGGCGAAGCGTTCTATTATATTTCGCAGAAAGCCGAGCGCTCGATTTCCTTCATGCGGACAAAGGTCACCGACCAGCGCGTCATTGCCGTCTATTTCGATCGGGGCCGAAAAGTCCAGCGCCTCGCCGAATACGGAATGAAGGACGGCAAGATTTTTGACTTCGTCAGTCGCACGACGCCAACCAGCGGTAACGACCTCAGCCTGATATCGACGATCATCCACAACCTGGAAGGCAAGGGAAGCTGACCTTGCCCGCGCCGAAAGCGCCGCCGAACCGTTAATGCGCGAGCACCGCGAGCAACAATAGCGCCACGATATTGGTGATTTTGATCATCGGATTGACCGCAGGTCCGGCAGTATCCTTGTACGGGTCGCCGACCGTGTCGCCGGTCACCGCCGCCTTGTGCGCGTCGGAACCTTTGCCGCCGTAATGGCCATCCTCGATGTATTTTTTCGCATTGTCCCAGGCGCCGCCACCCGACGTCATCGAAATGGCAACGAACAGTCCGGTGACGATGACGCCGAGCAACATCGCGCCGAGCGCCGAGAATGCCGCCGACTTGCCCTGCGCACCGCCTCCGGCGACGAAATAGATGATGAAATAGCCGACGATCGGCGACAGAACCGGCAGCAGCGAAGGCAGGATCATTTCCTTGATTGCCGCCCTGGTCAGCATATCGACCGCACGCCCGTAATCCGGCTTGTCCCTGCCCTGCATGATCCCAGGCCGTTCGCGGAACTGGCGCCGTACTTCCTCGACAATCGACGACGCCGCGCGTCCCACGGCGGTCATGCCGAGCGCGCCGAACAGATAGGGCAGCAAGCCGCCGAACAAGAGCCCGGCGACGACGTACGGATTGTTCAGCGAGAAATCCGGCGCCACGCCTTTGAAGTATGAATTGGCCCCGGCATTGGCCACGAAATATTTGAGGTCCTCGTTGTAAGCGGCAAACAGAACCAGGGCGCCTAACCCGGCGGAGCCGATGGCGTAGCCTTTGGTCACGGCCTTGGTGGTATTGCCGACCGCGTCCAGTGCGTCGGTCGATTTGCGGACCTCCTTCGGCAATCCCGCCATTTCGGCAATACCGCCGGCGTTGTCCGTGACCGGACCGAACGCGTCGAGCGCCACTACGATTCCGGCCAGCGCCAGCATCGTGGTCACCGCGATGGCGATGCCAAACAGGCCCGCGAGGTTATAGCTGATCAGAATTCCAGCGATGATGACCAGCGCCGGCAGCGCCGTCGCTTCCAGTGATACTGCTAGCCCCTGAATGACGTTGGTGCCGTGGCCGGTCACCGAGGCGAGCGCAATTGATCGCACCGGCCGGAAATTGGTGCCGGTATAGAATTCGGTGATCCAGATGATGAATCCAGTCACGGCAAGACCGACAATTCCGCAGACGAATAGCGTCAGCCCGGAATAATTGACGCCCGGCAGTGTCCCGAAGCCGATCACCAGATAGGTCACCAGCGCGATCCCGATCAGCGACAGAATCGCGGTCGCGATCATGCCCTTGTAGAGGGCACCCATGATCGATTGGCTCGGGCCGAGCTTGACGAAGAAAGTGCCGATAATCGAGGCGATGATACAAACGCCGCCAATCGCAAGCGGGAATGACATCATGCGCATCAATGCGTCCGCGCCGGTGCGGCTGAAAAAGATGGCGGCAAGCACCATGGTCGCAACCGTCGTCACCGCGTAGGTCTCGAACAGGTCCGCGGCCATGCCCGCGCAGTCGCCGACATTGTCGCCGACATTGTCGGCGATCGTTGCCGGATTGCGCGGATCGTCCTCGGGAATCCCGGCTTCAACCTTGCCGACGAGATCGCCGCCGACATCCGCGCCCTTGGTGAAAATGCCGCCGCCCAAGCGGGCGAAGATCGAGATCAGCGAGGCGCCAAATCCCAACGCCACCAGCGAGTCGATGACCTCGCGGTCGTTGGCGGCCATATGCAGGGTGCCGGTGAGAAAGCCGAAATACAGGGTGACGCCGAGAAGCGCGAGCCCGGCGACCAGGAGGCCGGTGATGGCGCCGGAGCGAAATGCAATTTCGAGTCCTGCGGCCAGCGAACTGATCGCCGCCTGGGCGGTGCGCACGTTCGCGCGCACCGAAACGTTCATGCCGATGAAACCTGCCGAGCCCGACAAAACGGCGCCAACGGCAAAGCCGACGGCGACCAGCCAGCCGAGAAAATAGCCGACGATGAGGAAGATCACGACGCCGACCACGGCGATGGTCGAATACTGACGCCGCAAATAGGCCTGCGCACCCTCGCGCACTGCAGCCGATATCTCCTGCATCCGCGCGCTGCCGGCATCGGCCTGCAGCACCGAGCGGGTGGCCCAGGCAGCGTAGATGATGGCCAATACGCCGCATAGAACAATGAGCCACAGAGTCGTCATCGAAAGTCCCCGGTGTTGAAGGAGGGGCCGGCACAGGTACCGGCCCGCAAAAGAAGGCGCGCCTCGCATACAATGCGCATGCGGGCCGCGCAAATCGGCGCGGACATTGCCAAACTTGCCCCCGCCACGCAACGGCGACGAGCGCCTATTTCCGCAGTTTTATGCAGCCCCGAGATAGCGGATCGGGCGGCCCGGTGCGATCATCTGCGCAGCGGCAATAATGGCATTGGCATCTATGCCATAGTGCCGGTACAGCTCGTCGACCGACCCGGTCTGGCCGAAATGCTCAACCCCGAGCGGCCGAACGCGGTGGCCGTGAACGGCGCCGAGCCAGCTCAATGTCGCCGGGTGTCCATCCAATACCGTAACGATGCCGCAATGGCGCGGCAGACCCGCAAACAACCGTTCGATATGCGAGCGGGCGTGAACGAACCCGCGCTCACGCGCCCGACACGCCGCAGTCCAGGCGGCATTGAGGCGGTCCGCCGAGGTGATCGCCAATAGGCCAATATCGCGTCGATCCTCGGCCATCAGCCCGATCGCCTGGATCGCCTCGGGCGCGACCGCTCCGGTATACGCCACCACGAGTTGGCAGTTGGGACCCGGGGCACGCAGCCAATAGCCGCCATCCACAATCGACTGCCGCAATTCCGGTGTCATGTCGCGTTGGATCTGCTCGATCGGTCTGGTTGAAAGCCGCAAATAGACCGAACCGCCGGTCTCATCGCGCAGCCAGTTTTGTTCCGATACTTCAGTGCCGCCCGCGCGCTGAATGTAATCCAGCGCGAAAGCCAGAATGACGGCCAGCTCATCGACGAAAGCCGGCTCAAAGGCGGCGAGCCCGTCCTGAGCCATGCCAATAAGCGGCTCGGCGATGGATTGATGCGCGCCGCCTTCCGGCGCCAGAGTCACTCCCGAAGGGGTCGCGACCAGGATGAAGCGCGCGTCCTGATAACAGGCATAGTTGAGAGCATCGAGCCCGCGGGCAATGAACGGATCGTACAATGTGCCGATCGGCAATAGCCGCTCGCCGTTGATGACATGCGACAGCCCGAGCGCCGATAGCGCCGAGAACAAATTCATCTCAGCGATGCCGAGTTCGATGTGCTGGCCCTTCGGCGAGAATTCCCAATTGAAGGTCGACGGGATACGCTCGCTTTTGAAAACGTCGGCGAGCGCCTCGCGGGCAAATAGTCCGCGCCGATTGACCCAGGGACCGAGGCTGGTCGAAACGGTGACATCCGGCGAAGTGGTGACGATCCGCGCGGCCACGGGCGAGTCGCCGCGCCCGAGCTCGTTGAGCAGCGCGCCGAAGCCGAGTTGCGTCGAGGTCCGCGGTTGGATGGTCACCGCAAGGCTCTCCGGCACGGCAATCGGCTCCGCCTGTAAACTCCGGGCGCCGGCGCTCGTAAACGGCACGCGGTCCAGAAACGCTTGAACTTCGGCCGGCGAATGTTCGAGACCTTCGAAGCGCGACCATTCCTCGCCGGGATGGATATTCATCGCCTTTCGAAAGGTCTCCATCTGTGCCGGCGTCATCAGACCGGCATGATTGTCCTTATGCCCGGCGAACGGCAGGCCGTAGCCCTTAATCGTATAAGCAATAAAACAAACCGGCCGGTCGTGATCGATGCCATCGAATGCGGCAATGATCGAACCGAGATCATGACCGCCGAGATTGTTCATCAGCCGCGCCAGTTCGTCGTCGCTACGGCGATCGAGCAGCGCAGTGACCGGGCCCTGATCGCCGATTTCATCATTGAGCCGCTTGCGCCATGCCGCTCCGCCTTGAAACACCAAGGCCGAATAGAGCTGGTTTGGGCAATTATCGATCCAGCGGCGCAAAACATCGCCGCCCGGTTCGGCAAACGCCGCCTGCTGCAACGCGCCATATTTGAGCAGCACCACGTCCCAGCCAAAATTACGGAACAAGTTTTGATAACGCTCCCACAATCCTTCGCGGACAACCGCGTCCAGGCTTTGCCTGTTGTAGTCGACGATCCACCAGCAATTGCGCAGGCCCTGCTTCCAGCCCTCTAGCATGGCCTCAAAGATATTGCCTTCATCGAGCTCGGCATCGCCAAGGAGCGCGATCATGCGGCCTTCCGGCCGCGCCAAGCCCCAGCCGTGGGAACGCACATAATCCTGGGCCAGGGACGAAAACAGAGTCTGAGCGACGCCAAGTCCGACCGACCCGGTGGAAAAATCGACATCATCGGTGTCTTTGGTTCGTGACGGATAGGACTGCGCACCTTTGAAGCCGCGGAAGCTCTCGAGCTTGTCTTGGGTTTGCCGGCCGAGCAGGTATTGGATGGCGTGAAAGTTTGGCGAGGCGTGCGGTTTGACGGCGACGCGGTCCTGCGGTCGCAAAGTATGAAAATAAAGCGCGGTCATGATGGTGGCGAGCGACGCGCACGAAGCTTGGTGGCCACCGACTTTCAGTCCGTCGCTGCTGTCGCGGACATGATTTGCGTGATGGATCGTCCAGGTCGCGAGCCACAGCACTTTGCGCTCAAGCTCGGCGAGTAGCGAGAGATCCTGCAGCGCGCCTGGCGACGTCATCAGCATGGCCCAATGTCAGTCTGATCCACGCTCTGTCCGGTCATTCCAATTCCACGGTTGCGAAGTCGGCGGGCATGATGATCTCGAGGAGTTCGCAATCGTCGGAGTAATCGAGTACGGCATGTTTGATCTTCGGCGGCTGCAGCCAGCAGGACCCTTCGTGCATGGTGACCACGCCGGCACCTTCGTATTCGCCTTTGATCCAGCCTTTGAGAACATAGACCATCTGAAACTCGACATCGTGGAAATGCCGCTTGGAAACCTCGGCGGGATCGCACGGCGGAATCATTCTGATCACATGCGCTCGCACCATGCCGTTGGTCGCTCCGGCGATCCCGAGGTCGCGGTAATGCGCGTAACGCCGCAGGCCTTGTTCGAAGGCGTCAGCGCGATGATGCGAGGCGATGAAGGTGTGCCGGCGGGCACGCGACTTGCTCTTGGAAGCAGTCTTCTTTGCTGCACTCGCGCTCCCGCCTGACCGTTTTTTGCCGGCTGCTCCGCGCCCGCGGCGTGAAACGCCCGGTTTTGCTGCGGGGCGCTGACCTTTGTGCGCATGCTTTGCTCTTTGCGTGACACGAGCCGTTACACGAGCCATTGGGATTGTCCTTCTTGAAGCCAGCAAACGATAACGCAGCGCTCGGGAATCCGTGTTCGATTATAGCGGAGCGCAGGGTTGCCGGTAGCGCCGCTTTGTCGCTTAGAAATGGCTGTAGGACGCTTGCGGTAATGGGACGACTTTTCCCTCACGCAGGCAACGAACCCCCTGCCCGCTCACGATCTGCCCGATCTTGGCCACCGGCACGCCGGCATTGTCCGCCGCAGCGCGTAAAGCGGCAAACTTGCTCGCGGGTAGCGTCAACAGAATTTCATAGTCATCGCCGCCGCTCAGGATTCGCTCGATGAGCTTGGCATCGGCGGAAAGCGCCGCCCGCGCCGCGTCGGATATGGGCACGGCGGCAACGTCAAGTTCCGCCGCGACCGCGGAGGCGCGGCAGAGCTTGGCCAAATCCCCGACCAGACCATCGGAGACGTCCATTGCCGCGGACGCGTGCCGGCGCAGCGCCTCCGCGAGCCCATTGCGCGGTTGCGGCAGAAGATACCGGCCCTGCAGATGATCGTC
Organism: Xanthobacteraceae bacterium; assembly: GCA_051961815.1. Taxonomy (GTDB): domain Bacteria; phylum Pseudomonadota; class Alphaproteobacteria; order Rhizobiales; family Xanthobacteraceae; genus BOG-931. The sequence continues at coordinate 7,913 of JBQCCX010000470.1, forward strand.
CGCCGCGTTCGATAGCCGCCACGTTTTGGCCAGGTCCGCATCGCGACGCAGCAGAACGCCAAGGGCGGCGTCACCGATGGTGCCTGTGACAGCAATCGCATCGCCCGGCTTGGCGGTGGCGCGACGCACCATCGCGCCATGAGGCAGCGTACCGAACGCCGTGATCGAAACCGACAGCGGTCCTGGTGTGTGATCGGTGTCGCCGCCGAGCAACGGGCAGCCATACTGGCTGATGTCTTGGCCCAGACCTTCCGCAAAGGCCGCGATCCACGATTCCGGAGTGTTTGTCGGCAACGCAATCGACAATAGAAATCCGGCCGGCATGGCGCCTTTGGCGGCGAGATCGGAGAGATTCATCCGCAGCGCCTTGCGCGCGATGCTTTGCGGTGGATCTGCGGGAAGAAAATGCACTCCGGCGATCACCCCATCGGTCGTGACAACCAGATCGCAACCGCTCGGCGGCGTCATCACCGCCGCATCGTCCCCGAGATCGAACGCATTCGGCGCAGTCGCCAACGGACGAAAGTAGCGCGCGATGAGGCGCTCCTCGCCGGAGATGCCATTGCGAACTTCGTCTCTTTCCGAAGGCATATTTTGCCTCCGCCTATCCGGCGTCGAATTCGACGGCACGAAGCTGGTGCGCGAGCTGATCGAGCACCGCGTTGACCATGCCGGTCTCTTCCCGGTCCACAAAGGCGCTGGCGACGTCGACATATTCCGACGTGACCACCCGTGCGGGCACATCCTTGCGGCAAGCGAGCTCGTAAGCGCCGGCGCGCAGCACCGCGCGCAGCACCATTTCAATACGCTTGAGCGGCCAGCCGCGCGTCAACACCGCGTCGATCTTGGGATCAAGCCGCGTTTGCTCGCGCACCACGCCGCCGACAATGTCGCGGAAAAAAGCGGCTTCGGCGGGACGATATTCCTCGCCCTCCATATCGCCCTTGAGCCAATGACCTTCGAATTGCGCCAAAATCTCATTCACGCCGGTGCCGGCCAGCTCCATTTGATAGAGCGCCTGGACCGCGGCAAGCCGCGCGGCGCCGCGTTGATTGGCCTTGCGGCGATCGCCACCTCGCGTTGCGCTATGGGATGTGTTGCCTCACCTTATTATTCGACCCGCCGCTTCAATTCGACCATAGCGAGCGCGGCGCGTGCGGCATCGCCGCCGTTGTCCTGCTCCTGCGGGCGCGCCCGCGCCCACGCCTGCTGTTCAGTGTCCACAGTGATAATCCCGTTGCCAATCGGCAATTGCCGCGCCACTGCAAGATCCATCAATCCACGAGCGGATTGATGCGAAACAATATCGAAATGGATGGTGTCGCCGCGAATGACACAGCCGAGCGCGACCGCGCCGTCATAGGGGCGCCGGCGCCGTTTCGCTGCATCAACGGCGATCGCGATCGCGGCCGGGATTTCCAGCGATCCGGGCACGGTGAGGCAATCGAATTCGGCGCCAGCCTCTTTGAGCACCTTGCTCGCGCCTGCCAACAGCGCATCGGCAATATCGTCGTAGAAGCGCGCCTCAACGATGAGAATGCGCGCGCCCTTGCCGCTATTCCTCGCACGTTTGCTTCGCCGTGCTCCGGCCATCACTGCGCTCCGTTTTTCGAGCACGCGTGGTCGTACCAAGCCCCGCAGGCGCTCACAAGCGCGTCTCAGTCTCCATCAAGCGCGCCACGTAGCGGGCCAATTGGTCGACCTCGAGATTAAGGCGCGCGCCGGGACCGAGCGCTCCGAATGTGGTGACTTGCAGGGTATGCGGAATGATAATGACCGAAAATTTATCGCCATCGACGGTGTTCACGGTCAGCGACACGCCATCGAGGGCGACCGAGCCTTTGACGGCGATAAAGCGCGCCAACGCGTGCGGCACGCGCAATGTGACGCCGGCGCTGTCGAGAAAGTCGTCACGAGTGACGAGTTCGGCGATTCCATCGATATGGCCGCTGACCATATGTCCGCCGATCTCGTCGCCGAGCCGGAGCGAACGCTCCAGGTTTATGCGCATGCCGCGGCGCCATTGTCCGGCCGTGGTCAAGCGCAGGGTTTCCGCCGCGGCATCCACGGCGAAGAATGTCCGATCGCCTCTGGTGCCGCGCTCGACGACGGTCAGGCAAATTCCGGAGCAGGCCATCGAAGCGCCGAGCGCGATGGATTCGGGATCTTCACTGCAGGCAATCACGAGCCGGCGCAGGCCGTCGGATCTTTCGTCGACTTCGAGAATTTCACCCAGTCCTGTGACGATCCCGCTAAACATGATCAGACCCGCGGTCGTAGCTGTCCTGGCGATCTGGGCCGATAGATTCGGAGGCAACGCATTTGAGCTGCTCTTTCAGCAATTGATCCGCGCGCGGATCGAGCGCCGGCATGCCCGCCTCTCCTATCACCATCGGCGAATGGAAGAATACCGCTTCATCGATGAGATCCGCTGCGATTAAGGCTGACGCGACAGTCGGGCCGCCCTCGACCATCAACCGCGTGATGCCTCGCGTCGCAAGAAGCCGCAGCACCTCGCGAAGATCGAGCCGGCCATTTTTTTCTGTGACACGCATGACGTGAGCGCCGCTTTGACATAGCGCCGTCTCAGATTCGACCGACGCATCCTTGCCCGCAATCATCCACAGCGGCGTCTCGCGAGCGGTCGCCACCAGCCGCGATTGGATCGGCAGGCGAAGACCGCAGTCGAGGACCACACGCGTCGGCGACATCTTGTCCATTCCTGGCAAGCGGCAGGTCAAAACCGGATCGTCAGCCAAGGCCGTACCAATGCCGATCATGATCGCATCGCTGTGCGCTCGCATCAGGTGCACCCGATCGCGCACCGCATTGCCGGTGATCGCGACGCGGCGGCGTTCGCCGCCTGCAACTTTGCCGTCCGTCGAGATCGCAAGCTTAAGGATTACATGCGGCCGGCCGTCACGCATCCGACGAATGTGGCCGGCGTGATCGCGTCGCGCCGTCGCCGCTTCGATACCGACATCGACCGCGATGCCCGCGCTGCGCAGGCGTGCATGTCCGCGGCCGCCGACTTCGGGATTGGGATCCTCCATGGCGGAGACCACGCGGGCAATTGCGGACGCGATCACGGCATCGGCGCACGGCGGCGACTTGCCGTGGTGGGAGCATGGTTCGAGCGTCACGTAGAGCGTGCCGCCGCGCGCCATCACGCCGGCGCGGCGCAGCGCCTCGGCTTCGGCGTGCGGCCGGCCTCCCGGCTGGGTCCAGCCGCGCCCGACGACCTCGCCGTTCTTGACGACCACCGCGCCGACGGCGGGATTGGGCCAGGTCCGGCCAAGACCGCGACGGCCGAGCGCCAGCGCCAACGCCATGAAGCGGCGGTCTTCAACGGCGTCGGACGCTGCCACGCTGCCGGGCGTGCTCACTCGGCGGCCTCGTCTCCCGACAATTCGGCAAGCGCGGCTTCGAAATCCTTCGCCTCGCGGAAATTGCGATAGACCGAGGCGAACCGCACATAAGCGACATCGTCGAGATCGCGCAAATGCGCGATCACCGTTTCGCCGATCGTCTCCGAAGAGACCTCACTCTCGCCGATGCTTTCAAGCTCGCGCACGATCTTGGATACCATCTGATCGATGCGCTCGGGGTCGACCGGGCGTTTGCGCAGCGCGATCTGCACCGAGCGTAGGAGCTTGTCGCGGTCGAACGGCACGCGCCGTCCATTGCGCTTGATCACGATCAATTCGCGCAACTGCACCCGCTCGAAAGTGGTGAAGCGGAAATTGCAGCTCAAGCAGACGCGGCGGCGGCGGATGACGGACGAATCCTCGGTCGGCCGCGAATCCTTCACCTGGGTATCGAGGCTTCCGCAACTCGGACAGCGCATCCCTTAGCCCTCGTAGATCTTACCCCTCGTAGATCGGGAATCGGCTGACCAGACGCTTCACCTGTTCGGCGACCCGCTCTTCGGCCGCAGCATCCTGTTCAAGGCCGCTGCGCGCCAGCGCATCGAGAACTTCGGCAATCAGGTCGCCGATCTGCTGGAATTCGGCGATGCCAAAGCCGCGTGTGGTGCCGGCCGGCGTGCCGAGGCGCACGCCCGAGGTGACCGTGGGCTTTTCCGGATCGAACGGAATGCCGTTCTTGTTGCAGGTAATGCGGGCGCGACCGAGCGCGGCTTCCGCGACCTTCCCGGTCAATCGCTTCTTGCGCAGATCGACCAGCATGAGATGGGTGTCGGTGCCGCCGGAAACGATGTCGAGGCCGCAGGCTTTGAGCGTTTCGGCGAGCGCCTTGGCATTCTCGACCACGTTCCTGGCGTAAAGCCGGAACGAGGGACGCAGCGCCTCGCCAAAGGCGACCGCCTTGGCCGCGATCACATGCATCAGCGGTCCGCCCTGCATTCCGGGGAACACCGCCGCATTGAGTTTTTTTGCCAGCTCCTCGTCATTGGACAGGATGGCGCCGCCGCGCGGGCCGCGCAGCGTCTTGTGGGTCGTGGTGGTCACGACATGGGCATGCGGCAGCGGGCTTGGATGCACGCCGCCGGCGACGAGCCCGGCAAAATGCGCCATGTCCACCACGAGATATGCGCCGACCTCGTCGGCAATCTCGCGGAAACGCCGAAAGTCGATGATGCGCGGATAGGCCGAACCGCCGGCGATGATCACTTTGGGGCGATGCGCTTTGGCGAGCTTCTCAACCTCCTCCATGTCGATGAGGTTATCGTCCCGCCGCACGCTGTAAGGCACCACTTTGAACCAGCGGCCGGACAGATTGACCGGCGAGCCGTGGGTAAGATGGCCGCCTGCCGCGAGGTTGAGCCCCATAAAAGTGTCGCCGGGCTGCATCAGCGCCATGAACACTTCGGCGTTGGCGGAAGCGCCGGAATGCGGCTGCACATTGGCGAAGCTGCATCCGAACAGACGGGTCGCGCGCTCGATCGCCAGCCGCTCGGCAACATCGACGAATTGGCAGCCGCCGTAATAGCGTTTGCCGGGCAGACCTTCGGCATATTTGTTGGTGAGCACCGAGCCTTGCGCCTCGAGCACGGCGCGGCTGACGATATTTTCAGAGGCGATCAGTTCGATCTCGTCGCGCTGGCGATGCAGTTCGAGCTTTATCGCCTCGGCGATCTCGGGATCGCTTTCGCCAAGCGTCGCGGAGAAGAAATCCTCCTCACTCGCCTTGATCTGGTGACTTGCTGGCATGCCTGCTTCCGTCGCTGCCTCGTCGCGTTTGGAGACTGCAAATGGCCCCGAACGGGCCTTTTCGACCCCTTCGGAGTCCGGTCCCGGTGATACACCGCACGGCCCGGCGATGCCAGCCGAACCCGCAAGAGCTTGCGATATTTCAGCGGATAACGCCGGGTACGCCGCTATATTTAGGGATCAAGGCACGTCGGCTGCAACCCGCGCGCCGATCAAAGCTTGGTGGTCGCCGGAATGGCGGGCGCGCCGAGCCCGTCGCGGCCGTAAATGTCCTCCCGGAACTGCACCACGCCGTCGGCGCCCGACCAGGCCGTGACATAAACCCAGTGCAAGGGCACCGGCTTGGCGAGATGCGCACTCTTCTGCTCGCCGGATTTGATGACGCGGTCGATGTCGCCGCCCGACCAGCCCTTGGTTTCATCGAGCAGCCAGACGACCAGTTGGCGAACATTCTGCACCCGCACGCAGCCTGAGGAATGGAAGCGAAAATCGTCGCCGAACAGATTCTTCAACGGCGTGTCGTGCATGTACACGCCGTAGGCGCTCGGAAAATTGATGCGGATCGATCCCAGCGAATTCTGGCTGCCGGGATCCTGTTTGAACGAGTAATGGGTCGCATCCTCGGAATACCAGTTGATCTGCGAGGGGGCCAGTTCGCGATGCGCGCCGTCGAGAATGCGAATGTGGTTCTTGGTCAGATAGTCGGGCTGGTCCTGCATGCGCGGAATGAGGTCCTTGCGCACGATCGAAGCCGGCACGGTCCAATACGGATTGAAATTGACTTCGATGATCTTGCTGTCGATCTCCGGCGACGGCCGATCCGGCTTGCCGACCACGCCGGTGTGGCGCGACACCGCAACATCGTGCTCGATCGCCTCGATGCGCGCCGCCGGGATGTTGCAGACCACGTAGCGGGGTCCGAGATTGCCGGCGAGCGTCTTCAGCCGCTCGATATTCACTTTGAGCTGATCGCGCCGTGTCGCCGCCGGGACGTTCATCGCCTCAAACGTCGCCTCATGCACGATGCCGTCGATCGTCAGACCATGGCGCGCCTGAAAGCGGCGCACCGCTTCCTCGAGATAAGAGTCGTAGATGTCGTTCTCGACGGCGCTGGCATGAGGATCGAGATCGCCCGAAATCGTCAGCCGCGCCCGCAATTCGCCGACGCTTGGATGGTTGGTGCCGAGCTTCAGTTCCAGCACCTTGGACACTTCCGGCCAGCCGCCGCGGGCGACGATGGAATCATAAGCATCGACCGCGCGTCGCGTCGCTTCCGCGGTCCCGGGCGACAGCATCGGGATCGTCGCTTTCGGCATGTGCACGGTGCGCGAGGCCTGATCGAAGCCTTGGCCGAAGCCGCCGTGATCGACGTCGCCGATGAGCGCATCGAGCGGCCGATCGTCGGCCCGGACCAAGTCAATGCCGCCGGCAAAGCTCGCAAGTCCGGCAAGTAGCGCGCTGCGGCGAGAAAGGCCGCGCGGCGGACGCACCGGGCTAGAGCGTCGAGATGGACGGCAATCCATGGACGGGTCTCTGCGCGAGCAATGCGGCTGAAATCGGCCAGCCCCAAACGGCGACTAGCATAATGGCGGCCGCGCCGACAGCGCAAACGCACGAAAAGGCCCCGGCATTCGCCGGGGCCTTGTTACCCCGTCGCCGTTCCACCCGTATTACAGGCGGTAAAGAATCTGATCAGTCCAGAACCGTTCAAGGCGGTGCAGCGCCTTGTTCAGGACACCGAAATCGTCGGCATTGATGCCACCGACCTGCTCGACCGTGCGCATGTGCTTTTCGTAAAGCGTCTCCACCGTGTCGCGCACGTCGCGGCCCTTTTCGGTCAGCTTGATGCGGACCGAGCGCCGATCGATGCGCGAGCGCTGGTGATCGAGAAAGCCCATCTCGACGAGCTTCTTCAGATTGTAGGAGACGTTGGAGCCGAGGTAATAGCCGCGCGTGCGCAGCTCGCCGGCGGTCAGCTCCTTGTCGCCGATATTGTAAAGCAGCAGCGCCTGCACCGAATTGATGTCGCCGCGGCCGCGGCGGTCGAATTCGTCCTTGATGACGTCGAGCAGACGCCGATGCAGACGCTCGACGAGCGTAAGCGCTTCGAGATAGTGCGGGCGAATATGGTCGAACCGCGCTTCATGCACAGCCGGCTCGACCGCCTTGACGACGGTTTTCATGGTGACGCCTTTCCCAACACAAATTTCTTTTTTCGCGACGGGCCCTGTTCCCGTCATGGGTCACACATTAGCGGCAAGGGTCTAAGAGCAGTTTAAATAACACGCTAAAAAGAACGTATATTTGCGGCTTTTCTGTCCTAATTACTGTTAAATGTGCGGCGAATTGCGCAACGTTTTGTTCACCGCGCTGCCGCGTTTCTACTCGGCTTTGATATTAGCCTGCGCGATTATGCGGCTGTAAGCGTCGTTTTGCTTGCGCAAATACGCGGCGAAATCCTCGCCGCAGGCCAGCGTCGGAAACAGACCCTGAACCGATAGCTTTTCTTTAACCGCGCCGTCATGCAGCGCCGTCGTGAAGACATTCTCGACTTCGCCGATTGCGGGTCGCGGTGTTGCCGCCGGTGCGAAGGCGCCGAACCAGGCGTCGATGTCGAAGTCGCCGTAGCCCGACTCCACGACCGTGGGGACGTCCGGCAGCGGCTCTGCCCGCTTACGGTTGCCGACGGCAAGCGCCCGCAATTTTCCGGCTTTCAGATATTCGGACACGTTGGACAGCGTCGCGAACATCGAGGTCACCTGCTGTCCCAACACCGCGTTGAGCGCCGGCGCGTTGCCGGGATACGGTACGAAAGTCATGTCGACCTTCGCGGCGCGCTTGAGGGTTTCGAAACCGAGCTGAAAGCTCGAGCCCGGCCCGATGCTCGCCATCGTGATCTGTCCCGGCTTGGCGCGCGCGTCATCGAGCAATTCGCCGAGCGTGCGATACGGCGAAGCGCTGTTGACGACGATGACCGTGGGCGCGCTGACCAGGTTGCAGATCGGCGCAAAGCTCGCCAGCGGATCGTAGTTGAGCTTTCGCAACAGCGGATCGATCAGAAACGGCGTCGAGACGACAAGGAGCGTCGTGCCGTCCGGCGTGGCGCGCGCGACCGTCTCGGTGCCGACCTCGCCGCCGGCGCCGGGCCGGTTTTCCACGACCATGGTCGGTCCGCCGGCGCGGCCGGCATGATCCGCCATCAGCCGCGCGACAATGTCAGCGGTGCCGCCGGGAG
>JBQCCX010000471.1:0-18609 GCA_051961815.1 Xanthobacteraceae bacterium
GGCGAGACCGGCGTCGGCCGCACCATCCAGCGCACGTGCGAAGTGATGAAGGCGGCGGGCATCGAGGATCCCGGCGACATCGAGAAGGTGCGGGCGCTCGGCGTGATCGACCTGCCGACCATCCAGAAGAAGCTCAACCTGCACTATTCGCTCTCGCTCGATCTGTTCGGCTCGGAGGTGTCGACCAATGCGGCGAACACGTTCAGCGCCGGGCTGAAAGGCCGCTTCCAGGAGACCAAGATCGACGACGATCACCGGCTCGAAAACGCCACCTACCCGGTGCTCAAGCTGGTCGACGGCGAAATCAAGCGGATCGACGAGCCGGCGCTGACCGCGATCAATATGCGGCTGCGTGACGACTACACCGCCGATTGCCAGCGCGGGCTCGATCGCTGGAACAAGATCATCGACAAGACCGGCGTCGCCTACAAATTCGAGTTGCCGCATGTCGGCTTCCACCGGCTGATCGGCGAATTCAAGGATGTCAAGGCAACGCCTGCCGGCAAGCTCATCGACGACGCGACCTGGAACCAGGACAGGCACCAGTGGCTGCCGTCGGCCGACGATGGCGAATTCATCGGCAGCCTGATGAAACAGGTGGTCGAGCCCGGCAAATTCGCGAGCTGGATCGCCCCGCCGCGAATTGGCATCGACAACAAGCCTGGCGATTTTGAATATGTGAAGATCGCTGCTTAGATCACTGAAGAAAACCAATTCGGCTTCGCACAGATTTGAACGAGATCAAAGCGGATCGCTAAGCGCGTACAGGCGCGGCCGATTCCCAAAAGGTTTCGTTCAATTTTGGAGCGCATTATCCAATGGTTTAGTCACGGCAAATTCGTACGCCGGCCTCACTTCCTCCAGCATCCGGCGATTTAGTTGCTGCGCGTCCCCCGAATGGCCAATTGGGTGGAAACTCGGCCTCGACACGCTCCCCTCGTCGAGGCCTTTTGTTGCCATCGTCACATCCAGCGGGAAAAACTTGCCAACGAGATCATCGCGATAAAATGAGCGCACGCCGTCATGTCCAGCGCCTCCTCCAGGACAGAGCGTCCGCCAAGTAACGCTCTTTTGACATGGAGATCGGCGCAACTCTCTCGGCCCGGACTTAGAATAATTGCGTCAACACCTTCATAGGCGGCGTCCCGTCCAACGGGAATATAGGAAGAGCAGGGCCATGAATGTCGAAAACATCTTGAAGCAGAAGGGAACAGAGGTTGCGACAATAACGCCAGAGGCCGGCATCAAAAGAGCGGCAGATTGGTTACGCGCGAAGAATGTTGGTGCTCTAGTGGTGACGAGCAACGATGCCATTCTCGGTATTATATCCGAACGGGATATCGTGCGCGCGTTTTCACAATACGCTGAGCAACTTGCGTCCATGCAAGTAAAAGACATCATGACGCACGGCTTGATCACCGCCTCCCTCGAGGATGATCTCACTCACCTGATGCGGTTGATGACTCACCATCGCGTGCGCCACATGCCTGTGGTTCGCAACGGCAAGCTGGTCGGGATCATCAGCATCGGTGATGTCGTTAAACACCGGCTGGATGATCTGGAACTCGAAGCGAGCGTCCTGCGTGATGTCTACATTGCGACACACTGAACTCGCGGCGCAATGAGTTGGTCGACTTCCGCTTTGGGTGACTGAGCAGGCGTTTTGCTCGGTCCGAGGATGTCCGCTTTACGCCTCAAAGCAGTTTCGCTCTTTGACCCAAATCAAGGAACGACGTCGTAGCGCTCTGCTATCGCTGTGGGCTCCTGGGGGCTGCTAGGAGGTCACGATGTCGAGGATAGTCGCCGCTGGACTAACTGCACTCTTCGTTACGGCATCTCCAGTCGCCTATGCGCAGACCGCCGCCAATGCTGCAACCCCGAGCGCAGCAGACTGGAACACTTTGACCGACATGCGGATAGATGTCGTCAAGGCCGCGCTAAAGCTAACACCCGATCAGGAAAAATACTGGTCGGCCATTGAGGACGCCATTCGCGCTCGCGCCAAAAATCGGCAAGCTCGCGTCACAGAAATAGAAAAGCGAGTGACTTCATTGCGGGAGGGCAATCCTGTCGAAGTTTTGCGCAACCGCGATCCGATCGATTTTTTGCAATGGCGTGCGGACGCATTGGCTCAACGGTCAACCGACCTCAAGAAACTCGCGGTTGCGTGGGAGCCGCTTTACAAGACTTTGAGTCCCGACCAGAAGCAACGGATGGCGTTTCTCGCGCTCTACGTGCTTCATGAGGTGAGGAATGCCGCTGAGGAGCGGACTGAAGATGAAGAAGATTGAACTGGCTTACGTCCAATAGCAGGCAGTCTTCGCTCAATAGAAAAGGGACCGGCATAACGTCCGGTCCCTTCAGTTTGCTCGCGCCTAGCCTTTAGTGACAACCGGCGGCGGCGGGCCTTTGCCCTTGCCATAGTATCCGTCAGCGTACTGTGCGCAGCCAGCGACGCTAAGCAAAGTCAGCGCCGCTGCAGTCAGTAGAGCGAGTGCTTTCATGGCACCCTCCTTGTCACGACAACGTGTCAGTAAGCGACGGGATGACGCCGCCACTAGTGCTGCAAAAACACACTCAGCACTTCAGGCAGAGCATGGTTAATTTGAGATTAAGGAAATACTCGCTGCGAACGCGACGCCCCTCCGAAGCAGACATCCGCTGAAACTATGTCGACGGGAGCGGGTGAGCGCGAAGCCTGTCGATACCCGGCCGCCATCTGCGCGCAGCCCCGCCTGCGAAGCTTAGTGACAATGCTGTGACAATGTCGCCACGCCGACACAGCAGGGCGGTATCTGAGAACCGGGTCCTGAGTTCCCGCGCACAATTCAAAATATGCACACGGTTTGTGCACGATATGGCCACAAATGATCAAACAAATAACGAGCAAACAACAAACAAATAAACAACAGACAACAATACCAAACAACCAACAACAAACTACAGAGTGAGGCTTAGTAGTGACAGTAATGTAACCGAGCGTAAGGGGTGTGTTATGAGAAATACTAACTCAAACGGGTCAAGCAAGATCGACCAGTCGTTAGAAAAAGACATTGGGGGGAATATCCGCGCCCTGACACGCACTAACGGCGGCGTTCATCACCCTGGAAATGGCAATGGCGAGACGTCGGGCGAGAATCTTGGCACACTTTTGCGTCAGGTGTCAGAAGCGTCAACCCGCGAAGTTGAGAGTCTCATTAATGAATTGCACGGGCTGCGCAAGAAACTAGAGAGCCACGGCGAGCACATTCAAAGCGACATTGTGAGATACGCCGAACTGAGTCAGGGGGTAATGCAACTGACGAAGATTATTTCCGACAATGTGAAAAACCTTCCTGCGGGTGTGTCGGACGTCAGCCGATAGGCACGACAGATGTTTCGGGACCGGGTCGTCGAATACGCCGCGCTTGCGCTGTTCGCCGTCGTTGTCGCCATTATCACTTATGCAAAACTGTTGTTCTAAGTGTATTGGCGCCAACCGGAGCGACAGGTAATCCGCTTTACCTTAAAGCGAACATCGATCGACGCCCTCGACAAGTTTCCTTTGCGCCGAAAAGCAGACATGCGGCGGTAGCGAGCGCTTGCGCGGACCGGCAGAGCCACGGCCAAAAGCCAGTTCGATCATCCCGGCCCTAATCCAGTACAACTGTATCGGGTGCAATCCTGGTAGACGCCGCGACACTCGGACGATGGCAGCTGGTTCAGACGGCGACAGTCCCGATAATGTGCACGACAGGCATTCAGGCATTGCTGTTTGGCCGTGTGAGCCGCTGCTATCGTATTGGAAACAAAATCGGCATCGCGCGCGCTGAGTCCTCCGGCACTCAACGATAGCACTGCTGATAATACGCAGACCCAGCCAAACGACCGGTTCGCGCATTTCATGGCTCTGCTCCCGTTTAGTCGAAAAGACGGACACGTCTGAAGCGAAGGCGGACATCACCAACCGTTACACCCGCACAGCTTTAGGCGGCCGGAATTTAATCGCGCTGATCAGCGTGATCAGAACGAAGACGGCCAATACCACGGCTTGTGTGATTGCGAAGGGCGGCTCGGTTTGGGTCGGGGCCAACGCATTAAGAGCTGCGACTTTCACAAAGCTCTGCACGACCAAAACGAAGACGTTGAGATAGAGCGACACGACGGCGGCGCCCACGTAGATCCAGCGCCATGCACCCACCAGGTGCTCTTTATACAAGGCAACCAGCGCGATGCAGGACCACACTCGCCACAATTCCAACACCCAAAGCCGGCGTGAAGCCATGGATGGGAAAGAGAAACCCGGTCAGGCTGGTGAGGGCCGTAGTGAAAAGAAACAGTGCTGTTGTGACGGGCAGTCTGTGCGAAGCGAACAATCCGCCAACAACAATCAGGCCGCTTCCGATCGCGACAAGGGTTATAATGACGTGCAAAATTGTGAAGGCGCCGATCGACATCCCCAGGATCATTGAAAGTCTCCGTTACTGGCGCGGTCGCCTCGGCTTATTTCCCTTGCACGCGCGCGGCCGCGCGTGAAAAAAGTCAGGCTACGCTGACGGTCAGCGTAGCCCCTGTTTGGTTGGCCCGCTGATCGTCTAGGGCGCCTGGCCCTCCTTCGCCATGCATGCCACGTAGCGGTCCGATTCAAATGCGATGTTGTGAGTGCACTTTTTGAGCGCTTCCGAGCGGCCTTTGTTGAGGATCATCTTGTCGCCGACATAGAAATCACCCTGCTCATTTAATTTCAGCTGCCCAGGGGTCGCGTGAACCACCGTTGTCGGACCCGGTGCGTAGTAGTCGCCGTCTTTTGCGCTTTGAGCTTGTACCGGCGCCGCAATCGACATCGCGAGAATCGATGCCAAGCACAACTTTTTGGTGATGTTCATTTTAAATTCTCCATGCTTATCGCGACGCCCATAGGCGAGCGATTTGACGCCATTGAGGATATTTCGTGCGCAAGAATGCTGAATTTGATTCAGATCAAAAAAGGTATTCGAATTGCCAGTTCCGCCACTGTCACAAATGAATGGCAGCACAGTCAGCTTTGGGTCAAAAAAGGCGATATGCGGCGCAGCGCTGAAGCAGGGGTCGTGCGCCGAGCAAGGTGACCGTGATCAATCCACCTTGATGTTTGCCGCGCGGATGACCTTGGCCCATTTCTCCGTGGTCTCGGCGAGGAGCTTGGCAAAGTCGGCCGGCGATCCGGCGAGCGCCGTGCCGCCCAGATCGGCGAGCCGCGCCTTCGCCTTGGCATCGCCGAGAATCGCGTTGATCTCGTGGTTGAGCTTGTCAACGATCTCGGTCGGCGTGTTTTTCGGCGCGCCGCAGCCGTAGACCGCGGTCGCCTCGTAGCCCGGCACGTATTCCGCCACCGTCGGGACGTCGGGCAGCGCCGGCGAGCGCGTCGCCGAGGTCACCGCCAAGGCGCGCAGCTTGCCGGCCCGGACATATTCGATCGATGACGGCATCGTGGCGAACATGACCTGCACCTGTCCGGCAATGAGATCGGTCACCGCCGGGCCGGCGCCGCGATACGGCACGTGCAGCATGCTCACCCCGGTCATCATCTTGAACATCTCGCCACTGACATGGACGATGGTGCCGTTGCCGGACGACGCCATGGTGACCTTGCCCGGATTGGCCTTGGCGTAGGCGATGAACTCGGAAACGGTCGTCGCCGGAACCGAGGGGTGCACCACCATCAGGTTGGGCTCGCGGCTGATGCTCGCAACCGGAGCGATATCGCGGACAAAATTGTAGTTGAGATGCTCGTAAAGCGTGGCGTTGATCGGCTGCGCCGCGCTGATCAGGAGCAGCGTGTAGCCGTCCGCCGGTGCATGAGCGACCGCTTCGGTGCCGATATTGCTGCCGGCGCCCGGCCGATTGTCGATGACGAATGACTGGCCGAGCCGCTCGGATAACCATTGGCCGATCAGCCGCGCGATGATGTCGGTCGCGCCGCCGGGCGGGAATCCGACAATCCAGTGCACCGGCCGCGTCGGGTAATCGAGCGCCGCCGCAGCGCGCGGCAACGCCGATAGCGCGGCAGTGCCGCCGATTAACGTGATGAGCTCGCGGCGTCTCATATGCGCCTCTGGGTCAAGGGCCAGCATCCGCTGAATGCCCGTCCGTCGCGAGCGGGCCGGCGCGCAACCGCTTCAGATCGAACCGGTCGATCTCACGCAGTAATTCGACGAAGGCTTTAGCGCCTTGCGCCAGCGCCGCGGCGCCTTTGTCCGGCTTCGCCAAAGTCGCATCCCCAACCGCGCCGGTCGGATGGAGATCCTGAGTCATCCAGGCAAAGCCGGCCGGCCGGTAGGCGCCAAGCCATTTGAATTCTTGCGCCATGGCGATCGTTTCCGGCGTCGCGTGCGCCGCTTTGTCCATTTGCACCGTTTGCGCCTTCGCCGCCAGCATCAGCGAGGTCTCGATATCGCCGGCGTGAATGCCGTGCTTCTTCTCTTCGCCGGAAAATACGCCATCGGGATAGCCAAAGCGGTGCCAGCCTACGGTGACAGCCAGCATCGCGAAGCGCGCACGCAAATCGCGCGCCACCAATTCCATCGCCGCGACATTGCCGCCATGGCTGGTGACGAGGACGAGCTTGCGCAGGCCCGCGCGCGCGACGCTCTCGCCAAGCTCGGTCCACGCTGCGATGGCGGTGTGCGCCGAGAAAGTCAGCGTGCCGGCATAAGCGCGGTGCTCGGTCGATATGCCGACACGCTGGATCGGCAGAAAGGTGACGGGAAGATCGTTGGGCAAGATTTCGCGCACCCGGCCGAGATAAGACCCAGCGATGAAGCTGTCGACGCCGAGCGGTAGATGCGGACCGTGTTGCTCCACCGCGGCGAGCGGCAGCACGGCAATCCAGCGTTCGGTGTCGGCGCCGGCGATGTCCTGCCAGGTCATCTCCAGCCAATCGCGCTTCGGCAGCGGCATCGGTGCATCACTCACTTTGTCAATCGATCTGACTTTAGAGCATGATCCCAGAAAGTGGATACCGGTTTCCCGCCTGCGCGAAGCCTCGTCAATCGCGATTCGTTCCATTCCACGCTCCGGCGGGCGAAGCCAGGTTGGAAAAGATCATGCTCGACAAAAGACCTAAAGCAAAATGACGATTCAACTTAACCGTATTTCGCTTTAGCGCGGGCATGCTCTATTGTCGCGTCCGCCGCGGACAGGAGCAATGGATGCCGCTAGCGACTGCATTTCGGACTGGATCGGTGGCTCTTGCGCTCGCTGGCGCGGCGATCTCGCCGGCCGCCGCGCAGGCCCTCGATAAAGTCTCGTTCGGCACCAACTGGGTCGCCGAAGGCGAGCACGGCGGCTTCTACCAGGCGCTCGCGGACGGCACCTATCGCAAATACAACCTCGATGTCACGATCGTGCCGGGCGGACCGAACGTCAACAACCGCATCCTGCTGCCGGTCGGCAAAATCGATTTTTTTCTGTCCGCCAATACGCTTCAGGCGTTCGACGCGGTCGAGCAGAACGTGCCGACCATCGAAGTCGCCGCGATGTTTCAGAAGGACCCGCAGGTGCTGATCGCCCATCCCGATCAAGGCATCGACAAATTCAGCGATCTGAAAAAGCTCACGCTGTTTATCTCCAGAGAGGGCGTCGCGAGCTATTACCAGTGGCTTAAAGCCGATTACGGATTTAGCGATGCGCAAGTGCGGCCCTACACGTTCAATCCGCAGCCATTCCTCGCCAACAACAAAAGCGCAATGCAGGGTTACGTGACCTCGGAACCATTCGCGATAACCAAAGCCGCGAATTTCACCCCGCAAGTTTTCTTGCTCGCCGACCAGGGATTTTCTGCCTATTCAACGCTGATCGAGACACGTCGCGAACTGGTCGAAAAAAAACCGGACCTGGTGCAGCGCTTTGTCGATGCATCGATCATCGGCTGGTACAACTATTTGTACAGCAATAACGGCGCCGCCAATGCGCTCATCAAGAAACAAAATCCGGAAATGACCGACGAACTGTTGGCCTATTGCGTCACTGTCATGAAAAAATACGGCATCGTCGACTCCAGCGACGCCCTGACCCTCGGCGTCGGCGCCATGACCGATGCCCGGATGAAGGATTTTTTCGACAAGATGGTGCGGGCCGGCGTAACCAAGTCCGGTCTCGATTACCGCAAAGGCTACACGCTGCAATTCGTCGACAAAAAGGTCGGACTCGATCTGCGGCCGAAGCGATAATGCCGCCGGCGATAACCCCGCAAACTGGCTCGGCACTGCTGGCGCTGCGTAGCGTCGGCAAAGTGTTTCCAACCGGCACGCTGGCGATCGCCAACCTGGATTTCGAGGTCCGCGCCGGCGAATTCCTCTCCCTCCTCGGCCCGTCGGGTTGCGGAAAATCCACCGCGCTGCGGATCATCGCCGGGCTGACGGCACCGAGCCAAGGCAGTGTCGAATGGCAGGCTGAAGAAATGGCCGACGAGAAAACCGGTCGCATCGGCTTCGTCTTTCAGGAACCGACGCTGATGCCCTGGGCCGGCGTGTTCGACAACGTGGCATTGCCGCTCAAACTCAAGGGCATCGCCGGCGAAACCATCGCAAAGCAGGTCAATGCCGTGCTTGAGCGGGTCGGCCTCGCCCCATTCGCGAAAGCGTTTCCGCGCGAATTGTCAGGCGGCATGCGGATGCGGGTTTCCATCGCGCGCGCGCTGGTCACCGAGCCGGAACTTCTGTTGATGGACGAGCCGTTTGCTGCGCTGGACGAGATCACCCGCTTCAAGCTCAACAACGATTTGCTGCAGGTCTGGCAGGCGAGCGGCACGACGGTGATATTCGTGACGCACTCGGTGTTCGAATCGGTCTATTTGTCGAATCGCATCCTGGTGATGAGCGCGCGGCCGGGACGGATTTCTGCGGAGCTTGAGATCGAAGCGCCCTATCCGCGCGATCAGAATTTCCGCACCTCGGCCGAATATGCCGCCTATTGCCGTCGCACCTCCACCGCGCTGGCGGCGGCCATCGGCGACGATGCGGCGGGAGATCGGCCGTGACGCCGGCGCCGACGAGCCAGGAGCGGCGACAACAACGGCGCGATCGTGCGCTGCGGATCACGCTGCCGGGCGTGGTGCTCGCGCTTGTCCTTCTGATCTGGGAAGCCATCGTGCGGCTCAATCATATTCCGGCCTATGTGCTTCCCGGGCCCGGCATCATTTTGCACACGCTCGCGGACGATTGGGAATTGCTGTCGCAGTCCCTGGTCGTCACGCTCGCTACGACGGTGGAGGGTTTCCTGCTCGCGGCGGTCGGCGGCGTCGGATTGGCGGTGCTGTTCAACCAATCGCGCCTGCTCGAATATTCGCTTTATCCCTACGCCGTCATTCTGCAGGTGACACCGGTCGTCGCGATCGCGCCGCTGCTGTTGATTTATCTGCCGCAGCCGCTGGCGGTATTGGCCTGCGCCTGGATTGTCGCGTTCTTCCCGGTACTGGCAAACACCACGCTCGGCCTGCATTCGGTCGACCGCAATCTCGCCGATCTGTTTACGCTTTACGGCGCATCGCGGCGCCAAGTTCTGTGGCATCTCAAGCTGCCTTCGGCTCTGCCCTATATTCTTGGCGGATTGCGCATCGCCGGCGGCTTGTCGCTGATCGGCGCGGTGGTGGCGGAGATCGCCGCGGGCTCGGCCGGCGCCGGGTCGGGACTGGCTTACCGCATCGCCGAATCCGGATACCGGCTCAATATCCCGCGCATGTTCGCCGCGCTCTTGCTGCTGTCGCTCGCCGGTATCGCGATCTTTTACGCGCTTTCACTGGTCAATTATCTGGCGCTGCGCCGGTGGCACGAGAGTGCACTGACCGGCGAGGCATAGCGGCGCTCGCGCACCGTTCATTGCGGCGGCGGCGATAGCGACATCGCCAGCACGCGCGCGACATGAGCCGCTTCGCGGCCGGTTCCGTCCCGGATTTGCTGGCGGCACGAGGTGCCGTCGGCGACGATAATGGCGTCCTCCGGTGCGGTGCGGACGGCTGGCAGGAGCGACAGCTCACCCATGGCGCGCGACACCTCGATCGAGTCGGCGTCGTAGCCGAAGGCACCCGCCATGCCGCAGCAGCTCGACTCGATACTCGCCACGTCAAGGCCGGGAATGAGTTTGAGCGTTCTTTCCACGGCGCCCATCGCGCCGAATGATTTTTGATGGCAATGGCCGTGCAACAGCGCACGGCGGGTTGCCGGAGCGAAGAGGATTTCGAGCTTCCCCGCCGCCGATTCGGTTGCCAAAAATTCTTCGAGCAGCACGACGCGACCGGCGGCGTCTTTCGCTGCGTCGCTTTTCAGGAGCGCCGGAATTTCGTCGCGGAAGCCGAACACGCAGCTCGGCTCAAGCCCGATCACCGGCAGGCCGCGCGCCAGATGAGGCTTTAGCGCCGCCAGGGTGCGTTCGGCTTCGCGTGTCGCCTCATCGGTCTTGCCGATCGCGAGAAACGTGCGACCGCAACACAACGGTCGTCCGCCATTGTCCGGTCGGGCCAAATGAACCGCATAGCCGCCCGCCGTGAGCACCGCGATAGCCGCGCGCACGTTCTCCGGTTCGAAGTAGCGATTGAACGTGTCGGCGAACAGCACGACTTCGCCGCGATCAGTTTTGCCGGTGGGTTCGATAATCAGCCGATCGTCACGGAAATAATCCTTCCGCCACTTCGGCAGCGGACGCTCGGCGGCGAACTGCGCGATCGCCTCGGACAGGGCCGCCGCGCCGGGTAGCCGGTCGCGCAAATTCAACAGCCAATGCAAACGTGTCGCAAAAGGCCCATAGCGCGGCAGGTAACCGACCAGCCGGTCGTGCAGCGACAAGCCGAATTTATTGGCGCGCGCCCGCAACACCTCGATTTTCATGCGCGCCATGTCGACACCGGTCGGACATTCGCGGCGGCAGGCCTTGCAGGAGACGCAGAGCTTCAACGTCTCGGCCATGTTTTCCGATGTCAGCGCATTGGCCCCGAGTTGGCCGGTGATGGCAAGGCGAAGCGTATTCGCGCGTCCGCGCGTCACGTCGCGCTCATCAAGCGTGACGCGGTAACTCGGGCACATGACGCCGCCAGCGAGGGCCCGGCAGGCGCCGTTGTTGTTGCACATCTCGACGGCGCCCTGAAAACCGGCGCCGGCGCCGGGATAAGCCGACCAGTCCAGCGCGGTGGCGATGGCTTGTCCGCGATAGCCCGGGCCGTAGCGAAAATTTTCGCGCGCATCGAATTTCGGCGCGCCGACAATTTTGCCGGGATTGAACAGATGCCGCGGATCGAACCGGTCCTTCACCTCTTCGAAGGCCCGCACCAGCTGCGGGCCGAACATTGTCTCGTGGAATTCCGAGCGGACGATGCCGTCGCCGTGTTCGCCGGAATGCGAGCCCTTGTATTCGCGCACCATGGCGAAGGCCGCCTCGGCAATGGCGCGCATGGCGCGCACATCTTTCTCAAGGCGCAGGTTAAGCACGGGTCGCACATGCAAGCAGCCGACCGCGGCATGAGCGTACCAGGTGCCACGCGTGCCATTCTTCTCGAAGATCTCCGTCAGCCGTGCCGTGTAATCGGCAAGATGTTCGAGCGGCACGGCGCAATCCTCGACGAAGGAGATCGGTTTGCCTTCCTCCTTCATCGACATCATGATGTTCAATCCGGCGGTGCGCACCTCGCCAATCGCGGCCTGCAGTTTGGGATCGAGCACCTCGATCACGCCGCCCCACTTGGCGCCGGTTTTGTCGAAGGACAGGCCGAGATCGCCGATCAGCGCAGCAAGGGCTTTGAGCCGGCGCGCGTTTTCCTCGCGATCTTCGGCAAACTCGACAAACAGGATTGCCTCGGGATCGCCGCGCAAAAACGCATCGACTGTCGGCTTGAAGATAGCGATCTCGCGGGCGAGGCCGAGCATGGTGCGGTCGATCAATTCGACCGCAATAGGCTTAAGCTCCACGATGTGCTGGGCGGCCGCCATCGCCTCGTGAAAGCTGCCGAAATGACAGGCGCCGACGGCGCGCGGTCCGAGCAGCGGCGACAGCTTCAATTCGATCCTGGTCGAAAATGCCAGCGTGCCCTCGGACCCAACCAACAGATGGGCGAGGTTGACGTCGTTGCGGCCGGGCACGAGTGCGTCGAGATTGTAGCCGCCGACCCGGCGCTGCACTTTCGGAAAGCGCCGCTCGATCTCGTTCGCTTCACGCGCGGCAATGGCGAGGAGATCGCGAACGAGCGCCGGCGGAACATCCACGCCGGGCTCGCCGACACGGCCGAAATGCGCCCGCGCACCATCGGCCAGAACGGCATCGATCGAGAGCACGTTTTCCCGTGTGTTGCCGTAACGCAGCGAGCGCGCGCCGCAGGAATTATTGCCGACCATGCCGCCAATCGTGGCGCGTGAGGCGGTGGAAATATCGACGGGAAACCACAAGCCGTGCGGTTTGAGCGCACGATTGAGCTCGTCCAGCACGATGCCCGGCTCGACCAGGCAGCGCCGACTGGCGGCGTCGATTTCGATAACTCGGTTGAGATGCCGCGAGCAATCGAGGATCACCGACCGGTTGACGGTTTGGCCAGCCTGCGAGGTACCGCCGCCGCGCGGCGTCACGGCTACGCCCTCGGATCGGCAAACCGCCAGCACCCGTTCGGCGTCGGCCGGCGAGCGCGGGGTGACCACTCCAAGCGGCATAATTTGGTAATGCGAAGCGTCGGTGGCATAGCGACCGCGGGTAAAGGCGTCGAAGCGCACCTCGCCCGCTTGCTCCGCCTTGAGCCGCCGTTCGAGCGTTTTTTCGAGCGCTGGCAACAGTGTCGCCGCCAAGGCCGTCTCCTTGTTTTTGGGCGGTTGCCCGCGCGCAGCGGCGCGCCAGCCAGGACGAAGGTTCGGGGCTTGACCCGAATGTCGCATTCGCTATTCAACGCCACAAGCCGCGAGCGGCTCGGACGCGCGCTCAGGGCTTGTTCTATCGGGCTTGTTCTCCGGCTGGCTCTACCAGTTCGTTCCATCCGGCTCTGTCCATCCGGCTTGATCCATCCGTCCGCAGGAGTGCCGAAAATGCCGCAGAATTCGTCGCGCGCCGTCGGGCGTCACTTTTTGCAGATTCCGGGGCCGACGCCGCTGCCCGACCGCGTGCTGCGGGCGATGGATACCCCGATCATCGATCATCGCGGTCCGGAATTCGCCAAATTGGCCAAGCGCTGCCTCGACGGCATCAAGACGATTTTCAAGACCACCAACCCGGTGATCATTTACACCGCGACCGGGACCGGGGCGTGGGAAGCGGCGCTGGTCAACACACTCTCCCCGGGCGATCGCGTGCTGATGGTGGAGACGGGCCAGTTCGCAACCTTATGGAAAGTGATGGCGCAGAAGCTCGGGCTCAAGCCCGAATTCATTCCCGGCGATTGGCGCACCGGGGCCGATCCTGCGAAGATCGAGGACTACCTGCGCAAGGACAAGGCGCACGAGATCAAGGCGATTTGCGTATTGCACAACGAGACCGCGACCGGCTGCCTGTCGCCGATCGCACCTATTCGCAAAGCGATCGACGCCGCCGGCCATCCGGCCCTGTTGATGATCGACACCATCTCGTCGCTGGCCTCGACCGATTACCGGCACGATGAGTGGGGTGTCGACGTCACCATCGGCGGCGCACAGAAGGGCCTGATGCTGCCGCCAGGCATGTCATTCAACGCGATCAGCGACAAGGCGATCGCGGCGGCGAAGACATCGAAACTGCCGAAATCGTTCTGGGCCTGGGACGAGATGCTGACGATGAACAAGGTCGGCTTCTTCCCCTACACGCCGGCGACGCAAATGCTGCAAGGCCTCGCGGTATCGATCGAGATGCTGCATGAGGAAGGTCTCGAGAACGTGTTCACGCGGCATGCCCGCCTTGCCGAAGCCACCCGCCGCGCCGTGCGCGCGTGGGGACTCGAAATCCTGTGCCGCGATCCGAAATATTATTCGCCGACCGTCACCGCCGTGCTGTTGCCGGACGGCCACGACGCCGACGCGTTCCGCAGCATGGCGCTGGACATGTTCAACATTTCTTACGGCGCGAGCTTCGGGCCCTATGCGAAGAAATATTTCCGCATCGGCCACCTCGGCGACGTCAATGACGGCTGGCAGGTCGGCGCGCTGGCCGCGACCGAAATGGCGCTCGCTGTTGCCGGCATCCCGCACAAGAAGGGCGGCGTGCAGGCGGCGATGGATTACATCGTCTCGGTGCATTCGTCCGGCGCCCGCGCCGCGGCGGAATAGCCGTCATTCCGGGGCCGGCCGAAGGCCGGAGCCATTGAAAGAGTGATTTCCGTCACCCTGAGGTGTGAGCGAAGCGAGCCTCGAAGGGCGGGGGCCGTAGCGCTCGGGCCGCTTCGAGGGCCGCGGAGCTTGTCATCGGGCCGGCCACTTCGGGCCGGACCCGTTGGCGGCCACCTCAGGATGACGGTTCAACGTCTAACGTCGTCAGCGTTACGTCAGCGGCACCGCCGCGACGTGATCCTTGAATGCCTGGCGCGCCGAAATCGCAGCATACCAGCGTTCGAAATTCGTGAGCGCCGGACGCTCCGGAACGAGCTGGCGATAGCGATAGGCGATGATGCCGACCGGAATATCGCCATATGAGAATGCATCACCGGCGAGGTAGGCGGTTTTTGCCAGCTGCTGGTCCATGATCGTCATCGCCGCAGTTGTCCTGTTTTTGGAATCCTCGATCGCTGCATGATCCCGCTTTTCCGGCGGTGTCCGGATCAAGCCCCAGAAGCATCCGAAGATCGCAGGGCCGGCGACGCTGAGCTGCCAGTCCATCCACTTGCCGGCGAGCGCGCGGCTGCGCAGATCGGCCGGCTCGAGCACGGCGGCTTTGTGCTTGGCGGCGAGATAACGCACGACCGTGTTCGATTCCCACAACAGAAAGCCGTCGTCTTCCTGAAGCGTCGGCACGAGCCCGTTCGGGTTCATTGCCAGATACGCCGGTTCGCGGTTCTGGCCGAACGGTCCGCCAATATCGATGCGCTGATGCGGCAGGCCGATTTCACCGACCGCCCACATCACCTTCTGTACATTCGACGAGGTTTTACGGCCCCAGATTTTGAGCATGATTCCCCCTCCCCACTTTTTCTTTGTCATTGCCGGACTCGATCCGGCAATCCATGCGGCAAAGCCGAGGCTTGGCAAAGTCGGCACGGACCAGCGGCATAGGCGAGCGCAGCGACGCCGTTCTTTGAACGGCTATGCCCGCGGGTGACGAACGATTGTCAATCGATGCGCCTCGCCTCTTCGGGCAGCATGATCGGAATGCCGTCACGGATCGGGTAAGCGAGCTTGGCCGCGCGCGAGATCAGTTCTTGCTTCCCGGCGTCGTATTCAAGCGGCGTTTTGGTGAGCGGACAGACCAGAATTTCGAGCAATTTGGGATCAACGCTTTCGGCCGGGCGATCGGACATTATCGTCTCCAGTTAATCGAACGTCAGACATCACTCCCTGCCG
The DNA here is from genome assembly GCA_051961815.1 of Xanthobacteraceae bacterium. Lineage (GTDB taxonomy): Bacteria > Pseudomonadota > Alphaproteobacteria > Rhizobiales > Xanthobacteraceae > BOG-931. The sequence continues at coordinate 15,450 of JBQCCX010000471.1, forward strand.
CGGGAGCCATCACTGCAATGGTGTTTCGCCCGGCGTCTTGCTCTTGGCAAGCTCGATCTCGGTGACCGCCACCAGGATCTCCGCGCGGGTCTTCAAGTCAGGCGCTTCCAGCATCGCCTGCTTCTCGGCTACGTCGTATGGCGACATCATGGCGAGTGCATTGACCAGAGCTTCATTTGGAGCATTCTCGATGCCATCCCAATCGGCCTTGAGATCGTTGGCCTTGAGGAATTCGGTCAATGCGCGAAGGAGCGTCTTGCGGTCGACCTGATCCTCGCCCTTACGGGCGACAAAATCGTCAACAAAGGAATGATAGCTGACGCGGCATTGCCGGTACGGCGTGCTGACGGGCAATTCTTCCTCGATGCGAAACCGCGCAATGCCGGTGAGCTGGATCAGATAGCGGCCGTCGCCGCTCTCGGCAAATTGGGTGACGCGGCCGACGCAGCCGATGCGAAACAAATTCGGCTTGTCCGCATCCGTTCCCGGATGCGCCGGATCCGGCTGGATCATGCCGATGATGCGATGGCTGGAACGCAATGTGTCCTCGGTCATCGCCAGATAACGCGGCTCGAAAATATTCAGCGGCATCTGGCCCCTGGGCAGCAGCAACGCGCCCGGTAGCGGAAACACCGCAATGATTTCAGGGAGCGCCTCCGGCCCCTTGTAGACGGTATTCATCGGCATGTCGCACTCCGCCCGGCGACGGCACCGAAACTCACGGCATTGGCAATGACGCTTACAATATCGCCGACCCGTGAGGCTGCCGCAAACCTTTAAGCGAACAGCACCGACGAGAGCCGCTTGCGACCTTCAACTGTGGCTTCATCGGTGGGACCCCATGCATCGAAAAACTGCACAAGCTGCTTGCGTGCGCCGTCATCGTTCCATTTGCGGTCGCGCTTGACGATCGCCAGCAGATGCTCGAGCGCATCGAGGCGCTGGCCTTTGCTATTTAGAGCGAGCGCAAGATCGAAGCGCGCTTGATGGTCGCCCGGATTGGCAGCGACCTTTTGCTCAAGGTCGCCGATCGGCCCCACGGTCTTGGCCTGCTCGGCGAGCTCGAGCGCAGCGCGAGCCGCCGCCACGGCTGCATCGCTCTGCTTGGCCGCGGGAACCATCGCCAAGGTTTGCCGCGCGCGGTCGAGCGCGCCGGTCTGCACATAAGAGCGCGTGAGCCCGGCTAGCGCCTGTACGTTGCCGCCATCCTCGGCAAGGATCTGCGCGTAGAGCTCCGCTGCACCGGCGGCATCGCCGGCCCCGAGCGCCGCGTCAGCGGCACTGAGCAAGTCTTTGGCTTCACCGCCGATGCGGTCTTTGGTCAGGCGCTCGAGAAAGGCGATCACCTGCGTTTCCGGCAGCGCGCCCATGAACCCGTCGACCGGCTGGCCGTTCACGAAGGCGATCACCGCCGGGATCGATTGAATGCCCATCTGGGAGGGAATCGAGGGGTGCTTCTCGATGTCCATCTTGACGAGCTTGACCTTGCCTTTGGCGGCCTTGACCGCCTTCTCCAGGACCGGCGTCAGCTGCTTGCAGGGGCCGCACCAATCGGCCCAGAAGTCGACCAGAACCGGCTGGCGCTTGGATTCCTCGATGACGTCTTTGACAAAGGTCTGCGTCGTCGTGTCCTTGACCGACGTTTCCGCAGTGGCCGTTCCAGCTGGTTGCAACATGTCGTGTTCTGCTCGTCTTCTGCCCTGACCTTAGTTCGCCTTCTTGTCCGCGTCGTGTCGTCGTTGGCCCGCGGGTGGCCCCGGGGCTTGGCGAATTGACCCTATCCGCCTGATTAAATGGGAAGAAAATCACTCAAATGCAATCGGGGATCTACTCGGCCGCAGCGGCAAGGACTACGATGAGCGGGGCGAGACCGGTCGCGTCCAAGAATTTCAGCAACCCGTCGCGCGAGATGGTGGTCGTCGCGGTATTCACCAAGGGATGAAAATTCAGCGCCTCATGCGTCATCAGCGCCGCATCGAGCACGACGTTAACCCGGCATTCCTTGTCATTGATGACCGCGAACGGGGTCACCGAGCCAGGCAGCACGCCGAGCACCTCTTGCATCAGCTCCGCCGAGCCAAATGAAAACCGGCCCGAGGCGCCGAGCAGGCGATGCAGTGAACGCAGTTCGACCGCCGCGTCTTCGGGCGCAACGACGAGATAGGGCACGCCCTTTTTGTCGCGCAGGAACAGATTCTTGGTATGCCCGCTGGCAACGGCGCCGCGCAGCTCGCGCGCTTCCTCGACCGTGAACACCGCCGGATGGGTGACGGTCTTGTGCGCGATCCCGAGCGTGTCGAGATAAGCGAAAAGTTCGTCCGGCGTGGCGGGCATTGCTGTTTGATAGTGCCGGACGGGCGCGGTTGCAAAGCCGGGTCCGCTTTAAAAATGCTGACGCCCGGCGAAAACCGGGGCGTCGCGCTGGAAGTCTGAGCGTCGAGGCCGCCGTGCTAATAGTAGCTATTTTGGCAAGTGCCATATCCAGTGGGTGCCGGGTATCCACCAGTGTTATACCAGGTGCAGGTGGCGCCAGATGTGAACAAGCTCCAAGGCAACTGCACCTTGTAGCCCCCCGGGATCGCCCCGAGTATGCCGCCAGCTGCGGATGACAATTCATTGTCAGTAAGTTCGCGCATTTGCCTCGCCGAGTCGTTTTTCATAAAAGCCCGTCCCCTTGTGCAGAGTTGTGCCGATGCAACGCGTCGGCCGCGAGGACTTTGCCACATCGACGCCCGTTTCGGTCAAGGCGCCGTAAGACGAATTTCTTTCGTGGGTAGAACGTGAATATTCCGAGTCGTTTTGTCACTAAAATGCCGTGCTTGCCGTGGTCGCGGCGCCAAGTCCGACGACGATATCGGCGCCAGTTGCCGGCGATACCGCGCACGCATGGCGACCAAGCGCGCGGTTGCAAAGGTATCCGCTCTTTGGCATAGCTTGATGGCGGCTCGGCCATACCCAACAGTTCCGATGACCGCTTATCTGTCTTAAGGACGCGGGTGTAGCTCAGGGGTAGAGCACAACCTTGCCAAGGTTGGGGTCGAGGGTTCGAATCCCTTCGCCCGCTCCAAATTCTCGATTTGATCCAAGGCTCGGCCGTCACCACCTTGCGTGCCGGAAGGCCGCGATGTCGGGCGGAACGCGCGCATGATCCCGAAAAGTG
>JBQCCX010000472.1:0-5797 GCA_051961815.1 Xanthobacteraceae bacterium
GGCATCGCGGATCAGCACGCCCCCGGGATTGGTCACAATGCGGCCGGCGCTCGCTGCCGCGAGCATCGTGAAAAATTGCGGGGTCTTCGCCGCGCGGCTCGCCAGCGTGCGCGAGCCAAAGCCCATGCCCAGGGCGCCCCAAGCTTTGGCGAAAGCAATGTCGAACCGTAAAATCCCGGCTTTATCTTCGCGCTTGAACGCGACCAGATGGCCGCCGCTATCGAGCACGGCGACCGCGAGCGGCGCCAAGGTGCTGTCGCGCCCTTTTTTGAGCGCGGCATCAACAATAATGGAAGCTTGAGCAAGCGTGAGGACGGACATGGCAGCTCCAATATCTTGAAGAATTACGAACGATCGCGACCGGCCCAATAAACCGAGACGGTGGAAATCTCGGCATTGCCCGAGCGGTGCTGCCTGGTTTCCTGGTAGCAGCCAAGCGTCCGCTCGACCAGCGGCAGTTCGACGCCGCGCGATTTGGCTTCGGCGAGCATCGATTGCATGTCTTTGATGGCGCTGTCGACATCGAAAGTGACCGCCCCGGCGGAGCCGCCCTTGAGCATGGAGGCGATCCCCGGAGCACGCACTTTAAGCACATTGGCCGCTCCCGACGTGTCGCTGAGAAGATCCATCAGCCGCTCCGGGTCGATGGCAACAGAACGCGCCATCGCCAAGGCCTCGCCGAGCGCCTGCCAATAGACCATCAGCGGCAGATTGATCGTGAATTTCAAAACCGAACCGGAGCCGACCGGGCCGGCATGTTCCAGCCGGCGGCATAATTGTTCGAGTATCGGTCGCGCCCGCGCCGCGTCTGCCGCTTCGGCGCCCATCAGTCCGATCAGCTTTCCTTGCCGCGCCGGCCCGGTCGAGCCACCGACCGGACATTCGACAAAGGCGGCGGCCTTGCCGCGTACCGCACCGGCGATCGCGATCTCGCTCGCGGGCAGAACCGTGCTCATGTCGATGAACAGTTTTCCGGCGACTTTGGTCTGCAAAAGACCTGAGGGGCCATTATAGACCGCGTCCAGCGCTGCGGCGTCGGTGAGGATGCTGATCACCGCTTCACTGGCTTGGGCCAGTTCTGCCGGGGTCGTTGCGATTTTAGCTCCGACGACCGCCTTGGCTTTGTCCGGCGTGCGGTTCCACACCGTCACGTCGTGTCCAACCTCGATCAGCCGCGCCGCAATCGCCGCTCCCATTTTGCCGATACCGGCAATACCGACTTTCATGCCGCACTCCCCAGATCGTCCCGGCGAACGATTTAGCCCGCGCAGTAGTCGACCACAATCGTTCAAGACCAGCATTCCATTGCGCCATCTGCAAGCGCCTTTCCAGCGCGCCGCATTGTTGAGAAGCCGCTTGCGCGCTTTGCACGCGGATGCGATAGCCTCAAACTATCGGAAATCGGAGTGGGACCGCGATGCCTCGGGCAAAGAAAAATACCGTCGGGATCATTGGCCTCGGAATCATGGGCGGCGCTTTTGCGCAAAACGTGCTTGCCGCCGGATGGCGGGTCATCGGCTACGATATCGCCCCGGCGCGGCGGCGAGCCATGGCCAAGCTTGGCGTCGAAATGGCGAAGAATACCGAGGATGTAGCACGCCGGGCGCGCACCGTGATCACGAGCCTGCCCAAACCGTCGGCGCTGATCGAGGCGGCGGCCGTCATCGCCAAAGCCGGCCTGCCACGCTGCGTGATCGTCGAGATGTCGACCTTCGCTTTGGAGGATAAGGCCAAAGCCGAAGCCGTGCTGCGCAAGGCGGGTCATGTCATGCTTGACTGCCCCGTCAGCGGCACCGGCGCGCAAGCTGTGACCAAGGACCTTGTGGTCTACGCGTCTGGCGATTCCCGCGAGATCCGGAAATTGCGCGGCTTGTTTTCCGGCTTCACACGCTCGATTCACGACGTCGGCACATTTGGCAACGGCAGCCGCATGAAGTACGTCGCCAATCTTCTCGTCGCTATCCATAATGTCGCGAGCGCCGAGGCGATGGTGCTGGGCATGAAAGCTGGGCTGTCGCCAAAGCTCATCTTCGACCTGATCAAAACAGGCGCCGGCAATTCGCGGATTTTCGAGCTGCGTGCGCCAATGATGGTAAAAAACAGCTACGGCAATCCCACCATGAAAATATCGGTCTGGCAGAAGGACATGGATGTGATCGGCTCTTACGCACGCAAAATCGCCGTTCCGACGCCGATGTTTGACGCCAGCAAGGCGATTTACGCCAAGGCGCTCCGCAGCGGCCACTCGTCCCAAGATACTGCGGCGGTTTGCGCCGTGCTGGAAAAAATGGCCGGCGTTAAACGGACGAAGGGGCGCGCTAAGGCGGCGTGAGGTCGAGCGGCCGAAGTTCAAGCGGACCGGCGGCAGCACAGGAGTTGTCAATGTCATCGCGCGAGGGCGAAGCACGCATGGCGGCGGTGGCCGGCGACCGCAGCACTCTTGAGCAGCGTAGCGAGACCCGCGACCGCATGCGGATCGACTGGAACGTGCCGATCGCGATGGATGACGGCCTGGTGCTGCGGGCTGATGTCTTTCGCCCCGTCGCGGAAGGGCGATATCCGGTGATCTTAAGCTACGGACCTTACGCCAAAGGCTTGGCTTTTCAGGACGGTTATCCGAGCGCTTGGCAACGCATGGCGGATCGCCATCCCGACGTCAATGCCGGCTCCAGCAATCTTTATCAGAGCTGGGAGGTGGTCGATCCGGAGAAATGGGTGCCGCACGACTACGCCTGCGTGCGGGTCGACTCGCGTGGCTGCGGCTGTTCGCCCGGGCGGATCGATCACTTCTCGCCGCGCGAGACAAAAGATTTCTACGACTGCATCGAATGGGCGGCGGCGCAGCCGTGGTCGAGCGGCAAAATCGGGCTCAATGGCATTTCCTATTACGCGATCAATCAATGGCACGTCGCCAGCCTGCAGCCGCCGCACCTTGCGGCGATGTGTATCTGGGAAGGCGCCGCCGACTGGTACCGCGACATGACGCATCACGGCGGCATTGTCTGCACGTTCTGGGACAACTGGTACGACATGCAGGTCAAGACCGTGCAATACGGCGCCGGCGAGCGCGGCAAGCGCAGCCGCGTGCATGGCGAGCTCGTGTGCGGCCCTGAGCTCTTGTCGGACGAGCAACTGGCAAAGAATCGAAGCGATTTCGGCACCGAAATATTGGCGCATCCGCTCGACGACGATTACCACAAGGCGCGGTCACCGAACTGGTCGAAAGTAAAAACGCCATTTCTGTCGGCAGCCAATTGGGGCGGTCAGGGCCTTCATCCGCGCGGCAATTTCGAAGGCTTCGTCCGCGCCGCATCCAAGCAGAAATGGCTGGAAGCGCACGGCATCGAGCACTGGACGCATTTTTACACCGACTACGGCCGCAATTTGCAGCTACGCTTTTTTGATTACTTTTTGCACGGCAAAAAAAATGGCTGGGACAAACAGTTACCGGTGCAGCTGCAGGTGCGTCACATTGATCGGTTTGTTGAGCGCACCGAAAACGATTGGCCGCTCAAGCGCACGCAGTGGACGCGTTTCTATCTCGATCCATCGGGACGACTGGCCGCGAACCAGCCGGCGAACAAAAAGTCGGTCTTGCGCTTTGACGCCATGGGGGAGGGGGTTACTTTCCTCACTGCGCCCCTTGGACGCGAAACCGAGATTACCGGACCGTCCGCGGTTAAACTCTATCTTTCCTCATCGACCACCGATGCCGACATCTTTGTCGTGCTGCGCGTATTCTCGCCCGACCTGAAGGAAGTGGTGTTTCAAGGCGCGATCGATCCGCACACGCCGGTCGGCCAGGGCTGGCTGCGCGCCTCGCATCGTCATCTCGACAAAAAATTGTCAAAGCCCTATCGGCCGTATCACACCCACGCCAGGAAACAGCCGCTCAAACCCGGGGAGATCGTGGCGCTCGACATCGAGATCTGGCCGACGTCGATCGTGGTGCCTGCGGGTTATCGCATCGCGCTGACCGTCCGCGGCAAAGATTACGTTTATCCGGGTGGCAGCGGCGGGCGGTTGTCGAATTTCAAGAACGAGCTGACCGGCTGCGGACCGTTCCTGCACGACGACGCACGCGACCGGCCGGCGGAGGTCTTTGCCGGCGCTAGCGGGCTGCACTTCGGCGGTGCAGCGAGGCCCTATCTGCTGCTTCCGGTTATTCCGCCGAAGCGCAACGACAAGCGCAAATAATCCTGCGCAGCGACGCTTGTGATGCGGCGGAATATGCGCGTTTGTTCGCGTTATTCGCGCGAGGGGCGAGGGCCGAACAAGTGTTGAGAAAAACGCGACAATAGCGGCCTTTACAGCGCGACCCGCCTCGCCAATGATAGCCGTCACCGCGGCGATGGCGGCAATCAAGATTGCCCGCCGCAAAGGCTCGCCCTTGGCGGCCGCCAAGACGGCGAAGATGGGGACAAACGGAGGATGCGCAATGTCTGCCAAGTCCAGGAGTCGTAGAGTCAGTCGCCGCACGCTGTTGGCCGGCAGTGCAGCGGGAGCGGCGGCGGCATTGTCCCGTTTCCCCGCGCCCGCGGTGGCCCAGGCAGAGCCATTCCGGCTTGGTCTGTTGACGGTAAAGACCGGCCCGCTGGCGCAGGGCGGCATCCAGATGGAGCAGGGCGTCCTGACCTATCTGAAAGAGACGAATTACATGATCGGCGGCCGTAAGGTCGATTTCTTCTCCGCCGACACCGGGGGCAATCCGGCTGGCACCAAGACCAAAGCGCAGGAGCTCGTCGAGCGCGACAAGGTTGACGTCATTCTCGGCCCGCTCGCCGCGTTCGAGCTTTATGCGATCAGCGACTACATTCGCGACCAGAAGATGCCGACACTCAGCCTAGCGGCGGCGGACGACCTGACCCAGCGCAAGCCCAATCCCTATCTGTTGCGCGCGTCGGCGACCTCCTCGCAAGCGATGCATCCGATGGCGCATTACACCGCCACCGAACTCAAGCTCAAACGCATTTTCTGCATCGTCGAGGACTTCGCTTTCGGGTACGAGCAGATGGGCGGTTTTCAGGCTTCATTGCAGAAAGAGGGCGGCTGCGTCGTCAACAAGCTGTGGCCGCCCCTCGTGACCCCTGATTACACGCCCTATGTGGCGCAGATCGGCGATTGCGACGGCGTCTGCCAGGGATTCGCCGGTTCAAACCCGCTACGCTTTATGAAGGCCTATGCAAACTCGGGATTTAAATATCCCGTTGTCACTGGCGAGACCGGCGGCGACGACGCGCTCCTCAAGAGTTTTGGCGAAGAAGCCGTCGGGCTGGTGAGCTGCATTCCCTATACGCTCGATCTTGAGATCGACGCCAATCACCGCTTCATCAATGGCATGCTGAAGAATTTTGACACTATTCCGGGCCAGTACGCGGGCCTGCTCTACGTCAACTGTCAGGTCGTCGATGCCGCCTTGAAAGCGACTGGCGGCGACGCTCGGGACAAGGAAAAATTCATCGGCGCGCTGAAAGCAGTCAGCTTAACCGATACGCCGCGTGGGCCGCTCAAATTCGACCACTTCGGCAATGTCATCGGAACGTTCTACATCCGGCGCCTTGGCACCGAAGGCGCCAAATATGGGCTGAAGCTCTGGAACAAGACCATCAAGACTTACGACAACGTCAGTCAGTTCTGGACATGGCCTGAGCAGGAATATCTCGCGCATCCAGTCTATTCGCGCGATTATCCGCCGCTGGCCAAGTGCTGATCGCCCATAACACGGAAGGGCAGCAGTTATGACATTCTGGCTGCTGCTCACCGTCAACAGTGTGACGTTCGGCGGCCTGTTGTTTCT
>JBQCCX010000473.1:0-4126 GCA_051961815.1 Xanthobacteraceae bacterium
ACCGAAAGCCGCGGCGCCCATCAGCGCGAGGATTTTCCGCAGACGGCGCCGGCCTGGCGCCAGCATCAGCGCGTGCGGCTTGCCGATGGCGCGCTGCAACTCACCGGCGCGCCGGCCACGGCGCTAGCGTCATGAGCGCCGTCGCCAAACTGAAAATCCGCCGCGGCAGTCATGGCGAGCCGCCGCGCTGGGAGAGCTTCGAGGTGCCATTCGAGCCGGGGCAGTCGGTGCTCGACGGGCTGCGCTGGCTGCGCATCAACAAGGATCCGACCCTGGCGATGCGGTTTTCCTGCATCAACGCCAATGCCTGCAAGGAATGCATGATCCAGCTCGACGGCGAAACCGTCTATGCCTGCACCGCGCGGCTCGAGCCGCGGGAAATGACGCTCACCCCGCTGCCGAACAAGACGCTCATCCGCGACCTCGTCACCGAGATTGCGCCGCCATCGGAGCGGTGGAAATAGTAGGAGGGCCAACGAACGGACGTCTGGCGGGATAAACAAAATTTGTTTCCCGGGCGCAGCGCAGCACGAAGTGATGCGCTGCAGAACCGGGATCGTCACGCATACTGAGTCTGAAACGATCCCGGATCTGCGGTGCACCGCTACCGCGCTGCACCGCGTCCGGGAAACGCAACAAGCCGAGAAAGGACGCCCATGCCGATCAAATCCAAATATCTGTTCGTCGCCAGCATGGACGTGGACCCCGACAAGGAAGCGCTGTTCCACGAGGTCTACGACACCGAGCACGTTCCCAATCTCCTCAAAGTGCCGGGCGTGCATGCGGTGACGCGCCTCGAGGGCGTGCCGTTCGCGGTGAGCATTGGCGGCGAGGAGAAAAAGGTCGCGCACGAAGGCGCCCGCCATTCCGCGGTCTATGAGATCGACGGTCCGCAGGTGCTGACAAGTCCGGAATGGGCCAAGGCGGTCGAAGCCGGCCGCTGGCCGAAAGAGGTGCGGCCGTTTACCCGCAACCGGCGCCATGCGCTGTACCGGATAAGATAGTCTATCGGCGGGCGCCTGGTCCGCTCGTCCCCGCGAAAGCGGGGACCCAGCTTGATTTGTTAAATCTGGATGCCCGCTTGCGCGGGAATGAGCGGAGATAAAGTCGTCTCGCTCAGAACAGCGATTGCACGTCGCCGCAGATGCTGATGGCCTGGCCCGAGATCGTGCGCCCGCGCGGCGAGGCCAGAAACACCATCATGTCGGCGAGCTGTTGCGGCGCAATCATTTCCTTGATCGAGGCGTGCGACAGCGCTTCTTCCTGCATCGCCTGCATCGACACGCCGCGGCGCTGCGCCTTGGCGGCAAACACCCGCCGGATGCGGTCACCCTCGACGGCGCCGGGCTGGATGGCATTGACGCGAATCTTGAGCGGCCCCAGTTCGACCGCGAGCGACTTGGTGAAACCGACCACCGCCCATTTCGAGGCGGCATAGGGCGTGCGCAACGGAAAACCGAGGCGGCCCGCCGTCGAGGACAGATTGATGATCGACGGATTGCTGCTATTGGCGAGGTGGCGCACCGCTGCGCGCACGCAGTTGAACTGGCCGGTGATGTTCACCGCCATCGTGTGATCCCATTCTTCCGGCGGAATTTCGTCGACCCGGCCGGTCGGTCCGGCGATCCCGGCATTGTTGACGAGGCAATCGAGCCCGCCGAGTGCATCGGCGCTGGCGTCGATGAAGCGTGTCGTCGCCTCGCGGTCGGACACGTCGCATAGCGAGGCCTTGAGCTTGGGGTCGCTGGCCGCGAGGTCGGCCAGCGCGTGACGATCGACGTCGCAGACGTGAACCGACGCCCCTTCGCGCTGGAACGCGCGCGCCACTTCACGGCCGATGCCGGCGGCGCCGGCAGTGACGATCACCCGCAAACCCTTGATGCCGAGATCCATGACGATTGATGTTTCCTATAAGAAGATGATTCTAGGTTGGACGACCAATTTTGTCATTGCCGACTGAGCGCGTTTCCCGGACGCGGTGCAGCGGCAGTAGCGCGTTTACGCGCGTGAACGCGCTACTGCCGGTGCACCGCAGATCCGGGATCGTTGCAAACTCTGCGTGTGTAACGATCCCGGTTCAGCAGCGCACCATTGCATGCTGCGCTGCGCCCGGGATACGAGACTTAGAATTGTCATCGCAATGACGAGCAATCCCTTCACGCGTTGCTTGCCGCCAAACCAAGAATCTGCCGTGCCTCCGACGGCGTAGCGACCTGGTCGCCAAGGACGTGAATGATGCTCGCCGCTTTCTCGACCAGCGCCGCATTGCTCGCCGCCAGCTTGCCCTTTTCCAGATAAATATTGTCCTCGAGCCCGACCCGGGGATGGCCGCCGAGCAGCACGGTCTGCGCCACCATCGGGAATTGATGCAGCGAAATGCCGAACGCAAACCATGGCGCGTCCGGCGGCAGCAGGTTCCGCATGTAGGTCATGGCTTCTGTGGTCGCGGGCTGGCCCCAGGAAATGCCGAGGCAGATCTGAAACATTCCCGGCGGCTTGACGTAGCCGTTCTCGATGAAGCGCTTGGCGAGGAGGAGATGACCGGTCTCGAACACTTCGAGCTCGGGCATGACGCCGGCATCCTTGATCGCCGCCGCCATCGCCTGCAGGTGCTTGGGCGTATTGATGAAGACGCGATCGCCCATGTTGAGGCTGCCCATATCGAGGCTGCAAATATCCGGCTTGAGCTCGACGACATGACGCACGCGCTCTTCCGGCGCCTTGAGCACGCTTTCCGTGCTCGGCTTCGACGGGTCGTGCTCGTCATGGGTGAAGCGCGCGCCCGGTCCGGTGGTGAGGTTGATCAGCACGTCGGTGCCACTGCCCCTGATCCGCTCGACCACCTCGCGGTAGTGCGCGGTGTCCATGCTCGGCTGGGTGGTTTTCGGATCGCGCACATGAATGTGCACGATCGCCGCGCCGGCCTTGGCGGCGTCGATCGCCGAGGTGGCGATCTGTGCCGGCGTCACCGGCACCGCGGGATTGCGGCCCGGCGTATCGGCCGAGCCGGTGACGGCGCACGAGATGATCACTTTGCGCTGCATTCTTGCACCAATGCTGATCCTGGATGGATTGCCCCGTTATTCCGTTTTTCGCGCGACCGCGTAAATCGCGTTCGTCTCAAGACGGTCGACCTTGTTCTCATTCAGCCATGTGATGTTGTCAGTCTTTATCCGCGCTGCAGCCTCCGGTCCCATCTGCTCGACTGCCCAGCGCGGTCCCGATCCAAGGACGATGATCCACCAGTCTTCGGCGGAGCGCAGCATCTGCACTCCGGCTTCTGCCGTAACCTCGACGTTGGTCGCCCCGCCGTCTTGAAGCAAGCGCCGGACCGATTCGGTATCGGTAATGCGGTCCCAGGGATTGAACGCGTTATAAAGGTCGGGCCGCTCCCGCTTGATTGCTGCTTGCCAGCGCGAATAGGCCGGCTCAAAAATTCGCGGACCCCATGTGGTGATCGCGAGCTTTCCGCCGGGCCGCACCATGCGCCACAGCTCGCGGACCATGCCTTCCATGTCCGGTACGAAAAAGATCGAAAAGACGCTGACGACAGCATCGAAATGATCGTTCGGATAACCGAGCGATGTCATATCGGCGGTTAGGAATTCGATATTTCCAAGACCGCGGGCCTTGGCGCGGGCGCGATCGAGCAAGCGTGCGGACAAGTCGACACCGGTCACAGATCCACTCGGTCCGACCGCCTGCGCCGCGGGCAATGCCGATGCGCCGGTTCCGCAGCCGACGTCGAGCACTTTGTCGCCAGGCGCAAGAGCCAGACCCGCGACGGTGCGTGTTCCAATCCGCTCCCAAAACGCCAATGGCTCGTCATCAAAATGATCGGCAGCGGCATCGTAGGTGGCGGCTGCTTTGGCTTTGGCCTGCCGTAATGGATCGTCCATGCTGCTGGCCCTCCAGCGTCGAAGATACAAGCCTATGGCGTCAGCACGACGCGGCCAATCACTTTGCCGGCGCGCAAATCCTCCATCACCGCATTGACCTCTTTGAGCGGCTTGGTCGCGACCGGGACCTGCGGCGGTCCGGTGCGCCGCACGAGCTCCATCAGCTCGGCCATTTCGGCAAGGCTGCCGACGTAAGAGCCCTGAACGGTCAAAGCGCGCATCGGAAT
>JBQCCX010000474.1:0-2799 GCA_051961815.1 Xanthobacteraceae bacterium
TGATCTGTCATGGCCGGGCTTGACCCGGCCAACCACGACAGCAAAGGGCGGCCGAGAGCCGCCCTTTGTTACAAAGAAGCCACCCGTTCTCGTCACCACCGGGCTTGACCCGGTGGTCCATGCTGAGGGCCAGCGGCGAGACGGCTCGGATCAGCGCAAGTTGGTTTTGATGCCCGCTCACCAGCATGGATTGCCGGGTCAAGCTCGGCAAGGACGGTTTGACTAACGCCGTCATCCTGAGGTGCGCGCCAAAGGCGCGCCTCGAAGGATGGGCGTATCACCCTTCGAGGCTCGCTCCGCTCCAGCGCCACGGCGGGCGCGACCACCAGCCTGTCGAAGGTCTTGTCGTAAACGGCTTTCAAATCGTCGGGCTGTTTGAGCGCGCCACGATCCGCGGTGATCTTGGCCAGGCGCGTCTCGAGCGCTTGCTTCATCTTGTCGATCGCATCTTTCGCGGCGGTCAGATCGGCCGGCGCCGCCGCGATCTGTTCGATGGTGCGCGGGGCGGGATTTGGCCCGAAGCCAAGCTTGATCGCCTGCGCGATAAAGTCCTGCATCGAGACGTTCATGTCTTTGGCGAAGTCGAGAATGATCCCGTAGTGCTGCAAATAGGGTCCGAATGTCTTTTCGTCGTTCGGCGTCGGGACGAGGTAATGAATGCCGGGGCGGTTATTGATGTCCTGCAGGAAGGCGATAAAGGCTTTGCGCTGATCGGCTTCGCTGCGACCCCAGCCCACCGATGCGATAACGATCAAAATACAGATTGCGCCGCGCGCGGCGCGATCAAGAAGCGACATCGATGTGCCCCCATAAAACCCGGCGTGTTCTCGAACCGGGCAAAGCCGTTCGCCAAACCTGCCTGAGCACGGGGGCCGGCACAACAGGCAAGCGAAACGGCAAAGCACTCACGCCGCCAACGCGCTCAAGTTGTCAGCCAGTTTACTCTTTGAACCCTCTGGAAATCCGCCAGCCTTTTCGATTTGGCCTATAGCCGAAGCGGTTCTCTCCCTTGCTGCCCGGCCACAGCAACAGCGCGGCCCCGATCACGGCCACCACCGTAAAAATTGCATCGTCGAAGCGCGACGTGTCGCGCCCTCGCTGGTCAGCGCCGCAGGCACGAGTAGCCCCAAAGAATTCACGGGCACGATCCACAAGGCGTGATAGCCGGGAAAATTTACGTCATGCAGCCGGCGCACGACCAGGGATGCATAGCCCACGACAAGCGCCGCCAGTGCGATGATCCCGATCAGCAATCCAAGCCACCACAGCGCACCGTGCAGGAACAGCGTGAAGCCGATGACCAAAAGCGCGCCGGTTACGATTCCAAGTCCCATGCCGCGCACGAGGAAACCCAGCCGCCCCAGCCGGCCGGTAAATGAGAAGAACAGGTTGTGCAATTCGGCCCCCGGATTTTCTGGCAGCAAAAAAATTGCATGCGGGGGCCGGACACAGCTAGAGCAAGCGCCACGAAAACAATTCATTTCAACACTGCCGGAGCTAATCGCTCCGGCGGCAGCAATTGCGAAATCGGCACACAGTTCGTCGCCTGTCCAATCAAGTTACGCTCGCATCAGCGGGTGACATGGTCTTTGTTTGGATCAGCCGCCCTCCCCCTCGGGCGCCGGAATGCGCGTCTCGTGGAAGCCGCGCGCGTGCATCACATAGACCTCGCGCACGAGAATATGCGTCGCCACCTCGTTTTCGGTGCGGCCAAGCTTGCCGAGGGTCGCCAGCAAGGCGAGGTAATTGAACGTCTCGATCGGCAGGGTCAGGCTCAAGGCCCGCGCCTCCGAGCGGTTTTCCGGTCGCGCCATCGTCTAAACGCCCCTGATTATAATCGGCTTATAATGGCATTTTAACCCTTGGCAGGCGAGTCGAATCGTGCGACCGTCTGATTCGGCGAGGGTTCTCGCTCAACAGCGACAAGAAGCGGCCCCGAAAGAGTACCGGCGTACGGGCGCCACTCCGACAGCGGGTTTGCCATCCTTGAGGCAGGATGCGGCTCGGTGAATGCGGCGTAGTTTGCTTGGTGGGCGCTATTTTTCGGCGGACAGCGGCCACCGGTATTGGGGTCACGTCTGGGGCATTCCGGATCGGCTCATTGCGGCCGCGCACCGATTTTCGCTTCGAGGTTTCGCTTTCTCGCCGTTGCCCGCTGCGCGCGGACCGACGCCCTGTCGGCGGCCCAGACGGCCGCGGCAACAGAGAGCGAGGCCGTTTGCAATGTCCCCATCAATCGCCCCATCAAACGCTATTCCATCATCGTCCATTCCACCGGCGCCGATCGCGCCCATTCCTCCGGCACTGCTCGACCCGGCGACCATCGCGCCGGCAAAAAACATCTCCACGGCGAATCCGAACGCAACTTGGACTCCCGAGCGCATCGAGGCCCTGAAGAGCTGCGTCACGCGCGGCATGACATGCAGCCAAATCGCCGCCGAGATCGGCGTCTCGCGCAATGCGGTGATCGGTAAAATTCACCGGCTCGGCCTTTCGTCGGGGCGGCCCGCGGGTGCGCCCGCGCGTGCGAACTGCCCTCCGCGCGCGCGCCACCCGCGGGGACCGACGCAGCGGCGGCTCCTGCGGCTTGCTTATGCGCAAGCGCCGCTCGACGCGATCATGTCGGACGTGGTGGTGATCAGCCTGCATCCGTGCTCGCTGATCGACATCGACCACCATCAATGCCGCTGGCCGATCGGCGATCCGGCGACGACGAATTTTATGTTCTGCGGCAATGACGCGATCAGGGGCTTTGCCTATTGCGTCGGCCATGCGCGGATGGCCTACCGGCCGGCGGCG
>JBQCCX010000475.1:0-8679 GCA_051961815.1 Xanthobacteraceae bacterium
TGAGCAGCAGACGATCCGCGGCTGGGTGGATAGCCAGGCCGAGCAGCATCGCGAGATCAAGGAACTCCTGCGGATGACCCGGCAGGAGCAAACGATAAGCGCGATTGCGCCATCCACCCCGCGTCACATCGAAGAGAAGGCCGAACCGCAATGAGGCCTCCGATCCAATTGTCGCCAGCACGGACGATCAAAGTCAGCTAATTCGCCATGGCACTTGCACGATATCGCCGCAGCGAAAGCGGCATGAATTACTGGCCGGGCTTCGTCGATGCCCTATCGACGCTCATTCTCAGCATCATTTTTTTGCTGACCATTTTCGTCGTGGTGCAATTTTATTTGCAGCAGGAAGTCCGCGGCAAAGACACCGCACTGCAGCACCTCAACGGGCAGATCGCCCTGCTGTCCAAGCTCCTGTCCATGGAAAAGGTCAGCAAAGCCGATCTGGAAACTCAGCTTAGCGGCTTGCGATCCTCGCTGACCACGGCACAAAGCGATCGCGACAAGCTTAAAGGCCTGTATGAAGGCGCCGCGGCAGCCCAATTGACGGCCGAGAGCAAAGTCAATGAACTCTCAGGTCAGCTCGAAGGCGAGAAAGAAAGCGCCAGCAAGGCGCTCGGACAACTCGACCTGCTCAACCAGCAGATCACCGCCTTGCGCGACCAGTTGGCGGCATTGGCGAGCGCGCTCGACATCTCCCAGAAGAAGGGCAAGGAGTCCGAGGAGGAGATCAGCGAGCTCGGCCAGCGCCTGAACGTCGCGCTGGCCCAGCACGTCCAGGAGCTCTCGACCTACCGGTCGGATTTTTTCGGCAAGCTGCGGGAGGTTCTCGGCAACCGGCCTGACATCCGCGTCGTCGGCGACCGTTTCGTCCTGCAATCGGAGATCTTTTTCGATACTGGCCGGGCCGACCTGAAGCCGGAAGGCCGCGCCCAACTCGACAAGGTCGCGGCCGCCATCGTCGAATTGGAGAACCAGATCCCGACCGACATCGCCTGGATATTGCGCGTTGACGGCCATACCGACGTGCGTCCGATCATCGGCCAATTTAGATCCAATTGGGATCTGTCGGCCCAACGCGCGATTTCGGTCGTGCAATACATGGTCGGTAAGGGCGTCAAGCCGTCGCGGCTGGTCGCCGCCGGATTCGGCGAGTTTCAACCGATCGATACCGCGACGACCGAGGACGCCTTCCGTCGCAATCGCCGCATCGAATTCAAGCTGACCGAGCGGTGATCGGCCGGATCAGCCGGTCGACTGGGCCGCTTTCGATGATTGTCCGGTTTGCGCGTCGCTCGTCGCCAGACCATTGAGTCGCGACGCGGTATCGAGCCAAATTCGCGCGAGTTGCAGATAAGATTCGCGCACTTCGTCAGTATATGCCTCGCCGGCCCACTTAATACATTCCTCGGCCATGGCGCGGTACTCCGCGGCCGTTTTCATGCCAACGCCCCCATCCCCGAAGCGATCTTGCTGGCAACTTGTGTCGAACACGTGACCGCAGTTGTGGAAAAGAAAGGCCAAGACGGTGCAATGCTTCTATGAGCGACCGAGGCGCGCGTCCCCTCTCCCGTGCCAAGTTTGCGTCACGGCGAAGCCATTCTCGATCGCCACCATGTTGACCGAGAAGCGGGGGCGGTCACCGATGTCAGGTCGTGGTATCGGATTGAGGCTTGGTTTTTCAGGATTTGGTTTTCCTGGACTTGGTTTTCCGGGACTCGGTTTTTGGGGACTTGGTTTTTTGGCATTTGCTTTGGCGAGCGCAGCCGCAGCGCAGGGAAACCTGGACCAAGGCAAGAGCGGCGCCCAGCTTTACGCGTCGGCCTGCGCAACCTGCCACAAGTCGCCGCCAAGCCTTTCCAACACAAGCCTTTCCAGCGGCAGATGGTTGTTCGGGCTCGAAAGCTTCCTGCGCGAGCACTATACGTCCAGCCGTGAATCGGCTGCCATTCTCGCCACTTACCTGAAAGGACAAGAGAAAGCTTTGGCGGACTCCCAGCGCGGTCGCCTCGGCAGGCAGACGGCGCAGACGCGGCGCGATCAACCTGGAACGAGCGGCTTTGGCGACGACATCCCAAGGCCGCCTGCGGACATTCCGGACGTAAAGCGATAGAACGCCAGCATTCCGCCGCGCCCTTTACCAAGCATTTCGCTCATGATCGTCCTTTATTCCTATCCCGAGCTGTTCGGCGTCGCCGACAACAATGGCTATGGGTTGAAGGTTTTTGCCTTCATGCGCCTGGCCGGCCTGCCCTTCACCCATGAGCATATTTTCGATGCGTCGGCGGCGCCGCGGGGGCAGCTTCCCTACATCGTCGACGATGGCGTCGCGATCGGCGACAGCGAAGCCATCGTCGCCCATCTCACCAAGAAGTACCGGGTGACCATGGATGCCGCGCTGAACCAGCGAGAGCGCGATCTTAGTCACCTCATCACCCGCATGCTCGACGATCTTTACTGGGTGATGTCCTATTCGCGCTGGAAGGACGAGCGTTACTGGCCGGCGTTCCGCGATGCGCTGATGCGCGAGCATCCGGCCGTCACCGAAGCGGGTTTGCGCAAAGCGCAGGAGTTCAATTTTCAGCGCTATTACTTTGCCGGAATCGGTCGTTACGCGCCGGACGAGGCCTATGCCCGCGGGCTCGCCGATCTTCGCGTCCTGGCCGATGTCATTCCGGCGGACGGCTATGTGCATGGGCCAAAGCCGACCAGCATCGATGCCGGCATCTACGGCTTCATCGCCAACATTTATTTCTACGACATCGACACGCCGCTCAAGCAATTCGTCACGGCGCAGCCGAATGTGGCGCGCCATTGCCGCACGATCCACGACGCGGTGATGAAGCGATAATCCCTAGCTGCGCCGGCTCAGCAAGAACACCGCCTGCTCGCCGAACAGATTCCAGAACCACCACGGCATTTTCAGCCGCATGCGCCCGCCCCACGGATGGAGCGCCACCGCCTGCTCCATCTTGGCGCCGACCGCAAAGCACAAGTCGCGGAAATCCTTGATGCTGCAGAAATGAATGTTCGGCGTTTCGTACCAGGCATAGGGCAGATTGTCGGTGCGCGGCATGTGGCCGCCGAAGAAGATCTGCAGCCGGATGCGCCAGTGCCCGAAATTCGGAAACGACACGATGCCGTGGCGGCCGATGCGCAACATATGCTCGAGCACCGCGCGCGGCTGGCGCGTCGCCTGCAAGGTTTGCGACAGGATGACGTAATCGAAGGCGTCGTCCGGATAATCTTCGAGGTCGGTGTCGGCGTCGCCCTGGATCACGGCAAGGCCTTTGGCGACGCATTCGTTCACACCCTCGCGCGACAATTCGATGCCGCGGCCATCGACGCCGCGGCTTTCCAGAAGCCGCAGCAATTCGCCGTCACCGCAGCCGACGTCGAGCACGCGCGCGCCGCGCCGCACCATGTCGGCGACCACCAACAAGTCGACGCGCGAGCCGCCCGAACCGCGCGCGGCCTCGGCCATTGTGAGATCGTATTTGAGGCGGGACAGCATGCTCACCGCGCCTATAATCCACGCGCCCGTGCGGCGCCGTCGAGAAAACCGCGCACGATCGCGAACAGTTCCGGCTCGTCGAGCAGGAATGCGTCGTGGCCTTTATCGGTTGTGATTTCGGCAAACGAGACCCGCGCGCCGGCGGCATTGAGCGCATGCACGATGGCGCGCGACTCCGAAGTCGGGAACAGCCAATCGCTGGTGAACGAGATCACGCAGAAGCGCGTTGGCGCACCGCGAAAGGCTTCCGCCACCACGCCGTCATAGTCGCCGGCGAGATCGAAATAATCCATCGCGCGGGTCAGGTAGAGGTACGAATTGGCGTCGAAGCGCTCGACGAAAGTGATGCCCTGATGGCGCAGATAGGACTCCACCTGAAAGTCGGCGTCGAACGAAAATGTCGGGTTGTCGCGATCCTGAAACCGCCGGCCGAATTTGCGGTGCAGCGCCGCATCGGACAGATAAGTAATGTGTGCGCCCATGCGCGCGACCGCGAGCCCGCGCCGCGGGTTGATGCCTTCGGCAAAATACCGTCCGCCGCGCCAGTCCGGATCGGCCATCACCGCCTGGCGGCCGACCTCGTGAAAGGCGATGTTTTGCGCCGAGTGTCTCGTCGAACCGGCGATCGGCAAGGCCGCGAACACCCGGTGCGGATAGGAAGCGGCCCATTGCAGCACCTGCATGGCGCCCATCGAGCCGCCGGTTACCGCAAATACGGATTCAATGCCGAGATGATCGAGCAGCATGGCCTGCGCGCGGACCATGTCGCGCACGGTGATGACCGGGAATTCGAGGCCCCACGGCATGCCGGTCGCCGGATTGGTCGAGGCCGGCCCGGACGTGCCCATGCAGCCGCCGACCACGTTCGGACAAATGACGAAATAGCGCTCGGTGTCGATCGGCTTGCCCGGGCCGACCATGGTCTCCCACCAGCCCGGTTTGCCGGTCACCGGATGGTCGTTGACCGCGTGCTGATCGCCGGTCAGCGCATGGCAGAGCAAGATCGCGTTGCTGCGCGCCGCGTTGAGCGTGCCATAGGTCTGATAGGCGATCTGCAGCGGAGCAAAATCGAGGCCGGCATCGAGCCGCAGCGGCTTGTCCAGCCCAAAGCGCACCACCGGCGAATGCGGGTCGTCCGCTTCGCGCGTGCGGTCGGCAAGATCCAATGTTGCGACGATATCGGCCATTTCTGCCTTCCGAATAACGCGGGATCAGGCGTGGCTAGCTGTCAAAGGGGCGTAAATAGGCCGCTTCACCCCGGAGTCAACGTTTTCTTTGCTTTCGGCCTTAACGACACCTATCAAATGGACCTAACCCGGGACTTAACACGATGGCGAAATCGCCGCGCCAAGCCGCACCGTCACTTACCGATCTGCGCCGCGAGATCGACCGCATCGACGCCGACATGCATGCGCTGTTGATCGAACGCGGCGAGATCATCGATCGGCTGATCGCAGTAAAGAAAACCGAGGAGACCGGCTCGGCGTTCCGTCCGGCGCGCGAAGCCGAGATGATGCGCCGGCTGGTGCAGCGCCATCACGGCAGCCTGCCGCTCGACACCGCCGAGAGCATCTGGCGCGTCATTATTTCAACCTTCACCTATGTGCAGGCGCCGTTCACGGTGCATGCCGATCTCTCGGCCGGCGATGCCTTGATGCGCGATTCCGCGCGATTTCACTTCGGCTTCACGGTGCCGTTTGTGCCGCATATGGGCGCCGCGTCGGTCGTCGAAGCGGTCACGGAATCAAAAGGCGATCTTGGCCTCGTTCCGGCTTTTGCCATTGCCGGCGGCGGCCCGTGGTGGACGGCGCTCGAATTTCAAAGCGCGCCGAAGATCATTGCCCGGTTGCCCTTTGTCGAACGCGCCGACCATCCGGCGGCCTTGCCGGTCTTCGTAATGTCCCGCGCCGCGGCCGACGCCATGGTGGTCGAAACCGAGACCTGGAGCCTGCGGGTGTCCGGCTGGAGCGCTGGCGCGGTGCAGGCCTTGGCCGAATTGGGTGATGTCATCGCCGTCCCGGACCACGCCTTCGATGGCGCCGCGCTGTTGGTCTCGGTGCCGCACGGGAGCGCCGATGCCCTCGCCGCCGCTTTGGTTAAGAGTGGAGCTTCGATCCGCTCCTCGACCCTCGTCGGCAGTCACGCAAGGCGCTATACGGTCCCGGACAAAGCCGGGAAGACGTGATGGCAGGCTACATACATGCGGACATCGTGAAGGTGGTTCACAGCCCCGACGGCGCTTTTAAGATCGATTTTCTGAGACGCAAAGATGGTCTCTACGAGTATCGAGGCTGGGAGCGGCGGCGAGAAGAGACCCCTATAACGGACGGTTATTATTGGGGGCCGCGCGAACATTCGGGGCTTTACCAGACGATGGAAGAGCTCGAACAGATGGCGCTGCAGACCGTGCCTTGGCTGCAGGCAATGCCTACTTCCGAAGGACGATTGTGAAAGTTCTCAGGTGTGAAAGATAATGACTAGTCTGCGTCCCCAGCCGCGCCGCGGCGTGCTCGACATCGAGGCCTATGTGCCCGGCAAGAGCAAAGCGCCGGGAGTGGCCAAGGTGTTCAAACTGTCCTCGAACGAGACGCCGCTCGGGCCGAGCCCGCGCGCGATCGCGGCCTATAAGGCCTGGGCGGATCATCTCGAAGATTATCCGGACGGCTCGGCCAGCGATCTGCGCGAAGCGATCGGGCGCGCCTTCGGGCTCGATCCCGACCGCATCATCTGCGGCGCGGGCTCCGACGATCTTTTGCACCTTCTGGCGCACGCTTATCTGGTCGATGGCGACGAGGCGATCCACACCACGCACGGCTTCCTGATCTATCCGATCGTGACCTTGGGCGCGGGCGGCAAGCCCATCGTCGTCCCGGAGAAGGATTACACCGCCGATGTCGATGCGATTTTGGCCGCGGTGACCAAAAAGACGAAGATCGTCTTTATCGCCAATCCGAACAACCCGACCGGGACCTGCCTGTCGTTCGATGAGGTCAAGCGCCTGCACCGCGGGCTGCCGCCGCATGTCCTCTTGGTGATCGACGCCGCTTACGCGGAATATGTCCGCCGCAACGACTACGAAGCCGGCATCGAGCTCGTCGCCACATCCGAGAACGTGGTGATGTGCCGGACATTCTCGAAAATCCACGGGCTCGCGGCGCTGCGGCTGGGCTGGATGTTTGCGCCGGCGCACATCGTCGACGCGATCAATCGCATCCGCGGCCCGTTCAACATCACCGGACCGGCCATCGCCGCCGGCGTTGCCGCGATCGAGGACCTCGAGCACCAGGAGCGTTCGCGCGAGCACAATACCCGCTGGCTCAATTGGCTGACGGCCGAAATCGGCAAGCTCGGACTGAAGGTGACGCCGAGCGTCGCCAATTTTGTGCTGATCCATTTTCCGGAAATCAAGGGCCGCACCGCCAAGGACGCCGACGCCTTTCTCACCGCGCGCGGGCTCATTCTGCGCCAGACCACCGCCTACAAGCTGCCGAATGCGTTGCGCATGACGGTCGGCACCGAGGAGGCCAACCGTTTGGTCGTCGCCGCGCTCAAAGAATTTTTGGGGCGGAAGTGATGCCCGTGAACGAACGCGCGATCTGCTCCCTCCCCCCTTGTGGGGGAGGGCTGGGGAGGGGGGTCTTAGTTACCGCGGGTGATCAAGGCACCCTTCTCCCGACGTGCTTCGCACGTCGGCCTCCCCCACAGGGGGGGAGGCAACCGGAAATACATCGCGGAGGTGGCCGTGGCGTCAGCTCCGCTATTTAACCGTCTGGCGCTGATCGGCGTCGGACTGATCGGGTCCTCGATCGCGCGCGCGGCGCGCGCGCAAGGCACAGTGCGCGAGATTGTCGCCACCGCGCGGTCGCCGGCGACGCGCCGGCGCGTAGCCGACTTGGGCCTCGCCGACCAGGTGGGCGGGAGCAACGGCGCCGCGGCGGCGGGCGCCGATCTCGTCATCGTCTGCGCGCCGGTCGGGGTATGCGGCGAAATCGCCGGACAGATCGCCCCGCATCTCAAGCCCGGCGCCGTTATCTCCGATGTCGGCTCGGTGAAGGCCGCGATCGTGCGCGATATGGCCCCGCATTTGCCCGCCGGGGTGCATTTTGTGCCGGCACATCCGGTCGCCGGCACCGAACATTCCGGCCCCGATGCCGGCTTTGCCGAGCTGTTTGTCGGCCGCTGGTGCATTCTCACTCCGCCGGACGGGACCGACGCCACCGCGGTCGACAAACTGGCGGCGTTCTGGCGGCTCCTTGGCGCCACTGTCGAGACCATGGCGCCGGAGCATCACGATCTGGTGCTGGCGATCACCAGCCACCTGCCGCACCTGATCGCCTACACGATTGTCGGCACCGCCGACGAATTGGCCGAAGTGACGCGCTCCGAAGTGCTCAAGTTTTCCGCCGGCGGATTTCGCGATTTCACCCGCATCGCCGCCTCCGATCCGACCATGTGGCGCGACGTTTTCCTCGCCAACAAGGATGCGGTCTTGGAAATGTTGGGCACGTTCAACGAAGATCTGGCGCAATTGACCCGCGCCATTCGCCGCGGCGACGGCGAGGCTTTGTTCGAGCATTTCAAGCGAACGCGGGCGATCCGGCGCGGGATTGTCGAAATCGGCCAGGATTCGCCGGCGCCGGATTTCGGCCGGCCGCATCCCGGCCTGCCCGACGATCCCCTGCCCCGGCCTTACGCGGCTTCAGACGATTAGGATCAAAACTGGTTATTTGCACCGACCGTGAGGTCGGTATTTCGCCGTGGCCGCAGTCACGTGAATTAAGTTTCGATTCCGCTCAGTTTCCGTTCTTATCTCGAGTGTTCTTCCGTCGCCGCACGCGCCGGGCTCGGCGGTGCATTAAGCACCGCGATGCAAGCCGGCGGCAAATCTTTAAGCTTCAGGCCTGCGGATGAGCCGCCAAACTCCGGGATCTTTATCCGTAGAATCGACTCGGCGAACCAATGATCGAGGGACTTGTCGCACCCATCGCCGCCTGGCACGGGCGGCTGCGCGCGACAATTCGGTGAGTCGGCGGGACACTTCAGGCGCACATGGATATGGTCGTCGTGGCCGTACCATGGACGCACCTTGGACATCCACGATTGATCATTGTGGCTCTCAACGCGGCAAAGCTCTTTTTTTATCGCAGCATTCACGAGGACGCGCTCGA
>JBQCCX010000476.1:0-4502 GCA_051961815.1 Xanthobacteraceae bacterium
GCCAAGCGCAGAAGCCTGGAAGAGCTCGAAGCCGCGGGTGTGGTCGCGGCGACCTTCCCGTCGCTGGCGTTGTTTGCCGCCGCGCATGCGGTACAAAACGTGCTGCGCATCCTCAAACGCGAGAACTCGCTGACGGCCACCTTCGACCAGCTGCTGCCGCTCGAAGAGTATTACGCGCTGGTCGGCCTAAAGGAGCAATTGGAGCGCGAGGAAGCTTACGACAAAGCGGCTGCGGCGCTCGCTCGCAAGCGTGCGGCGGAATAGCCGGACTAAGTGGGGAGCCAAAAAGAAAGGGGCCGGCACAAGGCCGGCCCTTCCCCCATACAAATGCTGTACAGCATTTACCCCTTGGTAACGACGGGCGGTGGGGCTTTGCCCTGACCGACCTGAGCGCAGCCGGCGATGCTCAGGAGAGCCAACACCGCGGCCGTTGCTAGAGCAAGCTTCTTCATGAAAGTACTCCCCCTTGTCATGACGGGTTAACCATACAGACGGGTACCCCCCTCCTCTAGTGCTGAAAAGACACACTCATCATCTGATTGCAGCGCAGTTCGGGTTTCCGACTTACGCCGTGTTGGGAGGTCGTTGAGAACCGCAGCGCGCGGCGAAAATCGACCCTTTTGGGGATCGGTTTTGGGACGCATAACGGCAAACTGGCACTCAGATTGGGCAATTTTTGCTCACGCATGGCGTCCATATATCCCCGCCCCAAGTTCGGATAAGCGTTGCGAATATGCCTCACGCTAAAAAATCCAAAAGCGCTGCCGAACATTTGCAAGCGGGGGCTAGTCAATAATTAGTAAATTCGGGCTGCTAAGCGCAATTGAGGCAGGCCGAGTCGCGGCGAGAGCGGTATCTTCGCCGATTTCGCCGTTGGTTGATGAGCTTATTTGGTCATGCGGAGGGGGATATGCGGCAAAAGCTGACGGATATTGGCGCGCAGGCGGGGCTGCAGGGCCTGTGGATAATGATCATGGCGATTGCTTTCGCCCTTGGCTTGGATTTCAGCAGCGCGAACGCGCAATCCAACCCGCAGCCGCAGATCGCACGGCCGGCAAGCGCTCGGCCCGCGGTCACCACCAGCGGCTCGGGCCAATATTATTTTGAATTCCGCTCCCGCCAGGCCTGGGACTATGGCCACACCTTTGTGGTGTTCGGCCGCGTCGGCGAGGCACCGAGCAAGCACAACGTCGCTGGGCTGTCGCCGAAGGGCGACGACCCCTCGATGTGGGTCATGGGGCACTACGTTCCGGTCCCCTCGGATACCGGCTGGACCGATGGCGATCTCGAGGACAAATACATCACCGCGCGTTACCGCGTTCTGGTGAGCAAAGAGCAGTACGACAGAACCGTCGCTTACATCCGCCAGCTGCAGGCCAAGTCGACGACCTGGAGCGTGGAGATGTACAACTGCAATGCCTTCGTCGCCGATATCGCGAAATTCATGGGTCTCAGGGCGCCGTCCTCAACCTGGATTTATCCGAAAGTCTTTGTCAGCAACATGCGCAAAATCAACACCGGGCATCCGGAAGCGGCCGAGGAGCTCGTCAGCGAGAACGTCAAGGAGATGAGCAACCCGACCCGCGATGGCCGCGCCATGATCTCCGCCGGCATGATTCAGCCGAACAGCGCACCAACGGGCGGATCGGCGTCGCCGCCGCACGTCACCGTCGGCGCGGTTCGGGTCTCGACCCGGCCGGCGAATTAGGCGTCGCATCCGAACTCATACGCCCTGAGCGAACGAGCCTTGAAAGCACCACTACTTAGCGTGTTCGTCGCAATCGCGGCCGGCTTGGCGCTGTCAGCTTGCGCCACCGGCACCACGGTGACCCAAAGCGGCGAAGGGGCCAATGGCGCGCCGGTGGTGCCGACCAGCGTTGCCCAGCGCGATCTCACGCCGCAGGAAAAGAAAGCGATCATCGACGCCGTCGCGCCGTCGCTGCGCAATGCCGGGGCGGCAAAATATCGATGGGCTAAATTCCCGACGGTGGTGAGCGGGGAATCGGTCAATTACTGCGCAATGGTCGACGCGCAGAGTCCGTTCGCGGCGTATAGCGGCCGGCAGGCCTATATCGTCGAAGCGCATTTGAGTGCAGGACAGGTCTCGTCCGCAGTCATGGGCCTGATCGCGGGCGGCAAGGATCTCGCGATCGTCAACGAGATGTGCGCCAAATACGGGCTCGATCCCAAGAGTGCGAGCTAACGGCGCGAGCTAACGGCTCGAGTTGACGGCGCGTGTCAGAAAGCGAGCTACAGCACGTTAGCGGCGCGCAGCTTGCGGCTGCGATGCAGCGCGCCGGCGACATCACCGATCTGCGTGTTCACGGTGCAGGATAGGCCGCGCGGGCGTCGGCGCTGAAAGCTTTGCGCGAATTTGGGTCGAGATAAAACATGTGACCGCCGCGATAGAGCTTCAACGCGGCGCGGCCTTCAAACGGCGGCAGATGATCGAGCACGTAGCGTGACACCGCGTAGGGGGTCACCATGTCGCTATAGCCGTGGGCGATCACCAGCCGAAATGACGGCGTAAACGCCAAGAGCACGCGCAGGTCGTCGCTAACGCTGGGCTGACCGTGGCCCTGCTCCCAATCCCATTTTCCAGCAATGTCGCCGGCGAGCAGGTTGTAGGACATGTCGGTCTTGAAACCGAGTTCGTCACGCGCATAGCCGACGAATGCACCGCCGTAGGCACGCACCAGGGCATCAAGGATCGGATCGGGGCCTCGCGGCACCGGGCTCGTCGGGTAGGGATCGTCCGAGGCGAATGTCGCGTCGTAGTGGCTGACGATCTTGTGGCGATCGGACTCGAAGTTCTTCACAAAAACGTCGCGGATGAAGCCATTGGCTTGGGTGACGGTCTCGATGGGCAACCCGGTTATTTTCGCGACCCGCGCATAGAAAGCCTTTGCGGCTTCGCCCTGTGGCGGTGGACCGGCGAGCGTCGTGAGATAATCATTGAGGGCGAAATGCTCGGCCTCGGCAAGCGCCTCCTTGCTGAAGGCCCCTTCGCGCTCGAGCTCGGCCGCCGCCAGCGACGGCACCTGCAGGGCGGCGCCGAGCGCACACCGATCGCCGCCGAATTGGAAATGGCCCTCAAGCGTCGGCGACAGCATCAGCACGCCGGAGACGGCGATGCCCTGTTCGCTTTGCAGAACGCGCGCGACCTTCGCGGCGCGAAACCCGCCATAGCTTTCGCCAAGGATGAATTTGGGCGAGCTGGCGCGGCCGTTTTTGGCGACATAGAGCGCGATGACTTTGGCCATGGATTCGGCATCGCTGTGAACCGACCAAAAGCCGCGGGCGCCGTCCGGCTTGGCCGCGCGGCTCCAGCCGGTGCCGACCGGATCGATCAACACCAGATCCGTGAACGGCAGCCAGGTATCCGGATTGTCGGCCAGTCGCACTTTGGACGCATCGCGGCCGTCGGGGCCAAATTGGGCGATGCGCGGCCCGACCAGGCCGAGATTGAGAAAAGCCGAAGCCGCGCCGGGCCCGCCGTTGAAGACAAAGGTCACCGGGCGCGCCGTCGCGTTCGCCGATTTCGTGACAAAGGCGGTGTAAAAAATCTGCGCCGAACGTTCGCCGCTCTGATCGAACAGCGCAAACGTCCCCGCGGTCGCGGTATAAGCGAGCTTGCCCGACGGCAGATCGATGCTGTGCTCGGTGACCGTATCACCCGGCAGCAAGGCCAGTACGCCGGGCGCGTTCTGGTCGCGCGCGTTCTGGCTGTTCTGGTCGCGGTGTTCGCCGCTGCGCTGACGCGCATCCTCATGCGATGAATTGCGATCGGCATCGCGGCCGCGTTCCTGCGCCACGCTTGCAGTTGCGGCGACAGCGAGCACCATCACCGCGATCAGCGAACGAAACAGTCCTAGCATAATCACACCCGGATAGATTGCGCGGCCGCGCGCTTTATTCCAATTCGATTGCGCCGTCGATCTCGACCGCAAGGCCGACGCCCTCGACCGCAAGCGTCATCTTCGCCGGCAGCGTCTCCTGGCCTTTGAGGCGACCATTGGCGAGCGCGCCGCGGACCGCTTTTTCGATTTCGCGTTGCGAGGTAATGCCGACCTTCTTGAGAAATTTGCGAACGCTGACATTGAACACGTCTTCATTCATGATCGCTTCTCCAAAACACCGGAAACCCGGCGGGCGGCAGGTGACTTTACCCGATCTATTTTATCTTCCAGGCGGACAAATGACGCATGCATCCTAGTGGCCCGATTCTAACATTCGCAGCCGGGTCCGGTGCGCTCTCATGCGAATGTTAGAATCAAAGGGCCACTAGCAATATAAGTTTTAGTGGAGCTTGGATTTGACATTCGCTTTCACGAGTTCGCGGCCAGTCGGGTAGCGAATGACAAATCCGCTCCACTGACCGGTAGACAACACCGACAGGATCGGTGAAGTTCGCCCCGCATAACGGGTATTTTCAACCGCTGCAGCAGATCGGAGAGTTCGGCTATGGCTTTTCCCCGCGCTTCGAAAGCTCTGGCGCGCTT
>JBQCCX010000477.1:0-2620 GCA_051961815.1 Xanthobacteraceae bacterium
TCGGCGCCGGCGCGTCAGGCACGTTCGCCGTCAGGCGCTCATCCTCGGCGACAAAGCTCTTCAAACGCTGCGTCACGCCTTGCGCGTAAACGCGCGCCTGTTCGCTGGTCGGCGCCACAGTGACGCGCCGCCGCAGCGCCATATATTCCGGGCCGGCGTCAAAGCCGGCTGCGTCGGCTTCCTCGCGGTAGGCATCGAAGATGCGCTTGATTGATTGCGTTGCATTGAAGCCGGTGCTGATCCTTATCCGGCGGCGTGCCGCCCGCCGTGCCGACTCGGCGCTCACGACCGTGGTCCATCGCGGCGGCGAAGGTTGCTGCAGCACCCGCGGCAGCAGGCGCAGATTGGAAAACGAGAAGTACTTGCCCTGGTGGGAGACGACGCGACCAGCAAGCGCCGCATCGAGAACCGCCACGATTTCGTCGTTGCGTTCGCGCGCCTCGGCCATGGTGATGTTCAAACGGCCGAGCTCCTGCGGCACGCCGATCGCGGTGCCGATTTCTAGCCGGCCGCCGGTCAAGTGATCCAGCATGCCGATTTCCTCCACGACCCGCGCCGGATGGTAGTAGGGCAGCACGACTCCCATGACGCCGAGACGAAGCGTCTTGGTTCGCTGTGCAAGCGCGGCGATCAGCAGATTGGGCGATGGCGAATATGAGCGGCCGAAATGGTGTTCGCTGAAAAAAATGCCCTCGAAGCCCAGCGCCTCATCGCGAACCCACAGATCGAGATAGCGGGCGACATGCGCCGCCACTGCTTGAGGCTCCGGCTCAACGGTTGGGCTGCCCAGCTCGGGCAAAAATTCGAAGAGCCAGGGTTTGATCATTGCATGCTCATCCCGTGTTTCGCCTTGGATGCAGAGGAAAGGATTGAAAAGGCGGGTGGCGCCGCTGCGCTTAAGCCCAAAGTCTCTTGGTTGCGATATCGGCGCCGCTTCGCATCGCTTTGAACTTTTCCCACACCACAGTCGGATGGACTTCGGTGCGGTACAGCGCTTGCGATGAGAATCCGCAATCCGCTCCCGCCACGACATTCTCGCGTCCGACCAGATCGGCATAACGGATTAACCGCTCGGCGATCCATTCCGGGTGCTCGACGATATTGCTGGCATGGGTGATGACGCCGGGGCACAGCACTTTGCCATCAGGCACTTTCACGTGCTCGAACAGATGATATTCGTGCTCGTGGCGCGGATTGGCGGCTTCGAAGCTGAACGAGCCGGCATTGATCTTCAGAACGTATTCGATGATCTGCGGCAAGTTTGCTTCGTAAAGCCGCGGGCCTTCGTTGATGCCGTAGCAGGTGTGAAAGCGCACCCGCTCGGCGGGAATACCATTGAGTGCGATGTTCGTCGCCTCAACGTAAGTTTCCGCCCGCCGGCGTTTCTGTTTGTCGTCGAGCTCGGGCTCGACAAAGATGTCCGGCAGGAACGGATCGTCGACCTGCAGCAATATGCCGGCCGCCACGATCGCGCGATATTCCTTGTTCAGCTCGCCGGCGAGCGCGTGAAAATATTCTTCCTCGGTCTTGTAAAACGCGTTGATGCCGACACCCGATGGCGCGGTCGCCGGCAGAAACACGTGATCGTGCGGCACGGCGGCCGCGGTCGCGGCTGCTTTCACATTGGCGAGGTCGATCTGCAGCTTGGCCTCACCTTTATATTTCACCGGCGCCGTGCAAACGACCGGAACGATCGGCAGAATGGCTCCGCCCATCATCGCTTCTTTGAAGTACTGCGCGTAATACTCCGGGAACGCCGACACTTCCTTCTGGAAGATGGTGAGTTTCTGATCAGGCCGCGATTCGAAGCCGTCGAAGCGCTCGCGGATATAGGTGAAGAAGCCCGGCTTGGAATATTCGCCGTCGGTCACGATCTCGATGCCGCACTCGACTTGCTTGCGCACGCAGTCGGCGACCGCCTGCGTCAGCGCTTTGTTGAGTTGCCCCTCGTCATAAGGCTGACCGGAGTATTTCGCTTTGAGAAGATCGAGGAGATTATGCGGACGGGGAAGGCTGCCGATATGGGTGGTCTGGATGTGATCGGTATTCTGTTGCACTGCCAATTTTTGCACTGCCATGGCAGCTCTCCTTCTGCTGAAAGTTCGAAGACGACCGCCGGGGCGCTCGTTTCATGTGGCGCTTTTTCGGAAAACCGGATCCAGCTCGCATTAAGTTCGGGGCGCAGGCTTTTGGCCGATCATGCGAAGTTGGCAGTCTTGATGCAAATTGCCCGGCATTTGGGAGAACGCCGTTGGCGCAACGGCGAGAATTATTCGTCACTGAAGCATTGACGAAAGTCACTGAAATTGTTACATACCGGGTCGAACCTCGCCCGAGACGGACGCGGCCCGGGAGGCATTCCCGGATCGCGCGGGCGAGTGCGGTGCCCCGCGGGCGGGCTTGCAACCCGCGCTCGGGCGGCTTTGGGCATCATCTCTCCGGCACTACGACCGGAGCGCGAGGTGCTTTCGCTGGACTGGGACAGGCAGGCGCGGGCAATGCCGCTCAAAGGGATGCGCAAAACGTGTCCCCGCCGCGTCCCAGGAAGCCTGGCCCGAGGCTGAGTCCCTTGCGATGAAAGACTCCTTGGGACGAGAACCGCGGTGGAACGCCGATAGAT
>JBQCCX010000478.1:0-2126 GCA_051961815.1 Xanthobacteraceae bacterium
AGGGCGTCGAGCTGAAAAGTTGGAAGGACATCGAAGGCAAGAAGATCGGCCGTCCGCCCGGAACCTACGCCGGCGTCCTATTCACGCTGGCGGCGCAAGCAAACGGCGTCGATCTATCCAAGGTCAATCTCGTCAACACCACGCCGGCCGGTCCGCCTGAGCTGCAAGCGCTCAAAAATGGCGACCTCGATGGTTTCATCCTGTGGTCGCCGATTATCGATCGGGCGGTGATCGAAGGATACGGATATTATCCGCCATGTTGCGATATCGGCGCGACCAAAGAATTCGGGGCCGGCAACCAGCTCCTTGCCGCCAACACCGAGTTCCTCAAGGATCGCAAGCTGGCGGTGACGTTTCTCAAAGCGTACGTCGAAGCCATGGACTTCTACGGCAAGAACCCCGCGAAGACGGTCGCGCTCGTGGCGGAATATACCGGAGGCAGCCCGGCCATCCTGGACGAGGCCATGAAGCATTCCGGATGGACGTACCGGGTCAACGTGCAGAATGCGATCAACGTCGCGAAAGAAGGCCCGAAATTCGGCTTCACCAAAGCCGATATGAGCGGCAAGGTGGCCGATTACTTCGACCTTAGCTATCTTGCCGAAGCGACCGGCCAGTCGGTCGAGCAACTCGGCTCCTATGGACGTTAGGCGCGCCAGTTGAGTGGTCAGGACGCAGTACCCGAACCGGTCATTGCCCGGCCGGGCAAGTGGCGCCTCGCGCTGACGCACGCCCACAGCAAGATCCGTTGGGAGCGGATGGCACGCCGCGCCTTGGTGCCGTTGTTGTTGCTGGCGCTATGGCAGTACGCCTCAAGCGCCGGCTTTTTTGATCCGCGCTTCGTGCCTTCCCCCATCAGTGTGGTTACCTCGTGGTGGCAATGGATTTTTGGTCCGCGCTCTGAGCTGGCGTGGTACTCGGGGACGTGGCTGAATTACGTCTCTCTCAGCGGCTGGCGTGTGTTGGCCGGCTTTGCGATCGCCTCGGCGGTCGGCGTGACCGTTGGAGTGCTGATCGGCTGGTTCGAACTGATCCGCGACATGCTCGACCCCATCGTGCAAGGACTCCGGCCAATTCCAATGACGGCCTGGCTGCCGTTCGCGACGTTTATTTTCGGCATCCGCGAAGGCGCGGCCATCTTCCTGATCGCCATGGGCTCGTTTTTTCCGATCGCAGTCAGTTGCACGATCGGCGCTGAGCAAACGCCGAGGAATTTGGTCCGCGCCGCCTTGATGCTCGGTACGCCGCCGCGCAAGTTGCTTGTGCGGATCGTCCTGCCATCCGCGCTGCCATACGTATTCAACGGACTTCGCGTCGGCCTGGGAATCGCGTGGGTCCTGGTAATTGTGTCTGAAATGCTGGCGGTGAAAGGCGGCATCGGCTACGCGATGTGGACGGCGTATCAATTCGTGCGGATCGATCTCATCATTGCGGCAATGTTCACGATGGGCCTGCTCGGTCTTATTAGTGACCGGCTTCTCCTGTTGCTCAGTCGGAGGCTACTGCGGTGGAATACGGGACTGCGGGCGCGTTAGGCCGCGGTGCGGCGGGACGGATCGAATGCCGCTCCGTGCGCAAGACATATCGTGACGCGGCGGATGATACCGAGATCGTCGCGCTCGATGGGCTTACGCTCGACATCGAGCCACGGGAATTTCTGACGCTGCTGGGGCCGAGCGGTTGCGGCAAGTCGACTTTGTTGAACATTTTGGCCGGTTTCGAAAGGCCCGATAGCGGCAAAGTTCTGCTCAACGGCGCACCCATCGAACGCCCAGGGCCCGACCGCGGCGTCGTGTTCCAGGACTATGCGCTGTTCCCCTGGCTCAACATCCAGCAGAATGTGGAATACGGGTTGCGCGAGAAGGGCATGAACAAGGCCGAGAGCAGTGCCGTCGCGCAACGCTTCCTCGCGATGGTCGGCCTCAGCGGCTTCGAGCGCCGCTTTCCGCACGAGCTGTCCGGCGGTATGCGCCAGCGGGTCGCACTGGTGCGTGTCCTGGCGATCGACCCGGAAATTTTGTTGATGGATGAGCCTTTCGCCGCAGTCGACGCGCAGACGCGCATCATCCTGCAGGAGGAACTCCAGCGCCTTTGGATGCAAACACTCAAGACAGTGGTTTTCGTAA
>JBQCCX010000479.1:0-8246 GCA_051961815.1 Xanthobacteraceae bacterium
ACAAAGATAATCGATGCGGCCTCCTTCCAGATCCTGCATCGCCGGACCCGTTCCCCGGTAGGGCACGTGCGTAACGTTGACGCCGATCAGGTAATTGAGGAGCACGCAGCCGAGATGAGTTGCTGAACCGGCGCCGGCGGATCCAAACTGCAACTGCGCCTGATTGGCTTTCGCATAAGCGACAAATTCCCGGAAGTTATTAACCGGAAGGTCCTTGCGCGTTATCAGCACAATAGGAACCTCGGCGACGAGAATGACCGGCGTAAAATCCGTCACCGCGTTGTAAAGCGGATGCTTGTAAAGCGTCTGGCCCTGGGCATGCGTGCCCACGGTGCCGAGCACGAACTGATAACCGTCCGGCTCGGCCCTGGCGACACGCGCGGAACCAGTCATGCCGCCGGCGCCCCCGACATTCTCGACAACGACCTGTTGCCCGAGTCCATCGCTCATACGTGCCGCGATCACCCGGCCGAGCACGTCGGTCGGTCCTCCCGCCGCAAACGGAATGACCATGGTCACGGGGCGCTCTGGAAAATTTTGTGCGCTTGCCGATGTCAAAGAAAACGCGGCGAACGCAATTGCTAGTGACAATTTGATCTTCATCTGACAGTTCTCTCCATCGTAATTCCCTAACAATGCGATCCTTTACGCTTTCGCTTCTCGATCTTGCAATTGACGAAATGCAGAAGCCGAGCCATTGGGCTACGCATCGTTGGAATATCATGAGCGAGCAGCGCAAGTCCGACTGGCAGCATCCAGATACCTACTACCGGCAGCGGAAGGAAACCCAGCACTCCGCCGCTACAGAGCGCAACACCAGCCGGCACCCGCAACCATGCCACACGCTGACCCCGAAGGCGGTTCAGATTGCAGCTGATCCAGACCGGGATGTGATTCTGGAAGCGGTCCATTTCCTCGTGGAAATCGGGAATCCGCCTCATCTTCGTTCAAGCGGCATTCATTCGATTCGTTCCCGCGTCGTCACCAATATCCGCTTGTGAAGACAAAGCTTTGGAGCTCACCAGCCAGCCGGCGGGTGCTCTTTTGCTCACTGGAACGGACGCTCTCCTAACCGCGTTTTCCATGCGCCTTCGGGTGAGCGCGGCTCAAGCATTGGAGGTCAAACAATGACCATCGCGAACATTCTGGCGATCGCCGCGTTGCTTGTCGGCGGTGCTTCAGTGACGTTGGCACAAAGCGGCCCGCCATCCGGTGGCCAGCCCGCCGTAGCCGGGCGCCCCCCCGCAGCACCCGCCGCATCGGGACCGCCCGGACCTGGCGTCAATCCGGCGCCTAAAATCGAGCAGTCGGCGGCTGCTCCAACGGGCACCGCGTCAGGAACTCGTACGGCGACTCGGCACCATAAAAACAAAAAAATGTACATGTCGGCAAAAGCCGCGCGGCAGCCTCGCTGGCGTACTGTCAAACCGAGCAGCAGGTAAAGGCACCATGCGCCTGCGGTCCGGCAAAAATCGCCTGCCCACCGGGCATGTACTGTCACGCTTTCGGGAATGCGTGTACGCCGTAACGCATACAGACAGGCGGTCAAAATAGCTTGTTGAAAGAACCCCGGAACGATTCGGGGCTCTTCACGAACCAGCATGATCGGCCCACTGCCGTGGCACGCTCGGCGGTGAGGTAATTTGCGCGTTCGATTTGCTTGACCTTGATGGTCGGAAAGAGGCTTGGGCCGTTAATCTAGGAGGTTCAAGAGATCTATCGGCTCGTCCACACCCGGAACGGATACAGGCAGTGATTGCGTCGTATCTGGTGCTTGAACCGTGTCTGCGACGGTGATCGCGACCGGTGCTGTCGCCAAAAGCCAAACGATTAGAAGGCTGAAACCTAAAACTCGCATGGTCCATTCCCCCAACCGGAGAAGTTAGCGCGGAAATAGTGACCCGATTGTGAACGGGGCCCACGCGTTAAGCGCGTCAGGCAGCTGTGATTAGCCGCCATCGAGCTGCGGCAGCTACCGCGGCCACTTGCGTTAATGCGAGTTCCGCAGTCGCAGCTCGCTCCAGTAACTTCATCGTCGGTCATTTGCGACAAATTGCGCTGTTGGGTTCACGAACCTTTCGAACGAAGGGCGGTTGCCGTTCAACGGCTCAATGAAGAAGAACCCTCCCAAACCTCCACGGCCGTTCGCGCAATGAACATACTTTCTTTTTCCGTGAAGCGTCGAAACACTTCACCACGACTGCTTTTTTGGAGTCATCTGACGGCCTTCGTCTTAACGGCCGTGCTAATGGCGCTTCGCCACCTCAGTTAAGCCGATTGCAGTTCGACCGGCGTTGCTCGCGGCTCGAAGATGTGAGCACGCCCTAGTGGGCGGAGTCTGCGATGGTGCGCGAGCCGCGACGCAGTAATATTCGCGCCTCGGGATGCTCCTTTCGAGCAGCGTGAAAGATCGCCCGGGCAAGCTGGGCATCGAGCGCGCGCGCCAGCACGCGTTCGAGCGCCTGTCCACGCTCGTCCCACAGCTCAACGCTGTAAGGCAGCTTGTCGCCTTCTGTCGCCACGATACCCAATCGCCCGACTTTGGCTGTGCGCTGATTCATTGCGGTGCTCGGCGCCGCTCGTGGGACTGCCGATGTCAGTGCTTGGGGCCGCTCCAGCGGGCGACGACACTATTCTTGTGGCGCAAGGTAATATGACGATCTGGATATTCGCGAGTCGCGGCGTAATAGGCCGCATAGCCGATGCTGGCATTGGCGGTGACCGCGACCACCTGTTCAACCGAGGCGCCGGCTTCATTCCAAATTTCGACTTTGTAAGGCAGGTCGTCGCGGTCGACCGGAACCGGCCGTGACGGAGCGCCGCGTGGAAGACCATCTTCCCGGTCGCCCGGCGGTTGCAGGCGAAAAAGTCTGCCGTCTGGCGGGGTGATGCCGAGACTTCGAGTGACGGCCGTGCGCATCGCTGACGTTACATCCTCTTAATCGCCAAAGGCGGAACCGTTAACTGCCGCAAATGTTGCCTGAATGACCGGAACCCGACCAGTTCACAATATCAATCCATCCCCTTACGATAAAGTCATCTTTGAGTGTTTGATGTGAGCAATATGGAACTCAAGTTCACCGGTTCCATACAGGATCTGCCTGCCGCCGATCGGCTTGAATTGCTGGTCGACGGGGTGACCGACTACGCGATCTACCTCTTGGACCGCGATGGCGTGATCCGCACCTGGAACGCTGGCGCCGAGCGGATCAAGGGGTATCGCGCGGCCGAGGCGATCGGGCAGAATTTTTCGCTGTTTTTTACCCCCGAAGACCAAGCGGCCGACTTGCCACGCCAGATCTTGGCCCAAGCGGCGCGCACCGGCCGCAGCGAACTGGAGGGCTGGCGCATCCGCAAGGACGGCGGCCGGTTCTGGGCATCGTCGATGGTGCATCCTGTGCGCGACGTCCGTGGCCGGGCGGTCGGCTTCGCCAAGATCACCCGCGACATGACCGAACGGCGCGAAGCGCAACAGGCGCTCTACGAGAGCGAGCGCAGGTTCCGCCTCCTGGTCCAGGCGGTGAAGGATTGCGCGATCTACATGCTCGATCCGAGCGGGATCGTCGTGAACTGGAATTCCGGCGCCGAGCGGCTCAAGGGCTACTCCGCGGCCGAAATCGTCGGACAGCATTTCTCGAAGTTCTACAGCCGGGAAGACCGCATGGCCGGCCTGCCGGCGCGCGTGCTCGAAGCCGCGGCGCGCGAGGGTCATTACGAAGCGGAAGGCTGGCGCGTGCGCAAGGACGGCGGCCGGTTCTGGGCCGCGGTCGAAGTCGATGCGATCCGCGACGAGAACGATAAGCTGATCGGCTTCGCCAAAATCACCCGCGACATCACCGAGCGGCAGGTGGCGCAGCAGACGCTGCGCGAGACCGCGCGCCAATTCCGCACCTTGATCGGGGGCGTCACTGATTATGCGCTGTTCATGCTCGATCCCAACGGTCTCGTGGTCAATTGGAATCCCGGTGCCGAACGGATCAAACATTATTCTGCCGACGAAATCGTCGGCCAACACTTTTCGCGGTTCTACACCGATCGCGATCGCGCTGCCGGATTGCCGGCGCGCGCGCTGCAAATCGCCGCTCAGGAAGGCCGCTACGAAGCGGAGGGCTGGCGCGTGCGCAAGGACGGCAGCCTGTTCTGGGCGAATGCCGTCATCGATCGCATCGTGGATGAAAAGGGTGCGGTGATCGGCTTCGCCAAGATCACGCGCGACATCACCGAACGGCGCAATGCCCAATTGGCGCTGCAAGAAGCGCAAGCGCAGCGCGCTCAGGCGCAAAAAATGGAAGCGCTGGGTCAATTGACCGGTGGTGTCGCCCACGATTTCAACAATCTATTGATGATCGTTGGCGGTCACCTGCAGTCGCTCAAGAAGCTCGTTGCCGATGACGAAA
Organism: Xanthobacteraceae bacterium; assembly: GCA_051961815.1. Lineage (GTDB taxonomy): Bacteria > Pseudomonadota > Alphaproteobacteria > Rhizobiales > Xanthobacteraceae > BOG-931. Next base: position 4,398 of record JBQCCX010000479.1, read on the forward strand.
AGGGCCGTCGCGCCGCGGACGCGATCGAGCTTGCGACCAAGCGCGGCGCGGCGCTGACGCGCCAGCTGCTGACATTTTCGCGGCGCCAGACATTCCGTCCGACGCTGACCAAACTGAGCGAGCGGGTCGATGCCTTCCGCACCATGCTTGCGACTTCGCTCGGCCCTTCGGTAAGGCTGGTGACCGACATTCCCGGCGAAATCTGGCCGGTGCAGATCGACGCCAGCGAATTCGAGCTGGCGCTCGTCAACCTTGCCCTCAATGCCCGCGATGCCGTCGGGCCACAAGGCGGCGTGATTACCATTTCAGCCGAGAACGTCGAATTGAAGGTGCAACAGACGCCGGCGCGCCTGCAAGGCGATTTCGTCGCTTTGAGCGTCGCCGACAACGGCTGCGGCATCGCTCCAGACATTCTTCCTTTGGTGTTCGATCCGTTCTTCACCACCAAAGGGCCGAGCAAAGGCAGCGGCCTGGGCCTGTCGCAGGTCTATGGTTTTGCCCATCAGTCCGGTGGAACTGTCACGATTACCAGCGAGCTCGGCCGCGGCACCTGCGTCACGCTGTATTTGCCGCGCGGCAACGCCGTGTCGATCTCGGCGCAAGGCGAAACGGCCGGATTGGAAAAACTCGAAGGCGGCACTGCTCTGCTGGTCGAAGACAATCCGGAAGTCGCGAAGGTGACCGAGCAGATGATTGAGCAGCTCGGCTATCGCGTGGAGCGCGCCGGCAGCGCCAAGGAGGCGCTGGAGCTTGCCGAGCGCATGCCATTCGATCTGGTCATCAGCGATATCGTGATGGCGGGCGCCATGGATGGCGTCGGACTGGCGCGGGCGCTCCGCCAGCGCCGGCCCGACTTGCCGCTCGTGCTGGTCACCGGTTTCAGCAGCAGCGCGACCGAGGCGCAGCCTGAATTCGCAATTCTGCGCAAACCGTTCGAAGTGTCCGATCTAAGCCGCGTTATGGCCAAGGCGATCGCGGAAGCCCGGGCGGCCAATGCCGCGAATGTCATTCGCCTGCGGGACCGGCGCGGCGCGGCCGATCGGCAGCGTTCTGCGGAGGCGCCACCGCGCGATCGGGTGGAGGGCGATGGCCCCGACCGCGACGACGACGGATCCGGCAACGTTCCGGCTTAAAACGCACTCGCGACCGGCCAGTACCGGACGCCGTGCACAAACTCGAGCAGGAATTGGCGGCGGCTTCGATTTGCGCCGCAACCGCGGCTAGCCAAGCTCTCATAACGGGTCGGGATGCCGTCGATGGTTGCCGTCGGCAGGATGCTGGCAGCGACGACCGTTCACCGCGCTGGCCGCGGCCGACGCCGTCGCGGATAGCTCGTGCTCTCGTACAAGCGGAGGATGTCGTCACTGTCAAAGCGCTCGTCGCCGACCTGCATCCACGGACCGAGCGTGCGAACCGAAGGTAACTCTTCCACGGCAAAACGAATGGCCTCTGCCGCAGTGGCAAAGCGCCGATAGCTGAGCGGCTGACGCGCTCCGCGCTTGCGCTTCGGCATGAAGAGTTCGGCTGAGGCGGCGTAATCGAATGCCATGTTACTAGCCCTGCGGATCGGGAGGTCCGGCATCAGCCGATGCGATCGAGCTGACTCTCTTTGACGACCCGCTCATGCGGCTCGGCAGCACTTTTAATCTTGTATTGAAAGTCATCGCCTTCGGGTGGCAACAGCTGCGTGATTTGATAAGCGCCGCTGGCGCTGGCGCCGAACGGGCCCGAGGTGTAATTGACCGATTGACCGATCTTGAACTTGTGGCTGGTCACGGCTTCCTCCGTTGTCATGATTGATCGGATCCGCCGACCTGCGACAGCCCCTGAACTCTGTCCTGAGCGTGAGCGTCTGTCCTAGTTGACCTGCGCTCCCTCCTCGAGAACGAGCGTTGCAGAAGCAGCTTTGGCACCAGATTAGATCAGAAACATGATGCCGTCGCGTCTTATTTCCGGCCGTGGCCGGCAGAAAAACGCTCGAAGGCGCACGGCCCCTGCGCGCGTTCCTTGCGGAAAGAGTCGGAAATCGGCGTCGGTTAGCTGCCTGCGACTGCTCGTTTTGCGCCGGCACGACGAATACTTTTTATCGCCAGCGGCGGACGTCCTGATTTTTCGGCGATTTCCCGATCTTGCTCGATGATGAAGCCGCGCGCGGGCTCGTCTTTGTCCAGACCATCAAGCAACGCGGCCGGCACACGCCGATTGGAGCGCTGTGAACCATCTTCATAGACAACGTCGAAAAACACGAATTCATTCTTGGGATTGGTGCCGGGTTTTTTCGCCATGGCGTTGTCCTTCACGAAAAGCAAACGCCAGCGCTTTCGCGCTGGCGTCGTTTTTGGAATGAAGCTTTAGACTGCTTGCAGATTCGCCGCAGCGGATTTGCCGCTGCGCGGATCGGGCTGCACGTCAAACGAAAGCTTCTGGCCTTCGTTGAGCTGATGCATGCCGGCGCGTTCGACCGCGGAAATGTGAACGAACACGTCGGGGCCACCGTTGTCCTGAACGATGAAGCCGTAGCCCCTCTGGGCATTGAAGAACTTAACAGTACCTGTGGCCATTAATGGCCTCCTTTTAAAACGCGCAAAGGCGTCGTTGCCCCACACAAAACCATTTCGCATGGGTCGCATATCCGGATTTTGCGTGTTCTTGGCGAAGGCCGTTATGGCCGCGACTAAGGTCAGGCGCAATCGCGAATGGCAGCTATATAGCGATCCTGCGCACCTATTGCAAACAGCGAAGGTCGCGAGAACCGTCCGGTATGGCTAACGCGGTATGGTATCCGCCAAAAATTTCAGCGCGGCTGCTGCAAAGGCGCGCATATTTGCAGGCCGCTCGTCGCTGCCGGTCTCAAGCGTAATCGCGCGCTCGATAGCTCCGGCAACCGCAAGACAGGTGTGGCCGGCTGGGTCCCCGTAGCGATTACCGGTCGGTCCCGTCGCGCCGGTTTCGCCGAAGCCCCAAGATGCCGCGAAACGTACGCGCGCGCCGCGCGCCAGCGACAACGCGTGCCCCTCGGTGGCCGGGCGGAATTCCGCCAGTGCGCTTTCGTCCAAGCCGAGCAGGAGGATTTTAGCTTGGCGGGTATAGGCGACGGCGCCGCCAAGAAAGTACGCCGACGCGCCGGGCACTGCGAGCAGCGCAGCCGCGATCAGGCCGCCAGTCGAAGACTCGGCGATGGCGATGGATTCGCGTCGCGTCTTCAAGCGCGCCGCGATCGTTTCGGCCAGCGGGATCAGATCGTTCATGGCATCGCTCCTGCCGGTCGGCTCATTTTTGATCAGCCCTTGATCTGGCGCCCGGCGCGGGCGTCGGCGATCAAGGCCATGAATGCGTCCAGGGCGGCTTGCGCGGTATTGGCGTAAGTCTCGGTCTTCGCCTCGAGCCATTTTTCACTGGAGCCGATAGCGGTCTGCGCAAGCCGCACCCGGCCGTCGAGCCATGGTCCGCCGCCAAAGCCGCCGATCACCGGAATCTTGACCGCGGCCGCGACCGCCGCGCCGGCGATCGGCCCCGAATTGGTGAAATCAAGAAGACAGGCGCCGGCGGCTTCGAGGAGCTTGGCTTCGGCGACGAGCTTCGCCGCCGCTTCGGCGCTCGCCTGCGCGGCGGGCGAATTCTGCGCGCTGTAGGGAATGCCGTATTTGCTCGCGGTCTGCGGCGTCAGCCCGAATTGCGCGAAGACCGGCACGCCGGCCCCGACCAATCCGCGTACCACATCGGGAAATTCCGCGGCGGCATCGACCTTGATGACCTCGGCGCCGCCCTCGCGCATCAACCGCTGTGCCGCCGCAAGCGCGGCGTCGCTGCCGTGCTGCACCGGCCCATAGGGCATGTCGCAGCTGAGGA
>JBQCCX010000480.1:0-6060 GCA_051961815.1 Xanthobacteraceae bacterium
GTGTTCATGGAACCATCCCCATAAATCTCTGGTGCCATTTTGCAATAATACTTCGAAACAGCAAGCCTGACGAGTCGAAATGGCAGGGGGATGCATCTGATACCAAATAATGGACGAGCGGATAGCGCAGCGGTTGCTGAAGGCCCATGGCAAAAGAGTTCTTTACGATCGGGCATGCCACCAGGCCGGTTGCCGAATTCATCGAATTGCTAACCGATGTGGAGGTCCGGCTTGTGGTCGACGTGCGGACTATGCCGCGCTCGAGCACCAATCCGCAATTTGATCGCGAAGCGCTCGCCAGTTCGCTTGCCGTTTTCGATATCGATTACCGTCATATCGCTGCGCTTGGCGGGCTGCGGCGGAAGCAACGAGAGATCTCGGCAAGCGTCAATGCATACTGGCAAAATCAGAGCTTTCACAATTACGCCGATTACGCCATGAGCCGCGAATTTCGGTCGGCCTTGGACGAATTGCGCCAGCTGGGCCATGCCAGCCGATGCGCCATCATGTGCGCCGAGACGCTATGGTGGCGTTGCCACAGGCGGGTCATCGCCGATTATCTGCTCGCCGCGGGCGAGAGCGTATTTCACATCCTTCGCGCTGGCCACATCGACCCGGCACATATGACGGCCGCGGCGAAGCGCCGCCCTGACGGCGTCTTGATCTATCCGGCCAATTCTTGAACATCGGGCCAAGATTTGCTGTGTCGTTCTGGCCGCTACTCCAGTACACTTCAGGCTTTAGCCGCGATCCTTTGGGCCGGCGCGCTCGGGAGGCATTTATGAGCGACGTGAAATGGAGCATCAAAGCGAGGGAGTTCGTCAATTGTAACTGCTCTTACGGCTGTCCGTGTCAATTCAATGGGCTGCCGAGCTATTGCAAGTGTGAAGCCGTTGCCGCAATGCAGATCGATCAGGGGATTCACGGCGATACGCGGCTTGATGGCCTGCGGTTTGTCGGTATCTTTCGCTGGCCGGGAGCGATCCACGAAGGCAAGGGCGAAGCTGCGGTCGTCATTGACGAGCGTGCGAGTGAGCCGCAACGCAATGCATTGCTGCGGATTTTAACCGGACAGGACACCGAACCCGGCGCGACGATTTTCCAGGTGTTCTCTACGACTTTCGAGAAATTTCACGAGCCGATTTTCGCAGCGATTGATTTTGAGGTCGACGTCGATGGCCGCAAGGGTCGCGTGGTCGTGCGCGGCGTGACCGAGGGGCATGGCGAGCCGATCAAAAATCCGGTCACCGGCGCCGAGCACCGCGCCCGTATCGATATTCCCGACGGCTTCGAATATTCGCTCGCTGAAATCGGACGAGGCTGGAACGTTGTGTCGCGTCCTATGCAATTTACACTCGCTGATTCCTACGCGCAGTTCGCGCGCGTCAATTTGTGTCAGAGCGGGATCGTGCGCTGAACGGGAATGAATCCGGCGCTTGAAACCGTGCTACGGCGCGACCGCGCCGTGGTGATCGCCGCCCTTGCGGTTATCACGGCTCTTGCCTGGGCCGATATCGTCTGGCTCGCCCAGGACATGAGCATGGACGGCATGGACATGACCGGCTTTCGGATGATTCCGGCGGGCCAAGGACTCATGATGCCGGCAACCGCGCCGTGGCAGCCGATCGAGTTCGCCTATGTCCTGGCGATGTGGGCTGTGATGATGATCGGGATGATGACGCCCGCGGTGGCGCCCATGATCCTCATTTATGCGCGCGTCGGCAGACAAGCAGCCGAGAGCGGACATCCATTTGCGGCGAGCGGCTGGTTCGCCTCCGGTTACCTGATCGCTTGGTTTGGATTCTCGCTTGCGGCCACCTGCGCGCAATGGGCGATGGAACGGGCCGCACTGCTCACCCCGATGATGGAGAGTGCGAGCATCATGCTTGGCGGCGTCGTGCTGATTGCCGCCGGCGTTTATCAATGGAGTCCGATCAAGGAGGCGTGCCTGTCATATTGCCAGGCGCCGCTGACGTTCATCATGCGCCATGGCGGATTTCGTTCGGATCCCGCCGGTGCGCTTGCGCTCGGTCTTCGCCACGGTCTGTACTGCATCGGCTGCTGCTGGGCTCTGATGTTGCTGCTGTTTGTTGGCGGCGTAATGAATGTGCTGTGGATCGCCGCGCTGGCGGCGCTGGTTTTGTCGGAGAAGGCATTGCCATTCGGCAAATTACTCTCGCGGATCGCCGGCTGCTTTTTGACCGCTGCCGGTATTTGGTTGCTGTTCCGCACTTAAGCAATTGCGGGACGGCGGCGTGTGGTTCCACTGCAAAGTTCCGAGAGTCGAAAACAGAACAGTCAACACAGTTCCGTCTGCATTTTTTTCCACGCCAAATCTCATCGAACCCAGCGAACCTTTGCAGATGTGAGGACTTGAATGTCCATGGGTGGGGCATGGGTGGTTTTTGCATGGACTGAAATGGAGCGTTTTGAATGAACTCAAATAGAACGATAGTGGCGGCCGTAACTGCGGCTTTGTTGACTGCCGCCAGCGTAACCGCCGCGTCAGCGCAGACTCAGGAACGAAACAGCACCAGAATGAACGCCGGTCAAAATCTCAGCACCGGCGGTCAGATGAATGCGCAGGGTCCTGGCATGAATACGGGCCAGCAGATGCAAGGTCGTAACTTGAGCCGGAACGAAGGCGCGATCTCGGGGCGTAACGAGCTCCAGGGCACCAACCGTTCCGCAAGGCTGACAAACCAATCCAGCCTGCGCGACCGGGATCGTGATCGGTCCGCGTTCAATGGCCGTGACCGGGATCGTAGTCGATCCGCGTTCCTTGGACGCGACCGGGATCGTGATCGGACCGCGTTCTATGGCCGTGACCGGGATCGTAATCGGACCGCGTTCTATGGCCGTGACCGGGATCGCGTTGCGTTTGCCGGACGTGACCGCTTCGCCTCTGCCGGTTGGAATGGCGGATGGAACAGCGGTTGGGGCGGCGGATGGAACAACGGTTGGGGTTGGGGCGGTCCAACCGTCGGCGTGTCAGTCGGCGGCTGGGGCGGGCCCGGTTGGGATTCGGGTCTTTACTCTTACGCGCCAGGTTACGTCGGCGTCGGATTCGGCGGTGGCGGCTGCACCTGCGGAAACCCCGGTTGGGGTTGGGGCGGATGGCGCTAAGACAATAGAATAGAACTCACCTCGATTAGGGCGTGATCGCTGTTGCGATCGCGCCCTTTTCGCGTTTGCGCCGGTTGGCGCGCGCAAATCGGTTCAGGCAAAATAGCGTGATTGACTCTCGGCCGATTTGTGGAGGGGCGAAATGGGATTGCTCGAAGGCGATTCTGCGCTGGTCACTGGCGCGGCTTCAGGGATCGGGCGCGGGATTGCCAAGGCCTTAGCCGCCGAAGGCGTACGGCTTGCGTTGAGCGATATTGCCGAACAAGCTGGAACTGCGCTGGCGCGCGATCTCGGCGCAACCTTCATTGCGGCCGATCTGAGCGAGCCAACGGCGGCGCGCCGATTGTTCGACGCCGCTGTCGCAGCGCTCGGATCCATTTCTATTTTCGTGCACAGCGCATCGCCACGGCGGGTAGAGAATGAGACTGCCTTGGCCGTGAGCGAAGCCCAATGGGACTTGATGACGTCGGTCGGTTTGCGCGCCGGCTTCGTCCTCGGCCAAACTGCGGGCGCGCACATGAAGGCACGCAACATCAAAGGCAGGATGCTTTTTATCACTTCGCTGCACGCCGACACGCCGCGTAACCTGCCGCATTACAGCGCGACCAAAGCTGGCCAAACCATGATCGTGAAAGAACTGGCGCGGGCGCTCGGGGCGGACGGCATTCGCGTCAATGCCATCGCGCCAGGCGCCATTCCCGGCGGTGGATTTGACGCCAACATCGCTGCGTTCGCCAAGATGGTTCCGCTCGGTCGGACGGGGACGCCGGAAGACATCGCCGATATGGCTGTTGCTTTATTGTGCGACCGCTTTTCGGGTTACGTCACCGGAACCACGGTCGTGGTCGACGGCGGACTTGCGCTGTACAATTGGATTCCGCTTCCGGCATAATTTGCAATTCAACGAGAGCGCCGCTCGCCAAACCGAGCGTCGCGGCGATAGTTCAACTATTTAGCGTGACGATCGCGGAGCCGCTCGGCGATCACAAACAGCAGCGGAATGATGAAGACGCCGAAAATTGCCGCTGCGATCATACCGCCGAATACCGGAGTGCCGACCGCGTGGCGAGTGGCCGCGCCGGCTCCGGTCGCAATTACAAGCGGAATGAGTCCGAAGATGAACGCGAAGCTTGTCATCATGACCGGGCGGAAGCGCAGCGACGCGCCTTCGATCGCTGCGGTATAAATGTCTTTTCCGAGCCGCCGCTGCTCGACCGCGAAGGCGACGATCAAAATGCCGTTCTTGGCGGCGAGCGCAATGAGCGCAACCAGGCCTATCTGGGCGTACACGTCGAAACTCAGTCCGGCGATCTTTAGCGCTATGAGCGCGCCGAGGATGGCAATGCTGACCGAGAGCAATGCAGGTATCGGAACGTTCCAGCTTTCGTACAGCGCGACCAGAAACAAATATGCGAAGAGAATGGCGAGACCGAGCACGAGTCCCGTTCGTCCACCTGCGGCTTTTTCCTGAAACGCGGTTCCGGTCCATTCAAAGCTGTAGCCCGCCGGCAGCGTTTCCGCAGAAATGCGCTCCATCGCCGCAAGGCCTTGGCCCGAACTGAAGCCAGGCTTGGACGCGCCATTCACCAGCGCCGCGCGATATCCATTATAGCGCACCACGGTCTGCGGCCCCTGCACCAACTCAGCTTTCGCCAAGGCGCGCATGGGAACCATGTCGCCGCGCGCATTTCGCACATAGATCCGTTCGATATCGTCGATGCGCTGCCGGAAAGCCGTTTCGGCCTGCAGATTAACTTGCCAGGTGCGCCCAAAAACGTTGAAGTCGTTGATGTAGTAACTGCCCAGTGTGGACTGCAATGCATTGAAGATGTCGCTGATTCTGACGCTGAGCACTTGCGCTTTGTCGCGATCGATATTGAGGTAAACCTGCGGTGTGTCTGCGGCGTAGGTGCTGAACACGCCGGCAAGCTCCGGCTGACCATTGGCGGTCACCAGCAGTCCGCGAAGCACAGCGGCGAGATCGCTGGGTGATTGACCTTGCAGGGCTTCCAAAACGTATTGGAAGCCGCCGGTGCTGCCGAGGCCCAGTATCGGCGGCAGGTTAAATGGAAACGCTATGGCGCCGGGAATTGCCGACAATTGCGGCCGCAACCGCGCAATGATCGCATTGGCGCTTTGAACCCGGTCGGTGCGCAGTTCATAGGGCTTCAGCCGGATAACGAAGAATGCTTGGTTCGATGACGCCACATAATCGATGAAGTTCAGCCCCACCACCGACAGCACGCCTTCCACGCCGGGGATCGGTCTGACAATGTCTTCGACCTGTTTGACCACGGCTTCGGTGCGATTGACCGATGCGCCTTCCGGTAGCCGCAGCGCGGCAAAGATTGCGCCCTGATCCTCGTCAGGGAGAAAGCTTTGCGGCGTGACGTAGAAAATCAGCACCGATAATGCCAGTGCTCCCGCGACCACAGCCATCGCAACGATGCTTACCGGCGCCAGCCGGCGGACCGCGGACACATAACCGCCGCGTGTCCTTTCCACCGCCCCGAGCACATGGGTCATCAGCCATCCGGTGCTTTGGCCGCGCTTGAGCAGCACGGCACAGAGCGCCGGACTCAAAGTGAGCGCGTTAAGCGCCGAGATGAGCATCGCCACCGAGACGGCGACCGCAAATTGACGAAACAGCTGACCGCTGATGCCCGGTATGAAGGCGACCGGAACGAAGACCGACAGCAGAACAAAGGTAATCGCCAAAATAGGTCCGGTGATCTCCGCCATCGCCTTCTTGCAGGCGTCGGGCACGGAGAGGTTTGTCTCCTCCTCGATCACCCGCTCGATGTTTTCGACGACCACGATCGCATCGTCGACAACGATGCCGATGGCAAGCACAAGCGCCAGCAGCGAGATGGTATTGGCCGAATAGCCGATGAGCAGGAGGACTGCGAATGTGCCGATGACGGATACCGGCAC
>JBQCCX010000481.1:0-6425 GCA_051961815.1 Xanthobacteraceae bacterium
TCCCAGCCGTTAGGCAGGGATAACCGCAACGATTTCGAACGTGTGCGGGTCAATGATCACGATCTCGTCCTCGACGAGGAAGTAATCGAAGCCGCGATATTGCGGTACGATCTGCACGATTTCGCTAGGCAGCGTCACAAAGTGCACGGTCCGCGGAACCCGTGTCCCGACGGACAGGCTGAAGTTCACGTCGCTCCTGCTCAATCGCGCGCCGCTACCATGTCCGATGACCGTTTTGATCCGCGAACGCTGATCGTCGGACAGTTGCACCGATCCACCGCGTTCGCCGCGTTCGCCGACGTTCACGCCGTTCCGGCCGTTCTGCTCGGTGGCGTTACGCTCGGTCGTCCCGCGCTGATCCCGGGCACCCTTCATGCCACGTTCGCCGCGCTCCTCCTGCGCACCCTTAAGGTTCTTGCCGCGCTCTTCCTGCGCACCCTTAAGGTTCTTGCCGCGCTCTTCTTGCGCACCCTTCATGTTGGTGCCGCGCTGCTCCTGCGCACCCTTCTGGTTTTTCAGGCCGCGGTCTTGCTGCGCACCTTTTTGCTGCTCGTTTTCATGCAGCTGGCCGCTCTTCGACTCGTTTCTTTCTTCGGTCTTCTGACCCTGGCCGAGCCGCTCGTTAGACTTGCCGCTCTTGTCCTGGGCCGACTCGTTTCGCGACGGATTACTCGATTGGGTGCTCGACGGGTTTAGCGTCTTATCGCCCGACTGAGTCCCGCTCTTCTGCTGTGTCGCACCCGAGCTGGTCCCGGATGTCGCGCCGGAAGTCGATTTGTTCGACTCGCCGCCCATCTGCGATTGCGCGGCGGCGAATCCGCCGAACCCGACTACCGCCGCCACGGCGACCGTAGCCAATAACTTGTTCCTCATCTCTGCTCTCCTCTGTTCTCCCACAAAGCTGAGCCGCGGCTTTCCGCTTAACGAAATGCCGGTCCTCGACTCATGCCCATGTGCTTATCGGGCCAACGCCGCTGTGACCCTCGCGTTCCGGAAAGTTCCAGGCAGATTGCGGCGAACTTTCTGGAACCATTTGTGGAACTGTGCCGCCGCCGGCCACGTTTAGCGTGCTCGGCAAGCGATCAGTTTGGAGAGCGCGCCATGGATTGGAACCGGATTGAAGGCAACTGGAAAGAAGTGAAAGGCAAGATCAAGCAGAAGTGGGGTCAATTGACCGATGACGACCTCGCTCAGATCAACGGCCGTCGCGATCAACTCGAAGGTCGTATCCAGCAACGTTACGGACTGGCCAAAGATCTCGTCCGCCAAGACGTCGATGATTGGCTCGACGCTCAACCTTAGCGGCGGTTGCGCAGGTGGCCGCAGGTCCGCGCAGCCGTAGGTCGGGGCGAGGGAACACCTGACCGGTGGCAAGCCGGTCAGCAAGGAGAAGGGAATGTCATGAGCCCCTCCGAGAGCCCCGAACGGCGGCCGGTAATAGCCGCGCCGCAGGCTCGACAGGGAGTGACCGGGCACAATGTCCGGTTTGTGCTCGGCTTCAGCGTCGCTGCGGTCGTGATTGTGTTTGCGATTATCTGGATGATCTATTTCGCCTGAGCACGGATCAGTCGCCGCGCTCGACCAAGGCTTGGCGCTCAAGGCTTGGCGCTCAAGGCTTGGCGCTGCTTTTTGATAGCGTCGCCATCGACCTCGTCGCGAATTTCCCGACGAATATAAGTGAGCACGTCAGCGACTTGGGTCTGGTATTTCCTCGACATGACTGTGGTTTCGGTGGTCGATTTTGAGAGACAGCCCAATCCGCCGCTTGGTGCGAAGTCACTCGGGACCAGGCGGCGACGACGCCCAGGCCGGAACATGTCGCTGCATGCTGGCGTTGGCACCAGGTAATCGGGCGGGCACAGCCTGCCGTACTTCCAACCACAGTCAAAGTAAGGAAAGTGACAGTCATGGGTCTGTTTTCGAAGGACATCAAGAACATGGACGATCTGTTCGTGCACACGCTGCGAGACATCTACTATGCCGAAAAACAGATCGTGAAATCGCTGCCGGAAATGATCGACAAGGCCAACAATCAGCAGCTCAAGCAGGGCTTCCAGACGCACTTGCGCGAGAGCGAGAACCACGTCAAGCGCCTCGAGCAAATCTTCCAGTTGCTCGGCAAGCAGGCGCAAGGCGTCGACTGCCCGGCGATCGATGGCATCATCGAGGAAGCTGAAGACGTTGCCGGCGAAGTCCAGGATAAGACCGTGCTCGATGCCGCGCTGATCGCGGCCGCGCAAGCTGTGGAACATTACGAGATGACGCGGTACGGCACCCTGATTGCCTGGGCCAAGCAAATGGGCCGCAACGACGCCGCCACCCTCCTCAACCAAACCCTGGAAGAGGAAAAGGCTACCGACAAGAAGCTGACCCAAATCGCCGAAGCCAATATCAATCGGCGGGCGGCATAGTCGGTTATCGACGCCTGCGATAATAAGTGATCTGAGCCGAAGCGGTGCCCAATGGGCACCGCTTCTTTTTACTTGAGGCGCTTTGAATTCCCTGTTCTGTTGCGCTCCCAACGCATCACGGGGGAGGGGAATGGCCAAAAATAAAGCTGCACGCCGGGCAAAGACGGCCGGAAAGCAAGCGGTTCATCGCGCGCTCAAGGAGCAGCTGATTGTCGCGGGGAAGGTTTTGGTCGATCAAGGCCAGGATGATTTTACGCGCGGTCATATTTCCCTCCGTCTGCCCGATAATCCGAACCTCTTCTTGATGAAGGCCCACAGCATCGGGCTCGATGAGATCACGCTGGAAAACGTCCTCACGATCGATCTCGAGGGCAATGTGGTTGCGGGAACGGCGCGCCGGCACAGCGAGGTCTATATCCACTCCGAGATTTTCAAGGCGCGGCTGGACGTCAATTGCGTCATCCATACGCATCCGACCTATTCGATCGCTCTTTCGGCCACCGGGCGAGGGCTAAAATGCTATAGCCAGCCGGGTGCGCTGTTTCACGAGGCGCTGGGAAGCTACGACGACACAATAGCGCTCATTCGCTCCCACGCGATGGGTGCGGGAGTGGCGCGCGCTCTCGGTGGTGGCCGCGGCGTTTTGCTGAAAAACCATGGCGTTGTGCTGACCGGCGCCACCATCGCGGAGGCGGTCATAGCAACCATCATGCTGGAGAACGGAGCGATGGTACAATTATTGGCCGAAGCCGCGGGCGATCCGGCGCCGGAGTTTTCGCGCGCTGACATCGAAAAGCTGAAATCGGAGATCAGCCAGCCTGAGCAATTCACGATCAATTACGACTACCTTGTTCGCCGAGTCAGGCGGCGCCGGTAAGCCGGCTCATGCGCCTGGGATTGCCGCGCCGCAACGTGCTAAAGAACCCGACTGACGCGAGACGCGGGAGCGATTTATGGCACGGATGAAGGGCGCCGAGCTGATCACTGAATATCTAGTCGCCAATGGCGTGCCCTATGTTTTCGGCATTTGTGGGCACGGCAATGTCGGCATGCTCGATCCGCTTTACCAGGCGCGCGACCGCATCAAGCTGATATCGCCTCGCCATGAGCAGGTCGCTGCGCACATGGCGGACGCCTATTTCCGCGTACGGCACCAGCCGGTTGCTACGCTCACCTCCTGCGGTCCCGGTTCGTGCAACATTGTCATGCCGCTCGCTTGCGCGCTCACGGATTCGTCGGCGCTGTTGGCCATTACGGCCAATGTGCCGACCTCGCAATTCAACCGCAGCCCGTTTCAGGAGATCAACCGGCATTATCAGGCTGATTTCGTCAACATCGTTCGGCCGGTCGTCAAGCGCAGCTTCCAGCCGTCGCGGGTCGACATGCTGCCGCTGGCGTTGCGTCAGGCAATGACGGCCATGCTTTCGGGCCGTCCCGGACCGGTGAATGTGGACATTCCCTTCAATGTCTTTCAGGAGGAGGACGAGGTCGAGTTGCCGCCCGCTGCGCCGCCGCTCAACGCACAACGAAGCGGCGCGTCACCGGAACAGGTGTCGTCTGCGCTGGATATGATTGTCGCCGCCGAACGGCCGGTGATCTTCATCGGACACGGCGTCACGCTGTCGGAGGCGAGTCGCGAGCTCACCGAATTTGCCAAAAAGCTGTCGATCCCGGTGATTTCATCACCGAATGGCATGGGCTGCATCGATATGACCGACCCGCTGTCGCTCGGTTTTATCGGCCGTAATGGCGCCTATCCGGCCAACGAGGCGGGCCGCCGCGCGGATCTTGTACTCGCGATCGGTGCGCGCTTTGACGACCGCTCTGCCTCGTCGTGGTTGCCGGGATACTCCTGGAACTTTCCGGTGAGCAAACTCGTCCATGTCGACATTGATGCCGCGGAACTGGGCCGCAATTATCCGCCCGATCTGGCGGTCGCCGCGGACGCGCGCACCTTCTTGCGCCAGCTGCTTGCCGAGCTCGAGCGCCGTTTGGGCAATCCCGACAGCGCGGCGCGGCGGCACTGGCTGGCGCAGATCGCACAGTGGCGTGCGGCCTGGGACGAATTTGTCCAGCCGAATTTTGCGATCCACGCGACGCCGATGCGGCCGGAACGCGTCGTCGCCGATTGCCAGGCTGTCATTCCGGCGGACGGCATCATCTGTTGCGATGTGGGCGTGAGCCACAATTGGTATATGCAATTTTGGCAGGCGCGCCGGCCGCAATCGATGCTCAATTCCTGGGGCTTCTCCGGCATGGGATTCGGCGCTGCCGGCGCGCTCGGAGCAAAGCTTGCCGCGCCGGATCGGCCGGTGGTCGCGGTGACCGGCGATGGCTGTTTCACCATGGTTCCGCATGTGCTCTGCACGGCGGTTGAGTACAACATTCCCGTCGTTTGGGTGATCTGGAACAATTTCGGCTGGGTCTCGATCCGCGACATTCAACTCGGCATGTTCGGCGGCCGCGAGCATGGCACCATGTTTCACCAAGGCGCCAATAAGAAACCGTACAATCCTGATTTTGCGGCATGGGCGAAGGCGTCGGGCGTCGAGGCGCTCACCGTGGCGCGCTCGCAGGACTTCCGCGGCGCGCTCGAACACGCGATCGCGGCAAACCGGCCATTTCTTCTCGACGTCCATGTCGATGCCGAGGTCCGGCCGCCGTCGACCGGCGCCTGGCAATTGCCGCCGACGGAACACAAAGAGCCGGTGTTCGGTCATCGTTTCATTCCCGATGCCGCACCGGTGAAATAAGAAAGTCGTGTTGCCGCGCCGGATCGGCGCTGTGCCGCGTGCCGAAGGGGTTCCCGCACCGCTGCGACGACGGTCGGCCTAAGCCAACCATTGAGATGCAAAATCAACCAGACGCCCGAATATTAAACTTTGTCTCAAAACAACGGGCAAAGCTGCATTTCCCAAAAGACAAAAAATAACGTCGCGAAACACTAACTCATGTTCCCGGACATAGATTTGGGCTAGGGTTGGCAAATCCTTGCTGGGGGCTTCGCATGTCCGGTTTTAGTGCAGATGAAGGCGCGAGCCGCGCCGGCTCGCCGGCGTCTTCCGAAGTCACGCAAACTTCCGATTCCAATGCAATGGCAAGTGGCGATGTGCTGTTGGCGGCGCAAATACCAGAATCGCCCGGCACCGGACTCTCGATCAATACAGGCGTTACCGGCGCGGAACACGGATCCGCGTCAGCGCCAATAATCGATCTGGACCCAGAAGCTCCCGGTGTAGCGGCTGCCTTGTCGCCGGAGGTCAATGATGACGCGGGCGGCAGCTTTCATCTTCCCGCTGCGGACGCTTTTTGGTTCACGCTTGACGACAGCGGGTCTGTTGGAGAGGACCCGGCCGCTGCCGAGGTTGCGCGACCCCTCGGTTCTGGCAGCGAACCTACGCTGACGACGCAGCCGGTGGGCCTGTTTCACGATGCTGGCCCGGTCGATCAGGCTGGCAGTGCCTGGGGTGGCACTATTGAACCGTCTTCGAATGCCACGCCGAGCAACAATGCGGGTCCAATATTCGCTGCACCGTCAGACGGTATTTTGATCATCAGCGCGCCATTCGCCGAATCCACGCCATCTTCGGCTGAGGCGATCCCGAACTGGATCATCAACACCAGCGGGACCGGCGGCACCTCGGGCGGCACCGGGGGGACGGCTGGCACTTCCTCGATCACCAATCAGTCGTCCGGCGGTTTGGTGATCAATATCGTTTATGACTCAAGCGTCGCCAACGCGCCCGCGGGCTTCACCGCGGATGTTCAAGCGGTCGTCAATTATTTCGAGAGCCATTTTTCCAACCCGATCACCATCACCATCGATGTCGGCTACGGCGAAGTTGACGGCTCTTCGCTCGGCTCGGGGGCGCTCGGCGAAAGCGTCACCTATTTCGACCCGGTCTCCTATGCGCAGCTGCAAAGCGCGCTCGTCGCCAACCTTATTGCGAATGGAAATTCAGCCGCTGCTGCGACATTGCCGGCAACAAGCCCGGTGAGCGGACAATGGTGGGT
>JBQCCX010000482.1:0-2736 GCA_051961815.1 Xanthobacteraceae bacterium
TGATCGATCTGATCAAGGAGGGCGTGACCAGGCCGTCAAGACTGATCGATATCACGCGGCTGCAGCTCAACCGCATCGAAAACACGAGTGACGGGGGTTTGCGGATCGGCGCTCTCGTCCCAAACAGCGATCTCGCCTATCACTCCGAGATCGAGAAACGTTACCCGCTGCTTGCCAGCGCGATTCTGGCCGGGGCCTCGCCGCAATTGCGCAACATGGCGACAACCGGCGGCAATCTTCTGCAGCGCACGCGGTGCTTTTACTTTTACGACACGACGACACCATGCAATAAGCGCGAGCCCGGAACTGGCTGTTCGGCCCTCGACGGGCTCAACCGCATGCATGCGATTCTTGGCGCCAGCGAATACTGCATCGCGACGCATCCGTCCGACATGTGCGTGGCGCTTGCCGCGTTGGAAGCGCGCGTAATAGCGGCCGGCCGCAATGGCGAGCGCAGTATCGCCTTTGCAGATTTTCATCGCCTGCCCGGCGAAACGCCGCAGATCGATACAAATCTCGAAAAAGACGAGATCATCACCGCTGTCGAACTGCCGCCGAACGGATTGGCCAAGAACTATAGCTATCTCAAGATCCGCGATCGTTTGTCTTATGCCTTTGCGCTGGTGTCGGTCGCGGCAGCGCTCGAGATCGACAACGGGACGATCAAGGAAGCGCGCCTCGCCGTCGGCGGGGTCGCTCACAGACCATGGCGTGACCGACGCGCGGAAGCGCAACTCACTGGCGCTCCGGGCACGGCGGAGGCATTCACGCGCGCGGCCGCCACGCTTTTGAGCGATGCGCGCGGTTTTGGTCACAATGACTTCAAGATCGGATTGGCCCGGCGTGCGATCGTGCGCGCATTGACCCAGGCCGCAGGCGGCACACCGCAATCGCAAATCGACAAACGCGTCAGGTGAAGAGTTTCAGATGGCCAACACGCGCACGAACTATCTTGGCAAGCCGACCTCCCGCGTCGACGGACAGGCCAAGGTCACTGGCGCGGCGAAATACGCGGCCGAGCACATCGTCTCCGGACTGGCATACGGCTTCGTCGTAACCTCGGCAATCGCCCGAGGCCGTATCCGGAATATCCACACAACGGAGGCATTGGCGGTACCAGGCGTGCTTGACGTATTCACGCATGCCCATCGGCCAAAACTGGCGGCATCGGATGCAAAGTACGGCGACGAGGTCGCGCCGCCTGGTTCGCCCTTCCGCCCGCTCTACGACGATCAGGTCCGGTTCAGTGGGCAGCCGGTGGCGCTGGTCGTGGCGGAGAATCCTGAAACGGCGCGATTTGCGGCCGCGCAAATCCAGATCGACTACGATCAGCGATCGCACACGACTGATTTCGAAGCGAGCCGAGGCCGAGCCCGGGCGGTCAGGGAAAACGGCGAAAGCCATTCGCACAAACGCGGCAACGCGGCCCGGGCTTTCGATCGGTCTCCAATCCGGATCGAAGCCGAATACCGGATGCCAATCGAACATCACAATCCGATGGAAATGTTCGGCGCCACGGCGATTTGGGAGGGCAATGGCAGCATTACGGTCTATGACAAAACCCAGGGACCGCTCAACTGCCGGAATTACGTCGCCAATGTGCTTGGGATGCGCCAGAACGCTGTGCGCGTCTTGTCGCCGTATGTCGGTGGCGCCTTCGGATCGGGCCTGCGCCCGCAATATGAATTGCCGCTCGCAGTCCTGGCGGCACGGGCGCTGCAGCGTTCGGTCCAGGTGACTTTGACACGGCAGCAGATGTTCACGCTGGGCTATCGCGCCGGAAACGTTCAATCACTCGCGCTCGCCGCCGATAGCGATGGAAAGCTGACGAGCATCCGTCACGAATGGATCGGCATGACCTCGCAGTTCGAGAACTTTCAGCGCAGCTACGTGACCTGGTCCAGCCAGCTCTATAAATGCGACAACGTCGAGCTCGTGCAGAAGCTCGTGAAACTCGACCAGAATACGCCCTGTGATATGCGGGCGCCGGGCGGCGCCGAAGGTTTGTTCGCGATCGAATGCGCGATGGACGAGCTTGCTTATGCTGCGAACGTGGATCCGCTCGCTTTGCGCCTGCTCAATTATTCCGATAAGGACCAGATCGAGGACAAGCCTTACAGCAGCAAGGAACTGCGAGCGTGTTATCACCAGGCTGCGGAGAGGTTCGGCTGGTCCAAACGCAATCCGCAGCCGCGCTCAATGAGCGATGGCAGCGAGCTGGTCGGCTGGGGCATGGCGAGCGGAATCTGGGAAGCCATGCAGATGGAGGCGAGCGCCAAGGCGGTCCTGACCGCCAACGGCAGCGTGGAAATCGCCAGTGCGACGGCGGATATCGGCCCCGGCACCTACACGATGATGACGCAGCTCGCCGCCGAGATGCTCGGCGTGCCGATCGAGAACGTGACTGCAAGGCTCGGCGATTCCGGCCTGCCGCATGCGCCGGTCGAGGGCGGTTCGTTTACGACGTCGTCGGTCGGCTGCGCCATTCAAACCGCCTGCGGCGCGGTGCAGAAGGAGCTGTTACGGCTGGCGCAAAAAGCCCCGCGTTCGCCGTTCGCCGGCGCCAAGCTCGCCGATGTGGCATTTGCCGATGACAAGATTCGCCACAAAGTTAGCGGGGCCGAAATTTCCCTCGTCGACGCCATGCGGGCGGGCAATGTCGATCGAATTGAAAAAGAAGGTACCGCCACACCGAACGAGAACAGCAAATACGCGCATTACACTCACTCCGCCATT
>JBQCCX010000483.1:0-6537 GCA_051961815.1 Xanthobacteraceae bacterium
GCGTCGGCGCAGCGTTTATTCCGGATGTTTGGACCGGGGCTTGTGACCGGCGCCGCCGACGACGATCCGAGCGGCATCGCTACGTATTCCCAGGCGGGCGCCCAGTTCGGCTATGCGCTGAGCTGGACGATGTTTCTCACCACCCCGTTCATGATCGCGATCCAGATAGTATCGGCTCGGATTGGCGCAGTGACCGGCCGGGGTCTCGCCGCCAATCTGGGCAAAGCGCTGCCGGCGGCCGCGCTCTATGTGATGGTCGGACTCCTGCTGATCGCCAATACGCTGAACATTGCCGCCGACATTGCGGCGATGGGCGATGCGCTGCGGCTGGTCGCCGGCGGACCGATGCTGGTCTATGTCGTCTTGTTCGGTGTCGGCTGTATCGCCGCCGAGATCCTGGTGCCCTATCACACCTATTCGAAATATTTGAAAACCCTGACGCTCGCCCTGTTCGCCTATGTCGCGGCCGCATTCAGCATCCGCATTCCCTGGGGCGAGGTGCTGGCCGCAACATTCATTCCGCACGCGGCGTGGGATCGCGATTTCATGCTCACGCTCGTGGCGATCTTCGGCACCACGATCAGTCCCTACATGTTCTTCTGGCAGGCCTCGCTGGAAGTCGAGGAGCGCAGATTGCGCGCCGCCGATGCAAGCGCCGGTGGCGCGACCCGCAAGCGGCTGCCGCAGCGCGATGAGGCGCGCATCCGCATCGATACCATCACCGGGATGCTTTATTCCAATCTGATCGGCTTTTTCATCATCGTCACCACCGGCGCGACTTTGCACGTGCACGGCATTACCCAGATCAGCACCGCCGAACAGGCGGCCGAAGCGCTGCAGCCGTTCGCCGGCGCGCTGGCGTTTTCGCTGTTCTCGCTCGGAATCATCGGCACCGGCTTGCTGGCCGTGCCGGTGCTGGCAGGCTCCGCCGGCTATGCGGTCGCGGAAACTTTCGGCTGGCGCAGCAGCCTCGAAATGCCGGTGCGCCGCGCGCCGGGGTTTTATTTGATCCTGGCGGCCGCAACCCTCGCCGGTCTCATCATCGCTTTGGGCCAATTCAATCCGATCCGGATGTTGTTCTGGAGCGCGGTGGTCAATGGCGTGGTCGCCGTGCCGCTGATGGCCGCCATGATGCTGGTGGTCGGCAATCGCCGGATCATGGGCGCGTTTGCCGCGTCGCGGCTCCTGATGATCGGCGGCTGGGCGGCGACCGCACTGATGACTCTGGTGGTCGCGGCGATGCTGATCGCGAATCTCGGCGGGTAGAACGGGTTCGTTTACACCGCTCATTCCCGCACAAGCGGGAATCCAGCGCTGGGTCCTCGCCTTCGCGAGGACGAGCGGCTGACGATGCGTCAGCCTCGCTTACGTCTCCACGATCCCGACCGACGAACCCGAGATCCGCTCATGCCCGGCGCCATGCGGCCGCGCCAGATAGGCCTGCGAGCCCATCTCGATCAGGCGCGACGCGGTGCGCTTGAACTCGCGGGCTTCAAATCCTTCGTCGGCAGTGTACAGCGCCTCGGGCGCGGTGGCCGCCGAGGCGATCAGCTTCACATTCATGTCGTAGAGCGTGTCGATGAGGATGATGAAACGCTTCGCCGCATTGCGGTTGTCGTAAGTCATTGCCGGAATGTGGTCGAGGACGATGGTGTGAAAGTCGCGTGCGATCCGCAGATAATCCGCCGCAGCGAGCGGCTCCTCGCACAGATCGTGGAAAGAAAATCGCGCCACCCCCATAAACGCGCGCGGCACATGGACCATCCGTCCTTTCAGCGCCAAGTCCTGCGCCGCACCGTGGTTGCCTCCGGTCAGGCGCCGCCAGGCCCGATCGAGCGCCGCGTCGGCGGTGGCGTCATCGGGCACATACCACACCGGCTGACCGGCGAGCTTCTCCAGGCGGAAATCGGTGCGCGCGGAGAGCCGCACGACATCCATGCGCGCGTTCAGCATGGCGATGAATGGCAGAAACAAAGCGCGGTTGAGCCCATCTTTGTAGAGTTCGTCGGGCGGCACATTAGCGGTGGCGACGACTACGATCTGGCGTTCGAACAATCGCGCGAACAGCCGGCCGAGGATCATCGCATCGGCGATATCGGTGACGTGAAATTCGTCGAAGCACAAAAGCCAATCCTCCGCCGCCAATTGCTCGGCGACCAGCGCGATGGGGTCCTCGCCGGCATGGTCGCCGAATCGCATTTTCTGCCGGATCAGGTAAATGCGCTCGTGCACGTCGAGCATGAATTCGTGGAAATGCGCACGGCGTTTGCGCTGGACCGGGCTGCTTTCGAAAAACAGATCCATCAGCATGGTCTTGCCGCGGCCGACCTCGCCGTAGATGTAAAGTCCCTTGATTGGCGGCTGGCCCCGCTCGGCGGCGGCGAACAGCCAGCCGAGCGGCGAGGAGTGTCGCGTCGAATTATGTTGCGAGATCCGCTCTTCCAGCTGCGCCAGTTTTTCGACGATAGCGAGCTGCGCATCGTCGCGCTCGATGCGTCCGGAGGCGACGTTGGCGTCATAACGAGTTGCGACCGAGCTCGCCATCGGCTTTGGCCTTGAATTTGCGCTTGGCGCGGCGGGTGATTGATTAAAAGCCGTCAACGCGAGATGAGGATCGTGGTTAGTCGAAGGCGAGCCGCATCAGCATCGTCCGGCATCGGCGAAGAACAGGTCATATCGAGCAGGTCACTTTTCAGTGAGTCTTCACTTCGTCAGCAAACGGTCGCAAATGCGTCGCGAGCCATGCGTATACGGAATATAGGCATGTTGCTCAATCCTTCGCCTTGCCAATTTGCCGACGCGGCCCAAGATGGTGCTGTGATTTGCCGAGCGCACGATTTATTCGCTGCGCTCGTGTGCTTTCTGGGGAGGAAGCGAACTTAAGGAGGGTCTTGTCGACGATAACGTCAGGAGACCCAATGAAGGAAATCCTTCCCGAAGGCGGTGTAGTCCGCAAATTGTGGATCGGCGAGACCGCCAAATATCGCGACCATTTGCTGCGTCTGGACGCACAAAGCCGGCGTAACCGTTTTTCCGGCGGCGTCTCGGATCAATTCATCCGCAACTATGTCGAATTGACCTCCAGCCTCGACACCGTCGTCCACGGCTTCTTCATCGGCGCTACGATGCGCGGCGCCGCCGAACTGCGTCCGCTCGGCGCAAGCTCTCCGCGCGAAGCGGAAGCGGCGTTCAGCGTCGAACAGCCGTGGCAGAGTCACGGCGTCGGTTCGGCGCTGCTCGGCCGCACTTTGCTGGCGGCGCGCAACCGCGGCTTCCGCCTCCTGCACATGGCCTGCCTCGCCGACAATCGCCGCATGCAGCAGCTGGCGCGCAAATTCGACGCCGAGCTTTCGTTCGACTTTGAAACCGTCATCGGTGAGGTCGAATCCTCGCGCCCAACGCCGTTGTCATTGATGCGCGAGGTCATGTCCGACGGTCACGGCTTCGCCACCGCCATGCTCGATCTGCAATCGCGCATGCTGCGCGCCTAGAAAGAGCGCCCTTTCGTTCTCATCGTAGATCCGAGTGATCGGCGGCCGCTTGCGGTCAGCCGACGTGTTGCGCGCGGCGCACGTCATAGGCTGCGAGCGGGTAGGCCTCTTCGACGACATAAGGACCGCCGCCGACCGAAGCCCGCGAGGAGAACAGCACAAATTGCGAGACCGCAAACGCGGAAGAACGATAATGCCCGCGCGCCGCCAGATATTCGGCGACTTGCCGGCTCGACGAATCGCGCAAACGCGCCAAGGTCACGTGCGGCGTGTATTTGCGTCCCTCCGGCTCAAGCCCGAGCCGTTGCAGCAGCCGGTCGTGTTCGGCCTGCAGCTCCATCAACGGCGCGACTGGCGAAACCGTCGCTACCACCGCGCGCGGCTTGCGGCCGCCGAACGAGGTCAGCCCGTCGAGACGGAGGTCGAAGCTCTGACGATGCACACGGCCGAGCACGCCGACAATCTCGTGCGCCAAAGCGTCATCGATGTCGCCGATGAAGCGCAATGTCAGATGATAGTTCTCCGGATCGATCCAGCGCGCGCCCGGCAGCCCACCCCGCATCATCGCGAGCGATCGGCTCACTGCCGGCGGGATTTCAAGTCCGGTGAACAAGCGGGGCATAACAACCTCCGCACAAGACGATGACTGTGATCCCGGCGCCGAGTCTTTCTAAGGCCTTTTGCCGGGCGATTCGCAATAACTGCAGAATGGGGTGGTTACTGCGCTTGCGCAACCCTATAGGGCCAAAACCCTACGACTGTTTTTGTGCCCGCACGCGGGCGATGAGCTCCTGCACTGTGGGCAAAATCCGCCGCACGATGACAGCGACGCCCGCGGCGTTCGGATGCAGACCGTCCGGCTGCGTCAACGTGCGGTCGGCGGCAACGCCGTCGAGGAAAAACGGGTAAAGAACCACACCATATTTGGCTGCGAGCTCGCGATAGATTTGCTCGAACGCGCGGCCGTAATCGGCGCCCAGATTCGGCGCTGCCCGCATGCCGCACAGCATGACGGCAATGTGACGCTGCGCCAGCCGCGCCAGAATGCCATCGAGTGCGTCGCGCGTGACTTGCGGATCGATGCCGCGCAGCATGTCGTTGGCGCCAAGCTCGATGATCGCGGCGTCGGTCCCTTCCGGCACCGACCAATCCAGACGGGCCAGTCCGTCCGATGCGGTGTCGCCGGAAACGCCGGCATTGGCGAGTTCGACCTTGCCCCCCTGGGCCGCCGCAAGCGCCGCCGCAAGCTGCGGCACAAATCCGTCCTTGGCGGCGAGCCCGTAGCCGGCGGTGAGTGAATCACCCAAGGCCACGACGTGAAGCGGGCTCTCGGCTCGCGCCAAATGCGGGTTGGCTGCGCCAAACAGCAGCGCACCGCAAATCGCAATGATTTGGTAGAACGCCGGGCGCAACCCATATGAGCGAACGCCTTCCTGGCGCCATGGCGATGTCCGATTGCAATGCGACGAGGCGGTCACCTGTGCTGAACCGGGCGAAGCCATGAACGACATTTCCGGGCGCCTATTGGCGGGCGAAGCCGTGAGCATCGACGGCGTCAATCTTTCGCTCGGCCGCGGCGCGGCGCGGGTGCATATCCTCAAGGACATCGATCTTCATATAGGTCGCGGCGAAGCCCTTGCCCTACTCGGACCGTCGGGCTCGGGCAAGTCCACGCTGTTGATGGTGATGACCGGATTGGAGCGGCCGGATTCCGGCGCTGTTATCGTCGCCGGGCAGAATCTGCTGGCACTCGACGAAGACCGGCTGGCGCGCTTTCGCGGCCGCAACATCGGGATCGTGTTTCAGGCCTTTCATCTGATCCCGACAATGACCGCGCTCGAGAATGTCGCCGTACCGCTCGAACTTGCCGGCATCGCCGATTCAAGGGCGATCGCCGAGCGCGAACTGGCTGCCGTCGGATTGGCGCAGCGCGCCTCGCATTATCCGGCCGAGCTGTCCGGAGGCGAGCAGCAGCGCGTCGCGCTTGCCCGCGCCTTGGCGCCCGACCCCGCCATCGTTGTCGCCGACGAGCCGACCGGCAATCTCGACGAAGCCACCGGAAGCGAGATCATCGAGCTTTTATTCCGCGGCCACGGCGAACGCGGCACCACCCTGGTCCTGGTCACGCATGACCCGGCGCTGGCGGCGCGCTGCGATCGCGTGCTGCATATGCGCTCGGGACACATCGAGACGCGCGCGCCGGCGCAATCGAGGCCAGCTTGAGCGAGCTCGCATGACGGTGACGCTCAATTCCGGCACTGCATTGCCCCCGCGCGTCGCCGCCGGTTGGGCCGGCGGCACCGCCGCACGGTTTGCCTGGCGTGATCTGCGCGGCGGGCTGCGCGGCTTTGGCGTGTTCATCGCCTGCATCGCGCTCGGTGTGCTGGCGATCGCCGGCGTCGGCTCGGTCGCCGCAAGCCTGACCGAGGGCATCGGCAAAGCCGGCCGCGTGATTCTCGGCGGCGATCTCGCTTTTTCGCTCATTCAACGCGAGGCTGACGACACCGAGCGCGCTTTCCTCGATGCGCATGGTACGGTTTCGATTGCCGCGAGCTTGCGCGCCATGGCGCGTCCGGTCACGCGGGCAACGGCCGCTCCGCTCGGCAATGGACCCGCCGCTGCATCCAGCCTTGCCGCCACGCTGGTCGAAGTCAAAGCGGTGGACGATCATTATCCGCTGTTCGGCACGCTGACCACCGATCCGCCGCAGCCGCTTGCCGCTCTGCTCACGCCAAAAGACGGTGCGTTCGGCGCCGCGGCAGACCCCCTGCTGTTGACGCGGCTGGGCTTGAATATCGGCGACCGCATCAAAATCGGCGACGCCGAAATTGAATTGCGCGCGACGATCACCGGTGAGCCGGATAAGCTCGCCGGCGCGATCAGCCTTGGTCCGCGCCTGTTGATCAGCGAGGCGGCGTTGCGCGCCAGCGGCCTTTTGCAACCCGGCAGCCTGGTGCGCTGGCAATATCGGCTGCAGCTGCCGCAAGCGCAATCGAGCGACGGCGCCGTCGCGGCGCTGGAGAAGCTGGCGCAGGCCGAATTCCCC
>JBQCCX010000484.1:0-2440 GCA_051961815.1 Xanthobacteraceae bacterium
GAGATGTCGGCGCTCGCTGCGGAATTCGAAGGCTCGGTCAAACAGATCGCCGCGCAACTCGTCGAAGCGGTCACGGCCGTTCGCAACAATGCCGAAACCATGGCCCAGGCAGCCGAGGGTACGTTGACGAAATCCGGATCCACGGTGCAAGCCGTGGTCAATACGCGCGAGAATGTGGAGACGGTGGCGCAGGCGGCAAGCGAACTGTCGCGAACGATCGACGAATTGGCATTGCGCACCAATGACGTCTTCAAGCTGACCAACGACACGGCCGAGCAATCGGAAAGCGCCAGTGCGGAACTGGCGAAGCTTGCCGCCTCGGTGGAGCAGATTCTGCCGATCACCGATCTCATCCAGGGCATCGCCCAGCAGACCAATCTGTTGGCGTTGAACGCAACCATCGAAGCCGCCCGCGCCGGCATGGCCGGCAAGGGCTTTGCGGTGGTGGCCGGTGAGGTGAAAACGCTGGCCCAGCAAAGCGGGCGAGCCACCGACGAGATTGCGCAGAAGATAGCCGCGGTGCGTGAAACATGTGCCGCCGTGGTCTCGACCATCAGCCACATCATTGCGGCGATCAAAAATCTCAAAGCCTTTGCCACCGAGATTTCGACCGGGATCGGACAGCAATCCGCCGCGACCGCCGGAATTTTCGCCAGCGCTCAATCGGCGGCGGACAGTTCTCGCTCGGTGGCGGAAGATATCGTCGACTTGAATGGCCACGCCGACGCGACTTTCGCAGCTTCCAACGAAGTGTTGGCGACGACAAAGCGGCTGTTCGATCACACCCGTGGCGTGCAAAGTAACGTCGACAGCTTCCTGCGCCATGTGAGAAGCGCTTAACGCAGCGTCTTTCGACCGCTCAGGCGGCGAGCAGCTTCTGCACTTCGCTGACCAATTCCCGCAGGTGGACGGGCTTGGAGAGGACTTTGGCGTGTTTGGGTGCGCTGGAGTCCGAATTGAGCGCCACGGCGGCGAAGCCGGTGATGAACATGATCTTGATGTCCGGATCGAGCTCGGCGGCTCGGCGGGCGAGCTCGATGCCGTCCATTTCCGGCATGACGATATCGGTGAGCAGAAGCTCGAACGGCTCCTCCCGCAATCGCTGATAAGCCGAGAGGCCGTTATCGTAGGAAATCACCTCGAAGCCGGCATTTTGCAGCGCCTTGACCAGGAAACGGCGCATATCGATGTCGTCTTCGGCAAGCAGGATTTTGGACATGACCAGCGAACCCGGCTTTCGCCGGCCCCCTGCATCCCATAAGCGCGACGTCAGGTAAACATCGGGTGAAAGGCGCTCCGCGGGCGGGCGGGGCGGCCGCGGCAGCGAGTGGCCTTGGCAAGCGCCCAGCGCGTGTGGAAAATACCCAAAGCCCACACAGCGAATCGAGGGAAGCCCCGCCAGCCTCATGCCGGAACTGCAGGACGAATTCGATCCCCCGTTCGAAGCCCTGGAGCCGGCAGAGTGCCGCGGCCCGCTGTTATTCAATTCGCCGCATAGCGGGCGGATTTATCCGCGCGAATTCCTGCTGACCTCGCGGCTAGATCTGGCGACGTTGCGCCGCTCCGAGGATTCTTTTGTCGGCGAACTGATCGAAGGCGTGGTGGCGCGCGGGCATCCGGTGGTGCGGGCGCACTTTCCGCGCTGCTATGTCGACGTCAATCGCGAGCCCTATGAGCTCGACCCGCGGATGTTCGACGGCAGGCTGCCGTCATTCGCCAATACCCGCTCGATGCGCGTGGCGGGCGGGCTCGGCACGGTGGCCCGCGTGGTCGGCGACGCGCAAGAAATCTATGACCAGCGCATCGCGGTGGCGGAGGCGATGCGCCGCATCGACGGCCTTTACAAGCCCTATCATCGTGCGCTGCGCCGCTTATTCATGCGGCTGCAACGCGATTTTGGCGCCGCCATCCTGATCGATTGTCACTCGATGCCCTCGAGCACCGGGGGCCGCGATGAGCGTCCCCGCGCCGATCTCGTGCTCGGCGATCGCTACGGCACCAGCTGTGTGGGCAGCGTGCCGGAAACGATCGAACAGTGCATGCGCGGTTTCGGTTACACGGTGAGCCGCAACAAGCCCTATGCCGGCGGCTTCATCACCGAGCATTACGGCAACCCCGCCGCCGGATTGCACGCCATTCAACTTGAAATCAACCGGGCGCTGTACATGGACGAGCGCCGTTATGAGCCTTCCAGTTCCTTTGCCAAACTGGCCCAGGAATTCGAAATACTGGCCGACCGGCTTGCCGAAATCCCAATCGAGGACTTGCGGCCATATCGCGCTGCCGCCGAATAGCGGCACGGATCTAAGAAAAAGGGCCGCTCACCTTGCGGGAGCGGCCCAAGTCTAGGGAGGAAACGCCCAAGGAGGGCGACGGCAGCGGGAGAGATCTCTCGCTACCGCACTGCAGCAACATACACTGCGCCGCACAAAATTCAAGG
>JBQCCX010000485.1:0-2130 GCA_051961815.1 Xanthobacteraceae bacterium
TATTTCGCTGCGCCAGTCACCTTGGCTTGGCCGTCGACCCGGGACGTCGGCTTGCCAAGATAGCTTGTGCTCGTGTCGGTCATCTCGCTGTGCTCACCTGACACGTTTGTCGACCTGCGATTGCGGTGTGCCGTTTGCGGCCTGGCTCAATGCGCGCACGATCGCACGCCGAGCCAATCGGATCTTGAAGTCAGTGTGACCAAAACCCCGCGCATCGCTCAAAAGCATGTCGGCCGCGTGCGTGAATGAGTCCGCCGTGGCCGGAGCGCCACTGAGTTGCGCTTCAGCGCGTCGGTCGCGCCATGGCTTGTGGGCGACCCCGCCGACGGCGAGGCGGGCTTGCTTGATCGTCCAGCTCTTGATCTCGAGCGCGGCCGCGACCGTCACCAGCGCAAAAGCATAGGACAAACGATCGCGGATTTTGAGATAACTGTAATTTTTGGCCAGTCCGTTCGGCGGCAGTTCAACAGCCGTGATGATCTCGTCTTTGTCGAGATTTGTGTCGATCTGCGGCGTTTCCCCGGGCAGGCGATGAAAATCGGCAAAGGCGATGCTGCGCTCGCCATTGCGGCCGGCCGCTATGATGCGCGCTTCCAACGCGGCCAGCGCCACGCACATGTCGGACGGATGCGTCGCGATGCAATGTTCGCTGGCGCCAAGGATCGCATGCATGCGGTTGAGCCCGCCGATGGCCGAACAGCCAGTGCCGGGCTCGCGCTTATTGCATGGTGTCGTCGTATCGTAAAAATAAAAGCATCGCGTGCGCTGCAGAAGATTGCCGCCGGTCGTTGCCATGTTGCGCAATTGCGGCGACGCCCCGGCCAGGATCGCGCTGTCCAGCAGCGGGTAGCGGTTCTCGATCTCGGAGTGATAGGCGAGATCGCTGTTTGGGACGAGCGCGCCGATCCGCAGACCCCCGTCGCTCGTGTCTTCGATGTGGTTGAGCTGCAGCCGCGTGATATCGATCAGCCTCGACGGCTTGGTCACGCCCTCCTTGATCAGATCGATCAGGTTTGTTCCGCCGGCGACAAAGGCCGCACCCGGCTCGGCCGCGATCTGGCGTACGGCATCGGCGACGTCGGTTGCGCGACTGAATTCGAAATTATTCATGCTTGCGGTTTCGAGCGCGGCGCTGGGGTGCTGGACATGACCTGTTCGATCGCCGCGACGATGTTGGGATAGGCGCCGCAGCGGCAGATATTCCCGCTCAACAGTTCGCGTATCGCTTGCGCGTCATGCGCTCTGTTTTCACGGATCAGGCCGACTGCCGAACAAATTTGCCCTGGTGTGCAATAGCCGCATTGGAAAGCGTCATGGTCGATGAAGGCCTGCTGTAGCGGATGCAGCGCGCCGTCCTTGGCCAGCCCCTCGATCGTTGTGATGTTCGCGCCATCCTTCATGACCGCGAGCGTCAGGCAGGAATTGATCCGACGACCTTCGGCCAGAACCGTGCAGGCGCCGCATTGGCCGTGATCGCAGCCCTTCTTCGTCCCGGTCAGGCCCAGATGGATCCGAAGCGCGTCAAGAAGCGTGGTCCATGGGGCGAGCGTCAATCTTTGCGGCACGCCGTTGACATCAAGCGTGATCGTTATTTTGGCCGGCGGCAATAATTTTTCGCCTGGTTTGCGGACCGCTGATGTTTTCGCCATCGCATTGCCTCGCTGGCGCCGCTCTCTCTTGCCGATGCAGGCCGGTGCCGCCGTTCCCATTCAAGCTAGTAGGCCGTAGTGCGATCCGCAATGGTAGGCGCAAAATCAAAAACAAGACGTCAGGCACCTGACACAAGGGGCAAAACACTGTCGACGCGGAACCGCAGGTCGTTCTTTTCGAAAAAACCAAAATCAGGAGCAGCACACAGTCGGCGAAATCTTGATATACTTTGAACAAGAGCCAGTGGGGCGTGATGATATTCCCGCGTCGAACGCGTCTACATTGGATAGCCGCCGGCAGCGCGGCTTTGTTGGGTTCGCGACTGGCGCGCGCGCAATCCTTTCCGGCACGCCCCATCACCATCGTGGTGCCGTTCCCGGCCGGCGGACCAACCGACACGCTAGGCCGCGTGCTCGCTGACCGGATGAAGAATGCGCTCGGTCAGTCGGTCATCATCGAAAACCTTCCGGGAGCAGCAGG
>JBQCCX010000486.1:0-8792 GCA_051961815.1 Xanthobacteraceae bacterium
CAATGCGATATAGGTTGATCGCCGCTGTTGCGGCTGCTTTTGCCGTTTTTGCGGCACCGCTTTCGATCCCGTCGGGATCGCGAGCCTTGGCCGAAGATGCGCCCAAGGATGTGAAGGGCATTTTTCTGATGAGCGATTACCCGGCCGTGACGCTGCGTCCGGGCGAGACGTCCACGATCAGCCTCAGATTACAAAACTACAATATGACTCCGGAGCGTCTCGCACTCTCGCTCAACGGCGTGCCCTCGGGCTGGACGGCGACGTTGCTTGGCGGCGGTCAGCCGGTTGCTGCGGCCATGCCGGCGGCGAATTCGAGCGTGGCACTTTCGTTGCGGCTCGACGTGCCGAAGAACGCACCGATGGGCACCCAAACGGTCACCGTGGCCGCGCAAGGAAACGCCACCAATTTACAGCTGCCGATCAACGTCACCCTGGCGAAGGATTTGCCCGCCAAGCTGACGCTCACTCCGCAGTTGCCGGATTTGCGCGGGACGTCGAAATCAAGCTTCGAATACCAGCTCAGCATTAAAAACGACAGCGGCAAAAAACTTACCGTGAGCCTGTCCGCACAGGCGCCGCAAAATTTCGATACGTCGTTCACGGAGCAGTACGGCACCCAGGAACTCAAGGCGGTCCCGGTCGATGCCGGCCAAAGCAAAGACGTCAAACTCAAAGTCACTCCGCCGAATACGGCCGCAGCCGGCGACTACAAAATCGCCGCGCGCGTGGCAGCGGAGGACGCCGCGGCGAGCGCGGATCTGGCCATGACCATCACCGGCCAGCCAAAACTCGATATTAGCGGCCGGGAAGGTCTGGTCTCCACCCGCGCCTCTGCCGGCAAGGAGACCACCGTTCCGGTCATCATCACCAATACCGGCACCGCGCCGGCCGAAGACATCCAGCTCAACGGATCGGCTCCGAGCGGATGGAAGATCACCTTCGATCCGAAGACGGTCGATCGCATCGCGCCGAACGACAACAAAGAAGTCCAGGCGCTGATCACGCCGACGGAAAAAGCCATCGCCGGCGATTATGTGACCACTGTCCGCGCCTCGGCGCGCGGCGAATCGGCCTCAACCAATTTCCGCGTCACCGTTACGACCTCGACGATGTGGGGGATCGCGGGAGTGGGCATCATCGGGGTTGCGCTTCTGGTGATGGTCGGCGCCGTGGCGAGGTTCGGTCGCCGATGATTGCGGATGGCGTAATCGAGGCCCATGGCCTCACCAAGAGCTATGGATCGGCGGTCGCCGTCGATCACATTTCGTTCAGCGTCGGACGTGGAGAAATTTTTGGCCTGCTCGGGCCCAACGGCGCCGGCAAGACGACCACGATCTTGATGATGCTGGGGCTAACCGAAATTTCCGACGGCGAGGTCAGGGTCCTCGGATTTAATCCGGCGCGCGATCCGCTTTCGGTCAAGCGCCGGGTCGGTTATCTCCCCGATACGGTCGGCTTCTATGACAATCTCACCGCTGCGGACAATTTACGTTACACCGCGCGCCTGATCGGGTTTCGGGCGATGGAGCGCGAAAAGCGTATCGCCGCCGCGCTCGATCGCGCCGGGCTCGCCGAATTCGCCGACAACCGGGTCGGCACCTTCTCGCGCGGCATGCGGCAGCGGCTCGGGCTCGCCGAAATTGTGATGAAGGGCGCGCAAATCGCGATCCTTGACGAGCCCACCTCCGGCCTCGACCCCCATGCGACTGCCGAGCTGCTCGGCATCATCCGCGGCTTTAAGGCTGAAGGCGTTTCGGTTCTGCTGTCCTCGCATCTGCTTGAGCGCGTGCAGAGCGTTTGCGATCGGGTCGCGCTCTTTAGCGGCGGGCGTATCGCGCTGATGGGCTCGGTGTCTGAGCTCGGCCGGCAGGTGCTCGGTGGCGGTTACGTCGTCGAAATCGAGGCCGAGGGCAACGGACTGGCCGAGCGGCTCGCACTGATCCCGGGCGTCAACGGGGTCGAGAAGGCGGGCATCAATAAACTTCGGCTGCAGGCCGACCGCGATGTCCGGCCGGAAGCCGCGGCCGAGGTGGTCGCTATGGGCGGTCGCCTCAAATATCTCGGTGTCCAGGAGCCGAGTCTTGAGGCCATCTATACCCGGTATTTCGAGGCCGCGCCGGAACAGGCTGCCCAGGAGAGAGCCCGTCATGCAGCGTGAAGGCTCCGCTTTTTCCGGGCTTGGCGTGGTCATGCTCAAGGAGCTTTCGGACCACCTCACCAGCGTTCGCATGCGTGTGCTGGAGTGGCTTGTGGTCCTGGTGGCGCTCGCGGCGCTCTACGGCGCCATTCAGCAGATCAAGGACACCACCGCCGAAGACCCGTTCCTGTTCCTGCGGCTCTTCACGACATCGCGCGATCCATTGCCGTCATTCGTCTCGTTCCTGTCGTTCCTTGTGCCGCTGATGGCGATCGGTCTCGGCTTCGATGCCGTCAACAGCGAGCACAATAGGCGTACGCTGTCGCGAATTCTGTCGCAGCCGATCTATCGCGACGCGCTGTTGTTTGGGAAATTCCTCGCCGGCCTGGTCACGCTGTCGATCAGCCTGATAACGCTTTGGCTCCTCGTCATCGGGATCGGGCTTTTTCTCATTGGCATTCCGCCGGGCCTCGAAGAAATTGCCCGCAGCTTCGTATTTCTGCTGGTCACCATCGTCTATGCGGGCGTTTGGCTGGCGCTGGCTTTGTTGTTCTCGATTTTGTTCCGTTCTGCGGCGACCGCGGCGCTGGTGACGCTGGGGCTGTGGCTCCTTGTCACTTTCATTTGGCCGGTACTTTCAGGCGCGCTGGCGCAAATCATCGTGCCGCCGGATCCGCGCTATACGGCGCTCGGGCTGCAGACGCCGGGGACCGCTCAATTGGAGCAGATCCTGGCGCGATTTTCCCCGTCCACGCTCTATGCCGAGATCGTGGTCGCGCTTCTGGATCCGACCACGCGAGCGCTCGGCCCGATTTACCTCAGTCAGCTGCAAGGCGCGGTCCTCGGCGCGCCACTGCCGTTCACCGAAAGCGTCCTGATCGCCTGGCCGCAAATGGTCGGGATGATCGCCACCGCGATCGTTCTCTTCGTCATCGGCTATGTGATTTTTCAGCGGCAGGAAGTTCGCGCTTGAAGGCCGAGCCGTACCGAGCCGGTAGCCGGTAAGAAAACGAGGGCGGCCCTGGGGCCGCCCTCGCAGTTCGTCGATTGTGCTGTCGGCCCGTTAGACCGGCATCACATCGATGATCCTCATGCTGCGCGGATCGACGATCACGATCTCGTCGTTGTAGACGAAATACACATAATGCCGCCAGCGTGGCTGGATCCTTATCAGCGTCTCAGGCACGCGCACCAGATGGATGTGCCCGCGCGGCACAACGGTGCCGACGTTCACGCTGAAGTCGACATTGCTCACCCGCGGCGCACTGCGCGAGTTGATAACGGTCTCGCGAATCTTCGTGCGCTGCTGATCGTTCAGCGAAACGTTTGCGGAGCCGCCGTTGCGTCGCTCAGTCGTGGCACCCTGCATTGGTGCCCGGGTGCTGCCCTGCAGCCCCTTCAACTGCTCATTGCGTTGCGCTGTGCTGGTGCCGCGTTGGGTTTTGTTGCTTTGCTTGGTCGCAAATTGCCCATTTTTGGACTGCGTTGTCCTTGACTGGGCGTTCAATTGTTTTTGCTGACCTTG
The DNA here is from genome assembly GCA_051961815.1 of Xanthobacteraceae bacterium. GTDB lineage: Bacteria > Pseudomonadota > Alphaproteobacteria > Rhizobiales > Xanthobacteraceae > BOG-931. Next base: position 3,663 of record JBQCCX010000486.1, read on the forward strand.
CGCGGGCCGGTTTGTGGCGCCCTTGTTCTGTCTCTGCTCCTGAGCGCTGCGGTTGAATGACTTCTCGCCATTCTGCTTCTGCGCCTGCGCGCTGCGCGACTTATCGCTCTTGCCGGCATTGCTCATCTTGCCAGCATTGCGCTCGCCAGACTGCATTTTGCTTTCGTTCTGCGCGTTTTGCCCAGAGGACCGCCGGGACATCGCAGTCTGGTTCTTGCTTTGCTGAGCGCCCTGATTCTTCATGCCCTGATTGGCAGTCTGGTTCTTGGCGCCCTGTTGGCTGCGCTGGCTGTGCATGCTGCTCTGCGCAGCGCCACCCTTCTGGTCTTGCTGGGTTTGTTGTGCGGAGGCGATGCCGCTTGCCGCAAAGAGCGCAAGCGCGGCGACGCCGGCCAGCAATGTGTGTCGTGTCCTCATCAAGCTCTCTCCTTCCCGGTTGGGTGTTTATGCATGCCACCCGCTCTGAAGGTCCTTTCCCGGCCGATGCTCTTGCCCAACGCATACTGGCGAGCAAAGTTTCTCCAAACTCGCTCGTGTGATATTGCGTGCGGGATAGAAGTTCGTTTCTGAATATCCGTTCAGGTGCGATGCGAGGACTTGGTGGCTGCAATCGCTTCACAGGTCGACTGCAAATCCAGAGAATTCCGCGCCAACCAAGCGGGCATGCGGGAGCTGGTCGCGGAACTCGAAAGCCGGCGCGCGACCGCAGCCGAGGGCGGACCGGCGCGCGCGCGCGAGCGCCATCTCGCGCGCGGCAAGCTGTTGCCGCGTCAGCGCGTCATGACGCTGATCGATTCCGGGGCGCCGTTTCTGGAACTATCGCCGCTGGCGGCAAACGACATGTACGAGGACGCCATTCACGGCGCCGGTCTGATCACCGGCATTGCTCGAGTGGCGGGGCGCGAATGCGTGATCGTTTGCAACGACTCGACGATCAAGGGCGGCACTTACTATCCGATGACGGTGAAAAAGCATTTGCGCGCGCAGGAAATTGCCCGCGAGAACCGGCTGCCGTGCATTTATCTGGTCGATTCCGGCGGCGCCAACTTGCCGCATCAGACTGAGGTCTTTCCCGACCGCGAACATTTCGGCCGCATTTTCTACAACCAGGCGACCCTGTCGGCGGCCGGTATTCCTCAGATCGCGGTGGTCATGGGTTCGTGCACCGCAGGCGGGGCTTATGTGCCGGCGATGTCGGACGAGACCATCATCGTGCGCAATCAGGGCACGATCTTTCTCGGCGGGCCGCCGCTGGTCAAAGCGGCCACCGGCGAAGTCGTCACTGCGGAAGAGTTGGGCGGCGCCGACGTGCATGCGAGAAAATCCGGCGTTGCCGATTATTATGCCGAGAACGATCGTCAGGCGCTCGCACTGTGCCGGCGGATCGTCGGGACGCTGAACACAAGAAAAGCGGTCGATGTCACGCTACGCAAGCCGAGCGAGCCGCAATACGACGCGGCCGAGCTCGACGGCATCGTGCCCGTCGATTTGAAGAAGCAATATGATGTGCGCGAAGTGATCGCGCGGCTGGTCGACGATTCCGAGCTCGATGAATTCAAAGCGCTTTACGGCACAACGCTCGTCACCGGCTTTGCCCATATTCACGGCATTCCGGTCGGGATTCTCGGCAACAACGGCATTCTATTTTCCGAAAGCGCGCTCAAGGCCGCGCATTTCATCGAACTGTGCTGTCAGCGCCGCGTGCCGCTTCTATTTTTGCAAAATATTTCCGGATTCATGGTCGGGCGCGATTACGAAGCTGGCGGGATCGCCAAGGATGGCGCCAAGATGGTGACGGCGGTCGCCTGCGCGCAGGTGCCGAAGGTCACGGTGATCATTGGCGGCTCCTACGGCGCCGGCAATTACGGCATGTGCGGCCGCGCCTACGGTCCGCGCTTTCTGTTCACGTGGCCAAATGCGCGCATTTCAGTGATGGGCGGCGAACAGGCCGCCTCGGTGCTGGCGACCGTGCGCCGCGACAATATCGAGGCCGAAGGCAAGAAGTGGTCGCAAGTCGAGGAAGAAGAGTTCAAGCAGCCGATCCGCGAACAATATGACGCCGAAGGCAATCCCTATTACGCCACGGCGCGGCTGTGGGACGACGGCATCATCATGCCCGGCGAGACGCGCCGCGTGCTGGCCTTGTGTTTTTCCGCGGCGCTCAATGCGCCGATCCCGGAGACCAGGTTCGGCGTGTTTCGGATGTGACTCGCGCTGCCCGGCGCCTATACACTGACGCTGAGCAGTTGCTGGAGCCGACAAAATGTCCAAAATTATCGAGCACGTGCATTGGCCGGATGCGCCGGATCTGTGGATGCCCTACGCGCCGGCAATCAAGGTGAAAGGCGGCACCACCGTCTATCTCGCCGGCGTAACGGCGGCGCCGGTTTATCACCATCATCCGCATCGGCCGCAGGAATTCGACGCCATGCCGCGCGACATGGCCGGGCAGGCGAGGGCGGCGCTGGAAAACCTCAAGCGCGGGCTCGAGGCCGTCGGCGCTACTTTCGCCGACGTCGTGACAGCCGACCGCTTCGTCACCGATCTGACCGATCAAGATGCGCTGAACCGGATCTGGGGTGAATATTTCCGCGACGCCAAGCCGGCGACGACCACGGTTCAGGTCGTTCGACTTGCTACGGACCCGCGTTGCCTGGTTGAAATCAACGCTGTCGCGGTGATCGATTGACTATCAGCGATTGAGCAGCCACATCAGGACGCTGAGCACGATACTAACCACGATGCAGGTCACGAGAGGGAAGTAAAAGCTTGTGCCGCCGCGCTCTATCGTGATGTCGCCTGGCAAACGGCCGAGCCCGATGCGCGATAGTAGCGGCCAGGCGACCCCGGCGAGCACCAGCGCCAACCCAATTCCAATCAGCAATCGCTGCATGGCCTATAACCCGGTTTGGCAGGAGGGGAGATCGGCAGCGCCAATCAAGAGGAAATCATGGCGGAGAATGGGTATCGGAGCGCGCTGATCGTCGGTGTCGGCTCGGGAGTGTCGGCCTCGCTGGCGCGAGTCTTCAACAAAGCCGGCATCAAAGTCGCGCTTGCCGCCCGGCGCGCCGCCAATCTCGCCGACCTTGCCAAGGAGACCGGCGCAACGGCGGTTGCCTGCGACGCCACTGACCGGGCCCAGGTCGCAAAACTTTTCGCCCAGCTCGATGAGCGCTTCGGCGCGCCGGACGTGGTCGTCTATAATGCGAGCTATCGCACCCGCGGACCATTTGTGGGCCTCGATCCGGCCGAGGTTGAAAAGGCGATAATGGTCACCGCCTACGGCGCGTTTCTGGTCGCCCAGGAAGCGGTCAAGCGGATGCTGCCTCGCGGTCATGGCGCGATCTTGTTTACCGGCGCTTCGGCGAGCGTGAAGGGTTATGCTCAATCCGCGTCGTTTGCGATGGGAAAATTTGCGCTGCGAGGGCTGGCTCAGAGCATGGCGCGCGAATTGTCACCGCAGGGAATCCACGTTGGCCATGTGGTCATCGACGGCGGCATCCGCAGCCAAACCCGACCCGTCCCGTCGGACAAGCCTGACAGCTTGCTCGATCCGGATGCTATTGCGCAGACTTATCTGGATCTGTTGCGGCAGCCGCGCAGCGCATGGGCTTGGGAAATCGAGTTGCGGCCTTGGGTCGAGAAGTTCTAAAGCGAGATCGAGTGACATTGGACCGGACAACGCTCAACATGTGGCGATGAGAAGATCTGGCGCCGTCAAACTTGTTCTTGTCGTCACTGCCGCGCTGGTTGCGGCCAGCGCGAACGCGCAGACGCGTCACCGGCGCGAACGCGAGCCCAAAGAGACCGAACGAGCGGCGCCGACCGTTTCAATCGATAAACGGGATACGCTGGTTTCAGTGCCGGGTGCGTATGCCGGGAAACCCTATTGGCTGGCGCTGGCGCAATGCGGCGGCGCCTATTTCAAGCTCAACGTTCTCTACACCGCGCTTGCGGTGCAGGCGCGCGCCGTCAAGCCGGATCCCAAACTCAATACCGAGTACACCAGGAAGCTCAACGATGCGATCAAAACGGCAACCGCTTTCTTCACTGGAGCGGAACGCTTCTTGATGACCGATCGCGGCATCGAACGCATCGACGCGGTGCTCATTTACGACGGCCAGTCGCGCGCGGTCGTGGACCGGATCAAGAGCATCGACGCGGCGCTCAGTGCGGCCAAGGCCTGCCCCGCGCTCTACCAGGCTTGCCAGGATGCTCATGCCAAAGCCTGCAGCGAATCGCTGGCGCCGGTCGGTTAGCGCCGCCGCCCGGGAGATCGCAATGAAATCCATCTTCGCCGCGGTGCTTGCGGCAGCGCTGCTCGCCGCCGGCGTCGCTTGCGCCCAGGACGGCGGCAAACCGACCGAGGCATCCGAGGAAGGTGCGCCGCACCTGAGCGACATCATGGTGCAGCAGCAAATGCGCCACATCAAACTGTGGTTTGCCGGCGACACGCGCAATTGGCCGCTTGCGGACTACGAACTCGATCAGCTGAAGGATGGGTTTGAGGACATTGCCAGGCTGCTTGGCGGCGATTTTGCACAACAGCACGTCGGTGGCCCGATCACCGGACTGGAAAAGGCGATCGGCGGCAAGGATCACACCGCATTTGTCTCCGCATTCGATCGGCTGAGCGCCGGCTGTAATGCATGCCATGCCACGCTCGGTCACGCCTTCGTCGTGATCCAGCGCCCGGCTCTGCTTCCCTACAGCGATCAGAAATTCTCACCGCAGCAATAAGCGGGAGCGCGGCCTTTGCAGCGGCGGCGCTCCGCTCGCCGGCTCTTTCGCTCGCTTCGCGGGCCTGGCCTCGCGCCCGACATTTTCCCATGGAACTCAGTCGCGGCGTGACCGTCTATGGCCGTAAAGCCATGGCGACATTGTGTTTCTTCGCCGCGCGCCAATCTCGCCGTCAACCGGCTTTGTCCTTGAATTATCGCCGAATACGGCCATACTGCGCGCATTGTGCCGTGCAGCACGGGGTGGGGTCTTCTTGGAACAGCAGCGAAGCGACATCGCAACTTTGCCGGCGGCGAGCGCCTGCAATGTGCTCATGATCTATCCGCGCTTCATGGCGGATTCGTTCTGGAATTTTTCCGAAGCCTGCGAGCTCGTCGGCGCCCGTTATCC
>JBQCCX010000487.1:0-14564 GCA_051961815.1 Xanthobacteraceae bacterium
TGATCGGCGGATAGCGAATGGCGGAGCGGGGCGGTGTCCTTCGCTATTCCGGTGCTCGCTGGCGATCGTTTGGCTCGGCGGGCCGTTCACGGTTGCAATCGCCGCACGGGCCCGCCCCGATTTTGCCGCCGTTGGGGCCTAACCAACGATCCAGGGCGCGGGAATAGGCTCGGCGCTGCCGAGTTTGCGTGCTTGCGGGCTTGCGGCAAAAAGTACATTCTCGCGCCGACCGAGCATACAGGCGCGCCGATTCCCGCTTCGCCGGTCCAGTTTGCCGCCGGTCCAGTTTGCCGCCGGTCCAGTTTGCCGCCGGTCCAGTTTTGCCTATGGAGACGTCGTGATTCACTCGCTGCTGCCTCGGCATGCCGCCATTCTCGGCATTGCGTTAGCCTTGAGCTTTCCCTCGCTGGCCGCGCCGGTGCCGGCGCAAGAACAGCTTTCGCCCGAAAACGCGGCCGGAAGTTATTTGGCGGCCCGCCATGCTGGCGCCGAGCGCGACTCAGCGCGTGCCGCAGCCTATTACCGCGACGTTCTGAAACTTGATCCGCGAAACCCCGATTTGCTCAGTCGCACGTTCCTGTCCGTGCTGACGGAGGGCAATGTCGACGAGGCGAGCAAGCTCGGCGAACGTTTGCTCAGCATGGATCGTAACGACCGCATCTCTCGGCTCGTGCTGGGCGTGCGCGATCTCAAACAGAAACGCTATGCTCCGGCGCGGCAAAATCTTTCACAGTCGGTGCGCGGCCCGGTAACCGATCTGACCGCCGCCTTGCTGTCAGCCTGGTCGCAGGCCGGCGCCGGCGACAGCCGCGGCGCAGTCGAGACGTTGGACAAGTTGTCCGGCCCGGATTGGTACGGGATTTTCAAGGATCTCCACGCCGGATTGATCCTCGACCTCGCCAACGACAAAAAAGGCGCCGGCAAACGCTTCGCCAGCGCTTACAAGGCCGATTCCCAGGCTTTGCGCACGGTGCAGGCCTACGGCCGTTATCTGTCGCGCACCGGCAACAAGGACGAAGCGCTCAAGGTCTACAGCGATTTCGCCAAGCTCCTTCCCGACCATCCGGTCATCAACCAGGAAATCCGGGACATCTCGGCCGGCGCCAAGCTGCCGCCATTGGTGGAGTCGCCCCAGGCCGGCGCCGCCGAAGCGCTTTACGGGCTTGGCGCTTCGATTGGACGTCGTGGCGGCGAGGATTTGGCGCTGATCTATCTGCAGCTGGCGCTTTATCTGGAGCCGACCCACCCGATGGCGCTGCTCTCGCTCGGCGACCTCTATGAGCAACTGAAAAAGCCGGACCTGGCGATCAAGGCCTATGAGCGGATTCCGGCAAGCTCGGTGCTCGCGCGCAACGCCCAGATTCAAATGGCTGTGGATCTCGACGCTCTCGAGCGCACGGACGACGCCAAGAAGCTCCTGGAACGCGTGATCAATGAACGGCCAAAGGACATCGAGGCGATTGTCGAGCTTGGCAATATCCAGCGCGCTCGCAAGAATTTCGCCGACTGCGGCGGGACCTACGGCAAAGCGATCGACAACGTGCCGAACCCGGAGAAAGCGAACTGGGTGATGTTCTATTTCCGCGGCATCTGCTTCGAACGCTCGCATCAATGGCCGGCGGCCGAAGCCGATATGAAAAAAGCGCTCAGCCTCTATCCGGATCAGCCGCTCGTGCTCAATTATCTCGGCTATTCCTGGATCGATCAGGGCGCGCATCTCGACGAAGGCATGGACATGATCCGCCGCGCCGTCGAGCAACGTCCGGACGACGGCTATATCGTCGACTCGCTCGGCTGGGCCTATTACCGGATCGGCAATTACGATGAGGCGGTGAAGAATCTGGAGCGCGCGGTCGAGCTCAAGCCCGAAGATCCGACGATCAACGATCATCTCGGCGACGCGTATTGGCGCGTCGGACGCACGCTGGAAGCGCATTTCCAGTGGTCGCACGCCAAGGATCTCAATCCCGATCCGGAAGAGCTGCCGAAGATCGAGGCCAAGCTCAAAGACGGGCTGCACGCCGACACCTCGTCGTCGACCTCCGCTGCGGCGGCCGACAAGCCGGCCGATGTCGAGAAGGCGAAAAAATCCGGCGACGGTGGCTAAAGCGAAATGATTTCGCTTTAGCTTGCTCTTCGCGCATGATCTTTTCGGACCTGCCTTTGCCCGCCGAAGCTTCAACCCGAACGCACAGTGCTCACCGGTGCTTCGCGCAGGCGGGAAACCGGTATCCACTTTTCCGGATCATGCGATAGGCAGCCTCCTTGGCTTCTGACCTCGTCGACAGCGCGCCGGCCAAAGTCAATTTGAGCTTGCGTGTGCTCGGCCGCCGCGGCGACGGCTATCACGACATCGAAAGCCTGGTGGTGTTTGCCGATGTCGGCGATCGGCTGACGCTGACGCCCGGCCCTGAGCTTGCGCTTAGCGTGGCCGGGCCGCACGCGGCGCAGAGCGGCGCCGAAGCGGAAAATCTCGTGCTCAAGGCGGCGCGCGCATTGGCCGCCCGCGTTCCCGGGCTGCGGGCCGGCGCGTTTTTTCTGGAAAAAAACCTGCCGGTGGCGGCCGGACTTGGCGGCGGTTCGGCCGATGCGGCGGCGGCACTTCGATTGCTGGCGCGGGTCAATCGCCTTGCGCCCGACGATTCCCGGCTTGGGGAGGCTGCGCGCGCAACCGGCGCCGACGTGCCGGTCTGTCTCGATCCACGCTCGCGGCTGATGCGCGGCATCGGCGACATCCTGTCCGCACCGCTGCCGCTGCCACGGCTGCATGCGGTTCTGGTCAACCCGGGCGTCGCGGTGCCCACCAAGCTGGTTTTTGCCGGCTGGAGACCTTCAGCAAACATGGCCGGGGCTTCGGCGGCCGCTGCGGATTTTGCCTCAGCCAAGACGGTGGACGAGCGGCAGCTTTTCGAGTGGCTGGCGCGCGAGGTCAACGATCTGGAGGCGCCGGCGATCGCGTTGGCTCCGCCGATTGCCGACGTGTTGGCGTCGCTGCGGACGGTTGCGGGCTGCCGCCTTGCCCGCATGTCCGGCTCAGGCGCCACATGTTTTGCGCTGTTTTCGTCCGCCGCAGCGGCTGCCGCGGCGGGGAAGGATCTGCGGGCGCGATTTCCCGGCTGGTGGATCAGCGAAACGGTCCTCGGTTAGGCTCGGCCCCGGGCCGGCGAGGCGAGTTCCTTCTACCGCCACGTAATCAGATCGTTGAGCGCGTAAAGATACGGCGCAACGCACAGCGCGACCCAGTCGACCGTGCTCCAGACAACCAATCGGTAGCTCATCGGGTTCTCCTGTTATCTGATCAGTGCGCGACAACCGCCGCTCCGCCGAGCTTGACTTTGCGCAAGAAGAGCGCGAGCGGCACGGCGGCGAGCGAGATCAGCGTCAAGGTCCAGAACACGTCGACATAGGCGAGGTAACTCGCCTGGGTCTGAACTTGCTGGCCGATCCAGGCGAACGCTTGCTGCTGAGCTTGGGCGAGCGAGCTGCCATGGGCGGTGAAATAGTCCGTCAGCTGCTTCAACGTGTTCTGATATTGCGCGGTCGCCGGGTTTGCGAATTCGACCAGCCGGCTTTGATGAAACTGTTCGCGGTGGGCCAGCACATTATTGGCGAGCGAAATGCCGATCGAGCCGCCGGTATTGCGTGCGACATTGATCAGCGCCGAAGCCATATCGGTTTTGCCAGGCGCGACCCCGTCGTAGGAAGCGGCGATGATCGGCAGGAACACCAGCGGCAAGCCGATGCCGATATAGATGCGTGACGTCGCGAAGAACCAGAAGCCCAGATCGCCGTTCACCTTGGTCATGACATACATCGCCACGGCGCAGATCGCCGCCCCGGCTGCGATCAAGTAGCGGGGCTGCACTTTGCCGGTAACCTGACCGACCAGCGGCATCATGAAGACGGTGACGATGCCGCCTGGCGTGAGCACGAGGCCGGCCCAGGTCGCGGTGTAGCCGAAGTTCTGCTGCACCAATTGCGGCAGGTATTGCGTGGTCGCGAGCAGGATGCCGCCGGCGGCCAGCATGACAAGAAAGGACGTGCCGAATTGCCGCGTCGCCACCATGCGCAGATCGATCATCGGATGACGGCGGCTGAGCTCCCAGGGGATCATCAGGACGAAAGCCAGCGCGCAAACCGTCACCGCCGCGATGATGAAAGGCGAGGCGAACCAATCGTCCTCAAGGCCGCGGTCGAGCGCCATTTCCAGCGCGCCGAGGAAGGTTGCGACCAGCACGAAGCCGACGAGGTCGAAGCCGCCACCTTGTTGCAGCAAACGCTGGCGCTCGGCGAGCGCGGCATTTGATTCGCGCAACAGCGTGCCGATGAGCCCGAGCGCGACCACGCCCACCGGGCCGTTGATGAGAAAGCACCATTGCCAGGAAAAATTGTCCGCGATCCAACCACCGAGTGTCGGTCCCACAACCGGCGCCACGACCACAGCGATGCCGAACAGCGCGAAACCCTGGCCGCGCTTTTCCGGCGGAAATGCGCCCGCCAGAATCGATTGCGACACCGGCACCATGCCGCCGCCGCCGAGGCCTTGCATGACGCGGAACACCAGCAGCCATTGCAGGTTGGGGGCGAAACCGCACAGCACTGAACTTGCGGTGAACAGCGCCAGGCAAATGAGAAAGAATGTCTTGCGGCCAAACCGCTGGGCGAAATAGCTCGATCCGGTCAGGCTCACCGCGTTGGCGACAAGATAAGTGGTCACCACCCAGGACGCCTCGTCCTCGCTCACACCGAGCCCGCCCGCGACATAGGGCAGCGCCACATTGGCGATGGTCGTGTCGAGCACTTCCATGAACGCGGCGAAGGCAACCAGCACCGCGATCAGCCAAGGATTTGCACCTGCATTCGTAGCAACATTCGCAGCCGCATTCGCACCTGCATTGGCGCCGGCATTGGCGTCCGCAGCGGAACCGACAGTCCGGCTGCCGACGGCGCTCATAGCCACGCCGCCAGCCGTTCATAGAGCGAAGGAGTGGGATCGATGCGCACCGTCGGCACCACCGACATGCCCGGGCCGAGCGCGACATCGGCCGGCGGAGCGTCGATGACGATCTTGACCGGGACGCGCTGCACGATCTTGACGTAGTTGCCGGTGGCGTTTTGCGCCGGTAGCAACGAAAAGGCGGTCCCCGATCCGGGCTGGACGCTGGCGATGTGACCGCGGATGGCGCGGTCCGGATAGGCGTCGATCGCGAGCGTCACGGTCTGTCCCGGCCGCATCGCGTCGAGCTGCGTCTCCTTGAAATTCGCGGTCACCCAGAGCCCGTCGGGGACGAACATGGTCAAAGCGGTGCCGGCCTGCGCAAATTGGCCGACCGCGGCGGTGAGGCTGACAACGCGACCCGGTTCGGCTGCGCTGATGGTGGTGTGAGATAAATCGAGCTGCGCTGCATCAACTTTGGCTTGATCGATCGCCACCGTGCTCTCGTCCTGCGCAACCAGGAAGCCCTGATCGTCCGCCTGTTGCTGCGCGATGGCGCTGCGCTGCACCAGGTATTGATAGCGGCCAAGATTGGTCTTTGCCTGCTGGAGCAGCGCCTGATCGCGCGTTAATTGCGCCTTGGCTTGATCGAGCGCGACCCGGTAATCGCGATCATCGACGCGCGCGATAACGTCACCGGCGGCGACGTGCTGGTTGTCGGTCACCGGCACGGCGGTGATGTAACCGGAGACCTTCGGCGCCATGGAAAAGTTGCGCGCTGCGATAAACGCGTCGTCGGTCGATTGGAAGCGGCGGGAATGATCCCAATAAAGATAACCGCCAAGCGCCGTCACCGCGAACAAAGGCAGTGCCAGCAGCACGGCCAATTGGCGCCGGCCCAACCTTGTGGCTCGGCGACCTCCGCTGGCCTCACGCCGCTCCTGATCTTGGCGACGATCGTCGCGCTGCAGCGGCGGGGAATCCTCAATGCGGCGTTTCTCGGTCGGCGGCATTTGCGGCGCCGGCATTCGCGCGCGGACAAATGCAGTTCCGGCGTCGGCGGATAAAGCGGCGTTGCCGGCCGGCGACCGAGACCACGATCGTTGCGAGCGCATTTCGGAATAGTCGAGGACCGATTGCTCGTCGCGGTCGAGTTCTGCTTGGAGAGTCATTGCTCAGCTCCTGGCATTTCAGCGCATTTGATCGAACCGGGAGTCCCGCGCCGCCGTCGAGAGCGTTGAGCAGTCTGCGATCGCGGGCGATTTGCGAACATCCGGGCGGGCGCGATTTGCCGGAGGATTTGCGCGGGCTGCATCTGCACTACGGCTTGCGCTGCAAAGTTTCGCAAAGCGCGCCAAAGCAGTGGGCCGGCCGTGGCTTGCCGCGTAGGATTCGATCGTGCGCTGCACGCCGTACAAGAGCGCCCTCAATTCGCCCGGCGTGACGCCATCCGCGGCCATGACGTCGCGAATGATTGGATCGGCCAGCAACTCGTCGACCGATGTTTGATTCCATCCTGGCACTGCGGACTCCTGAGATAATTGAACGATACGGTTTCGTTCATATATCTCCGGAGCGGGGCGCCGTCAAGAAACTATACGGCACCGTTCCGTTTTCTTTACTTCGGTATGGAAATCGGCTAAATTGCCAGCGTATAGCGTGGCTTACACGGTTCCATCGGCGGTGCAGCCAGAGAGGCATGAAGATTGGTCATGGGCAGGGTTGCAGCCATAGCAAAGCGGTCACGCAAAGCACCGGCGGTGCGCAGCGGCCGTCCGCGCCGCGAGCTTGCCGGCGAGGTCGACGAGCGCATCCTCGACGCAGCGCGGCGCGTTTTTCTCGAACATGGTCTTTCCGGCGCCAGCATCGATGAAATTGCGAGCCGCGCCCGCGCCGGTAAGCCGACGATCTATGCGCGCTTTCCGAGCAAGGAAGCGCTCTTCACCGCAGTGGTGATGCGAAACGTATCCACAGTCATCGGCAGGTTCGAAGGCCATATCCCGGCAGGGCGAACGATCGAAGAGCGTCTCACGCGGCTGGGCGTCACGCTGCTGCATTGGGTGTTGGCCGGCGACACCGTGGATTTGATGCGCGTCGGAATTTCCGAGGCGCGGCGATTTCCGGATCTGGCGAATGGGGTGCAGGGCATGGCGCGCCAGTGCGGCGAGGGCGCCGTCGGCCGGCTCCTCAACGAGATGGCGCAATCGGACGGACTTGGCAGCTTGCCGGCGTTCGCGCCGGAGCGGCTTGCGACCACGGCGCAATTGTTCATGGATCTGGTGTTCAAGCCGATAATGATCCGCGCGCTGTTCGGCGAGAAACCAGAAACGCTGCGCGGCCAGATCGAAGATCATGTTGCGAGCAGGATCGCCTTCTTTGTTGCCGCCTGCCGCAACGTTGGGGTGAAATAAGCGGGCCATTGCCGGACCTTCGGCGGACGCGGCGGGGGCGAGCGCGATCGGCCAAGCCCCCTAGCCGGCGCGAGCAGCGGTTCGCTGGCGATAAGCGTCGATTGCCGTGCGCAAGCCTTGCGGCATCGACACCGCTTTCTTGGTCTCGAGTGACATCATCGCCGTCACCATGCGCGCGCGCAGCCGCACGATATTGTCGCGGTGACAGACGATGGCGATCGTGAGCGAAGAGCGGCCGACGTCTTCGATCAGCAACGTCAGGTCGATCACTTCACCGATCCGGCTTGGAATTTTGAAATCGCATTCGATGTGAACGAACGGAAATCCGTACCGTCCGCCGGTGATCAGCTCGGCATAGTCGTAACCGAGTTCCTGGCCATACCAGTCTTCGATCAGACCGTTGAACATGTCGAAGTAATGCGGGAAGTAGACGATGCCGGCCGGGTCGCAATGCGAAAACCGGATCGGAACGCTACGCGTAAATGCGCCGCCAGGTGGCGAAAATCGATCCTCAGGCATGGGGTTTTGGCGCGCCAGTCTGATGTGCCCGCAACGTTAGCTGCGGACTTGCTTGCAATCCAGCGTTGCCGCTGCCGCCGCTAAAAAGCGACAATCTCGCCGAAGTCGCGCCGCTCGTCTATTCGCGAACGGCGAAGCTGCGCGAGCTTGATTCAAATCAAAGTCCAGGGGGCCGAAAACCTCATATCCTCACCGTCGAGGGTGTGAAGGAGTAACACTTATGAAAAAGCTCAGCGCACTCGGCCTCGTCGTTGCCAGCGGGCTCTTATGCTCGACGCCGATCACGGTCGATTGGTCGCCCGCAAAGATACCATCATTCTCCATCGATACCGCGGATGCGAGAGTGGGCCGGCCCGCGACGCCCATGAGCGTCGCCGGCGTCAATCGCCGCGTGCATCGGCGCGCATACTATGGCGCAGCCGCTGCCGGCGCCGCAGGCTACGGTTATTATAACTATTACGGTAGATGCAGCTATTCATACCGGGGGTGCTAGCAATCCTCGGTGAAGCTGAAGCGCCGCCTTTCGGGGCGGCGCTCGTTTTTTTGGCGTGTCGTCGTGACGCCGAATCTCGGTTAGATAAAAGCTTGAGAGACCGCAGAACGCATGGCCGCCGATGGATGTCGCTAAGCGGGCAGGTTCGCCCTTCGAAGTTCTGCTCATTTTCCTCAAACTCGGGCTCAGCTGCTTCGGCGGGCCGATCGCGCATATCGGCTATTTCCGCGACGAGTTTGTCGTGCGCCGGCGCTGGCTCGACGAGAGCGCCTACGCCGACCTTGTGGCGCTGTGCCAATTCCTCCCCGGTCCGGCATCGAGCCAGGTCGGCTTTTCCATCGGGCTGATGCGTGCCGGTTATCTCGGCGCTGCCGCGGCGTGGACCGGCTTTACTCTGCCATCGGCGATCCTGCTCGTGCTGTTCGCCTATGGCGCGGGCAATCTTCATGGCGCAATCGGCACCGGCCTGCTGCACGGGCTCAAGCTCGTCGCCGTGGCCATCGTAGCGCAAGCGGTCTGGGGCATGGCGCGAACGCTCTGTCCCGATCGCGAGCGGGCATCGATCGCGGCGATCGCAGCCTTGATCATCCTGTTCAGTGGAGCCTCGCTCGCGCAGATCGGCGCGATCGTGTTTGGCGCCGTGGCCGGCCTGTGGCTCTGCCGCGATGAGCGGCCGAGCGAGCCGGGCCGTCTCGCCATGCCGGTCTCGCGCCGCGCGGGTGTCGTGGCGCTCTTCGCCTTCTTCCTGTTGCTGGGCGGACTGCCGGTTCTGGTCAAACTGGGAATTGCGCCTGGCGCCGCACTGTTCGAGGCGTTCTACCGCTCCGGCGCGCTGGTGTTCGGCGGCGGCCATGTGGTGTTGCCGTTGCTGCGGGAAGCATTCGTGACGCCGGGCTGGGTCAGCGACGATGCCTTCCTTGCCGGCTATGGCGCGGCGCAAGCCGTTCCGGGGCCGTTGTTCACCTTTGGCGCCTATCTCGGCGCTGTCGCCAGTCCACCGCCGCATGGCGTAGCGGGTGCGGCGACGGGGCTGATCGGCATTTTTCTTCCCGGAATTCTGGTGCTGTTGGGGACGCTGCCGTTCTGGGATGCGCTGCGCCGGAAAACCGGCGCGCAAGCGATGATGCGCGGGGTCAACGCCGCGGTGGTCGGTCTGCTCGCAGCGGCGCTCTACAATCCGGTCTGGACCAGCTCGGTGCAGGCGCCCGCCGATTTCGGCATCGCGCTCGTCGGCTTCGTGCTGCTCATCGCCTGGCGCGCCCCGCCGCTCGTTGTCGTTGTCGTGAGCGCGCTCGGCGGCGTTTTGCTGGCGCTGTTCAATGGCTGAAATCGCCAGTCGCGGCCAGCGCGGCGGGGGAAAACGGCTAGTGCGTGCGTGCGATGCAGAAGTCGACGGTCTCGGCCAAGGCGGCTTTCATTTTTGAATCGGGAAACAGCGCCAGCGCGTCGCGGGCGATGGCGCCATAGTGATGAGCGCGCCCGATCGTGTCCTCGATGGCCCGGTGTTTGACCATCAGTCCGATGGCGTGATCGAGATCACTGTCGGTGGCTTCGCCGCGCTCGAGCGTGCGCCGCCAGAATTCGCGCTCGCCATCGCTGCCGCGGCGGAACGCCAGCACGACCGGCAAGGTGATCTTACCTTCGCGAAAATCGTCGCCGATATTTTTGCCGAGCCGCGACGACACCCCGCCATAATCCAGCGCGTCGTCGACAAGCTGAAAGGTGATGCCGAGATTCATGCCGTAGGAGCGGCTCGCCGCCTGCTCCGCCTTCTCCCGTCCCGATATCGCAGGCCCGACCTCGCATGCGGCAGCGAACAATTCCGCGGTCTTGGCGCGGATCACGGCAATATATTCGTCCTCGGTGGTGGCGGTGTTCTTCGCCGCGGCGAGCTGCATGACCTCGCCTTCGGCGATCACCGCGGCGGCTGACGAAAGAATCTCCAGCGCTTTGAGGCTGCCGACCTCGACCATCATCTTGAATGCCTGGCCGAGCAGAAAATCGCCGACCAGGACGCTGGCTTCGTTGCCCCACAGCATCCGCGCCGCCAGCCGGCCGCGTCGCAGCTCGCTCTCGTCGACCACGTCGTCGTGGAGCAGCGTCGCGGTGTGCATGAATTCGACCGCGGCCGCGAGCTTGATATGGCCGTCGCCGCCATAGCCGGCGAGTCGCGACAAAGCCAGCGTCAGCATCGGGCGCAGCCGCTTGCCGCCGGAATTGATCAGATGATTGGCGACCTCGGGAATCATCGTCACTTCCGAGCCGGTGCGCGCGATGATGGTGGCGTTGACGCGTTCCATATCGGCCGCGACCAGGTCGACCAACGGGTCGATCGACGGTTCACGCGCGCTTTCGAAGGGTACGATGACGGCCACTTCAGTCATTCTCCGATAGGACCGCACGGGCAGACAGGCTATGGTCGCATCATAAAACGGAGGCAACAGCCGCGTATATAGATTTGCGCGCGCTTGAGTGCCAGCACCGGTCGAGGAGGCTAGGACATTCCGCCATGTTGCTCAGAGCCGCCCCGTCGAGACCGGCATCGGTGCCGCTTGCGCGAGCCCCGCGGCAGAGCTGACCATGCACGAACTCGTCCGCACTACTGACGCCGTGCTGATCTCGGCAATCGAGGCGCTGCTCAATGGCGCGCGCATCAAGCATTTGGTGGTGGATCAGAATATGAGCGTGCTGGAAGGCTCGATCGGCGTTTTTCCACGCCGCATCCTGGTCGATGAGGACCAACTCACCGTGGCGCGCCGCTTACTCGCGGATGCCGGGTTGGGTCACGAGCTGCGCCCCGACCGCCGCGGGTGAATATGGCCGCCGCAACCGAGCCGACCAGCGAAGACGCGCTGCTTGGCGGCAAACTCGTCTTGCGCCAGCCGCTTCACGGCCATCGTTTCGGCCATGACGCCGTGCTGCTCGCGGCGGCTACGCCGGCGCGAACGCGCGAGCATGCGATCGAGCTCGGCGCCGGCGTCGGCGCGGCCGGACTGGCGCTCGCGCGCCGCGTTGAAGGGCTCGCGGTCACGCTGGTTGAGCTCGATCCGAGTCTTGCCGCATTGGCGCAGGAAAATGCCAAGCGCAATCTGCTGAGCGAACGCGTGCGGGCGGTCTGCCTCGATGCCGCGTCGCCTGCCGCGCAATTCGCCGCGGCCGGCCTTCATCCGGACGCCGCCGACCACGTGTTGATGAATCCGCCGTTCAACGCGCCGCATAATCCATCGCCCGATCGCGCGCGCCGCGTTGCCCGTGCGGCCTCGCCCGGCGCGCTTGTGCAATGGATCGAGACCGCGGCACGCCTGCTGCGCGCCGGCGGCGGTCTGACGCTGATCTGGCGCGCCGATGGGCTCGCCGATGTGCTGGCGGCGCTGACCGCCGGCTTCGGCGCAATCGCGGTCGTACCGGTTTACCCGAAGCCGCAAGCCCCCGCGATCCGCGTGCTCATCCGCGCGACCCGGGACAGTCAGGCGCCGCTTGTCATCTTGCCCGGCTTGATCCTCGCCGGCAGCGACAACAAGCCGACCGCCCAGGCGCACGCGATACTGCGCGAGGGCGCCGTGCTCGCCTAACGACGCCGCGGCGCGCGATCACCGATCGCGATCAATCGTTGCTCGCGTTGCTGCTTAAAGCTTGGGCACTACGCCGGAACTGAATCGGGTGGCGCCGCGGGGTTTTGCTTCGGCTCGGCCCGGATGGGAACATACGAAAGAGCAACAAAGACGCTGACAATCATCAGGAGGAAGTAGATCTTCATTGACTCTTCGCCTCTGCCGCAGGTGACCGGCACTATCCCTCCAAGCAAGAAGCGTTCCATTGCCTTAAAAAACGGTTACTTGAGGGCTGCCGAGAGCCTGCTTATTTGCGCAGCATGACCGGGACATCCCGTGAGACGACCATTCGCGAATTGTCCGCCAGCGCACTCGGCGGTCTGCGCGCCCTCGTTCCGCAGCGTTTTCGGCGCGATCGTCCGGTCGTGCCGGTGGTGCGATTGACCGGCATCGTCGGGTTTTCCACGCCGTTACGGCCCGGGCTCACGCTCGCCGGCCTTGCCCGCACGCTGGAACGTGCATTCGCGGTCCGCGGGGCCGCCGCCGTCGCTCTCGTTATCAATTCGCCCGGCGGCTCGCCGGTCCAGTCGCACCTGATCTTCCGTCGCATCCGCCAATTGGCCGAGCAGTACGGGCGCCGGGTGATCGCCTTCATCGAGGATGCCGGCGCTTCCGGCGGCTACATGATCGCCTGCGCGGCGGACGAAATAGTGGCCGATCAGCATTCCATTGTCGGCTCGATCGGCGTGGTCGGCGGCTCGTTCGGATTCGATAAAGCAATCGCCAGGCTCGGCATCGAGCGGCGGCTCTACACGTCCGGCGAGCACAAAGCGATGCTCGATCCGTTCCTGCCGGAAAATCCCGACGACGTGGAGCGGCTGAAAAAACTGCAACGTGAAATCCACGACGACTTCATCGCGCTGGTGAAGTCGCGCCGCGCCAAGCTGGCCGCGCAGGACGATCTCTTCTCCGGCGCTTATTGGACCGGCCGGCGGGCGCTGGAACTGGGGCTCGTCGATGCAATCGGCGATCTTCGCAGTGTGCTGCACGAACGATTCGGCGACAAGCTCGTTACGCCCCTGGTGTCGGCCGAACGCGGCTGGTTTCGCCGACGTCTGTTGGGAACGACCGGTGAGCCTTTGGCAATGCCGGCTCGCCTCGCGCTTGCCGAAGACCTCATTTCGGCGCTCGAGGCGCGCGCTATCTGGGCGCGCTACGGACTCTAAAACACGCGGCCATAATTCGGCTGGCCGTCGCTGTCAGGATCGGGCAAAGTTGACCAAGGAGATCAAGAGCCAATGCCGCCACTGGTGGTTTTCGCCCTGGGCGTGATCGGCGCGACGGTGCTGGCGCGCTGGTGCGTCAAAGAGGTGCGCCGGGTCAATGCCGAGCTCGATGAGATGCGCGCCAAAGCCGCGCCGCATGATCGAACCGCCATGCCGAAATTAAAGCCCGACCCAAAAACCGGCGAATATCGGCCGGGGTGAATCACACCTACGGCGTCTCCTTGATGCCGTGCTCGCGCACCACGCGGCCCCATTTGTCGTATTCGGCGCGCATGAATGTGGCGAGCGCATCGGGCGTGCCGCCGACCGGCACCGCGCCTGATTCGACGATTTTTCCGCGCACGTCGGGGTCGGCAAGGGCGGTATTGACCGCATCGTTGAGCTTTTTGATCGCCGCGGGCGGCGTCTTCGCCGGCGCCAGCAAGGCATACCAGTTCGAGGCGTCGGTATTGGGATAACTCTGCTCGGCGAGCGTCGGCACGTCGGGGATGGTTTGATTGCGTTGATTGGCCACTGCGCCGATCGGAACCACCGTTCCGGCCTCGATCTGCGCCATCAGCACCGTGAGATCGGCGGCGATCACCTGCACTTGACCGCCAAGCAGATCCGTCAGCATCGGTGCGGCGCCGCGATAAGGCACATGCAAGAATTGGACATTCGCGGCATCGGCAAGGAGCACCTGCGCCAAGTGCGTCGTCGATCCGATGCCCGTCGAACCGAAGGTGATCGCCCCCGGTTTTTGCTTGGCGAGCGCGACCAGTTCCTTGGCGCTCTTGATCGCCATTTTCGGGGTGACCACCAGCACGGTGGTGTTGGTGACCACTTCGGCGATCGGTGCGAAATCGCGCAAGGAGTCGTAGGGAATGCTCGCCATCACATGCGGCGAAATCGTCACCGCACCGGCGGTGGTGAAAAACAGCGAATAGCCGTCGGGATCGGCCTTGGCGATAATGTCAGCCCCGACCGTGCCATTGGCGCCCGGCTTGTTCTCGATATAGACGCGCTGGCCGAGCAGCGCCGACATTTTGTCGGTGAGCAGCCGGCCGACGAAATCGGTCGGCCCGCCCGGCGGAAATGCGATCAGGACGCGGATCGGCCGGCTTGGGTAATCTTGAGCCTGCGCCCGCTCGGCAACCCCAAGCGCCGCTGCGAGCAAGGTCAAAGCCGTCGCCGCGGCGATCAGACTGCGAATTTTGCCCACCATATCCTCCCTGCGGCAGGGTTCTGGTATCAGGAATCGGCTATCACGTCTTGGTCCCGATGCCACGGTAGGTTTGCCGGCTTGACCTTGCCGCGGCCTTCACCAAGAACGGGGCGGATGATGGCGATGGAAAACAAAAGTCTGCCGCTGCATATGCGGCCGGAGCG
>JBQCCX010000488.1:0-3836 GCA_051961815.1 Xanthobacteraceae bacterium
CGGCTCGCCGGCAAAAACGATTGCGTCAGACCGCGCGCGCAACGGTCCGGCGATCGACTTGAGCAAGGTGCTCTTGCCGGCGCCGTTGGCGCCGATCACCGCGACCGCTTCGCCGCGCGCTACCTCGATCGAGATCCCGAACAGCGCCTGGAAGTCGCCGTAAAATGCTTCGAGCTCGCGGACCGTGAGCAGCGCCTCACGCATCAGCCTCTAGCCCCATATAGATCTCGGCAACCTGCGGAGTCCTGATCACCGCCTGCGGCGCACCGTCGGCGATGAATGCGCCGTTGTGCAGCACGACCAGCCGATCGATGCTGGCGAGCAGCGCATGCACGACATGCTCGATCCAGACGACCGCCACGCCCGTTCGCCTGATGTCGCCAATGAGCGCGATCAGCGCGCGGCATTCGGGCTCGGTCAGGCCGCCGGCGACTTCGTCGAGCAACAGCACCTTCGGCTGCGACGCCAAAGCCCGCGCCAATTCGAGGCGCTTGCGGTCGAGCAAGGTGAGTGTGCCGGCCAGGCGATTGACCTTGCTGGCAAGGCCGCAGCGCTCGATGATTGCCATGCAGCTTTCATAGGCGTCGCGCTCGCGCCGGCCGGCGCCGAACGCCGCCGCGACGACGAGATTTTCGAAAACGCTCATGCCGGAAAACGGCTGCGGGATCTGAAACGAGCGGCCGATGCCGAGGCCGCAGCGCTGCGCCGGCGATAGCGCGGTGATATCGCGTCCGGCATAAAGCACGCGCCCGGAATCCGGCGCTATGGTGCCGCTGACGATGCCGAACAGCGTGGTCTTACCGGCGCCGTTCGGGCCGATAATGCCGAGCGCCTCTCCCGGCGCCAGCGCAAGATCGATGCGCTCGGCGACGACAATGGCGCCGAAGCGTTTGCAGATCTGTTCAAGCGCGAGCAACGGCGTGGCCATGGCCGGTTCAAGAAAGCACAAACGATCGCTCGTGTCTGGCTCCCTGGAAAGATTGAGGTCGGTTAGGCATGGTCACGATCCGTGATTGCTGTGACAAACAATTGCTGTGACGTACAAAGGGTATTACCGCCGAATGTGATAGCCTCGGCTCGTCGAGGCCTTGCGCGGAGGGAAGCCCGATGAGGCGACGTGAGTTCATCACGCTGATCGGCGGTGCGGCTGCGTGGCCGCGAACCGCGAGCGCACAGAATTCCGCCGCGATGCGGCGGATCGGCATATTGCTAAGCTTGGCCGAAACCAATCCCGAAGGGGAAGCTCAACTCTCCGGATTCACGCAAGGGCTTGCGGAATTGGGCTGGATCGAGGGCCGCAATCTACGGACGGAGATCCGCTGGGGGAGAGGCGATGTCGATCGGATACGCACTTTCGCGAAGGAATTGGTGGCCCTGCAGCCCGACGTGATCCTCGCCCATGGCACCCCGGTGACTGCGGCCCTCCAACGGGAAACCAAGACAATCCCGATTGTATTTGTGACTGTGTCTGATCCAGTCGGGGATGGCTTCGTTGCGGGATTGCCCCACCCAGGCGGCAATATCACCGGCTTCATAACGTCAGAATCCGCAATTACCGCCAAGATGTTTGAGTTGCTCACTGAGATCGCCCCTGGCCTCAAGCGCGTCGCGATATTGTTCAATCCCGACACCGCGCCAGGCGGCGGGGGCTATTACTTCCGCGATTTCGAGCCAGCGGTCCGATCCGCCAACGTGGAGCCGATCGCAGCGCGCGCCCGCAGCAACGCCGAAATCGAAGCTGTCGTAAGCTCGCTCAGAGGGGAGCGCGGCGGCGGTCTCGTTGTCATGCCAGACTACTTTATGCTGACTCATATTGGGTCAATCACATTGCTTGCGAGCCAAAACAATGTACCGGCTATCTATCCTTGGCGATCGGTGGTCGCTACCGATAGTGCTCTGTTTTCATACGGACCGGACCTCAGAGACATAGTTCGTCGCGGTGCCCCCTACGTCGATCGCATTCTGCGCGGTGAGAAGCCGGCTGAACTGCCAGTCCAAGTACCGGTAAAATTCGAGATGGCCGTCAACGCCAAGACGGCCAAGGCGCTCGGCCTCACTGTGCCGCCGTCTATCCGCTTGCTTGCCGACGAGGTCATCGAGTGAAGCGTTTGCACGTCCGTTCAACGCGCGAAGCGGCTCGGGCATGGACGCGTTGAATTAAGCGGCAAAGAATCGTGCTCTGCCTCCCCTATGGCGCTTGACGCTGCGCCAGGGCCGGCGGATGCTGATAGAAACTCGAGGAGGGCAATCCCATGGCTGCACGGCTGCGTCATATTGCTCTGTCTGTTTCTGATCCGGATCAGGCGGCAAAATTCTTCGAGGACGCCTTCGGCATGAAGCGCGTCGGCAAAGCCGGACTTGGCTGCTATGTATCGGACGGCACAATCAATGTGGCGCTGTTGAAATACGACGGCGAGGTTCCAGGCTTCCACAAGGGTTATCGGGGTCTCGTGCATTTCGGCATGTGGGTCGACAATCTCGAAGAAGCGGCCAAGAGCGCGACCGATGCAGGCGCCACCTATTTCGGCGGCCGGCCGGATGACAATCCGAACACTTTCTACGAGGTCAAATACCAGACTCCGGACGGCGTCATTTTCGATTTGACGCACAATGGCTGGCGCGGCGCCGTGAAGGAAGTTGTTGCGGCTGACCGGCAAAAAACTCCTGCGGAATAGTCCGGTACGGTGCCGGCGCCACAAAGATGCAATCGTCGCCCTGGCAGCGACGAGGTGACCGATGAGCGGGAACACGATCAGAAATGGTCTTCGCGTTTCTCTGTTGCTGATCGTACTCGCCATTATTTCGGCGTCAGACCTGCGAGCGGGAAGTTACCCTGATCATTCCGTCAAAGTGATCGTGCCGTTTCCGCCCGGCGGCGCCACCGATATAGCCGGGCGCATCGTCACGCAGAAGCTTGCCGAGCGGCTCGGCCAGCAGTTCTTCATCGAGAACATCAGCGGCGCCGCCGGCAATATTGGAATGACGGCCGCCGCGCGGGCGCCGCACGATGGCTACACGATTCTGCTCGCATCTTCGAGCATCGTGGTGAACCCGAGCTTGTACAAATCGCTTCCGTTCGACGTCGAGAAGGATTTCATCCCGGTCACCAAGATCGGCGCCTCGCCAAACTCATGGGAAGTCAACGCGGCATTTCCGGCCAAAACGATGAAGGAGTTGATCGAGCTGCTCAAGGCCAATCCAGGCAAGTATAGCGTGGCTTCGCCGGGCGCCGGCACCACACCATCGCTGGCGATCGAAATGCTCAAACAGGCATTTGGCGTCAACTTCGTAACCGTGCCGTTCGCCGGTGGCGCACCTCTGGCGCAATCACTGCTCGGCGGATTCACGCCGATCAGCTGCAACGCCATCAGCTCCACGATGGCGTTTATCCAGGCCGGCAAGGTGCGTGCGCTCGCGCTCACCAGTAAGCAACGCCTGGATACTTTTGCCGATGTGCCGACGCTCGATGAACTCGGCATCAAGAACCAGGAATCCGAAACCATGGCCGGTGTATTCGTCCCCACCGGAACGCCGCAAGCCGTCGTCGAGTTGTTACAGCGAGAAATCGCGGCGATCGTCCACATGCCCGACGTCAAACGGAAACTGCTGGACGTCGCTACCATACCGGACGGCGATTCCTCGGCGGACTTCGCCGCCTATGTCAGAGACGAGATCGCCAAGTGGAAGCGGGTGATCGAGATCGGTCAGATCGACAGAATTTGACCTGCTCCGGGGGTTTACTCGACCGCGTTCGCCGAATTCAAACTGTCGATCAGCGACGAGCGATAAAGAAACTTCTTGTGCAGCGTGATGTCCTCGGACGTGCGCCGCAACTC
>JBQCCX010000489.1:0-2346 GCA_051961815.1 Xanthobacteraceae bacterium
GTAAATCAGGAGATTGCGGCGCAGCAGCGCTTCAGCGCTCATGGCCCTGTACTGCACGCCGCGCAGCGCAAGTGGGATGAGGCCGATGATGATCAGTGCATTGAAAATTACCGCAGAAAGAATTGCCGACTGAGGCGTAGCCAAACGCATGATGTTGAGCGCGTTCAGGACAGGAAACGTTCCCGCGAACATCGCCGGAATAATGGCGAAATACTTGGCCACGTCGTTGGCGATGGAAAACGTCGTTAGCGATCCTCGCGTCATGAGAAGCTGCTTGCCGATTTCCACGATCTCGAGCAGGTTGGTGGGGTTTGAGTCGAGATCCACCATGTTCCCGGCTTCCTTTGCCGCCTGAGTGCCACTGTTCATGGCCACGCCAACGTCAGCCTGGGCGAGGAAATCGTCGACCCCGGCTTCCGCCGCGATCGCCGCCGCGGTCATCGGATTGTCGCCGGTAATCATGATGGTGCGGATGCCCATCCGGCGCAGCTCGGCGAAGCGCTCGCGGATGCCGCCCTTGACGATGTCTTTAAGCTGAATGATGCCAAGGAGGTTGCCGTCCTTGGCGACGGCGAGCGGCGTGCCGCCGGACTTGGCGATAGAGTCGGCGATCGCCGTCAGCTCGCGCGCGGTGTCGCTACTGACGTTTGGACGCAAGGCTTGAACCGCTGCGGCACCGACCGCGCTGGGCTGTCCATTGACGTAATTGACGATGGCCTCGACCGCGCCCTTGCGCACCCACGAGGAGCCAACCTCGACGCCGCTCATGCGGCTCTGGGCGCTGAACGGGATGAAATTCGCTTTCAATTCCGCAAGCTCGCGCCCGCGGATGCCGTATTTTTCCTTCGCCAGTACGACGATGGAGCGGCCCTCGGGAGTCTCGTCGGCAAGAGAGGCTAGCTGTGCCGCATCCGCCAATTCCTGCTCGCTGATGCCGCGCAACGGTCTGAACTCGGTGGCTTGCCGGTTACCGAGTGTGATCGTACCGGTCTTGTCGAGCAGAAGCGTGTCGACGTCACCGGCGGCCTCGACGGCGCGGCCCGACATCGCCAGCACATTGAAGCGGACCAGGCGATCCATTCCGGCGATGCCGATCGCGGACAGGAGCGCGCCGATCGTGGTCGGGATCAAGGTGACGAACAACGCCACCAGGATCACCACGGAAACGGTACTGCCGGCATAGTACACGTAACTCGGGATGGTCGCGGTCGCGAACACGAAGATGATCGTGAGGCCGATAAGCAAAATATTCAGCGCAATCTCATTCGGCGTTTTCTGCCGTTCGGCGCCTTCGACCAGGCGGATCATGCGATCGAGGAACGTCGAGCCGGGCGCGGCGGTGATGCGCACGCGGATCCAATCGGACAGCACCTGGGTACCGCCGGTCACGGCAGAACGATCGCCGCCGGATTCGCGAATGACAGGCGCCGATTCGCCGGTGATCGCCGCCTCGTTGACCGAAGCCATGCCCTCGATCACCTCGCCATCGGACGGAATCATGTCGCCGGCTTCGACCAGCACGAGATCGCCAACCTTCAGATTCGTGCTAGGGACGAGACGGTATTTTTGCGAATCGCCAGGTCCACTCAGAAGCTTGGCCGGGGTTTCGGTGCGCTGCCGGCGCAAAGTGTCGGCCTGCGCTTTGCCGCGGCCCTCGGCGACGGCTTCGGCGAAATTGGCAAACAGTACGGTGAACCACAGCCACAGAATGATCTGGAACTCGAACAGAATGTGTCCGCCACCGGTGATAAGATCGCGGATCAGAATCACTGTTGTAAGTGCCGTAACGATCTCTAGCACGAACATCACCGGATTCTTGATCAACGTGCGTGGATCAAGCTTGACGAAGGCGGAGCCGATGGCTGGCATGACGATATTCGGATCGAACAGCGCCGATACCGGCATGCTCTTGCGCAGAGTCGAGGTTTCCATCGCGTTGCTCCCAATCCTAGTTGGACGCGAACAAGGTGCCGGCGTTAATCGCCAGCTGTTCGACGATCGGACCGAGTGCCAATGCCGGGAAGAAGGTCAGCCCACCAACAATGACGATCACGCCGACGACCAGACCGACAAACAGGCCGCCGGTGGTCGGGAATGTGCCGGTTGACGCGGGCACGAGCTTCTTGCTCGCGAGCGAGCCGGCGACGATCATGGTCGGGATGATCATCCAGAAGCGGCCGACCGCCATCGCCATGGCGCCGCTAAGATTGTAGAACAGCGTATTAGCGCTCAACCCGGCAAAGGCCGAACCGTTATTGCCGTCCATTGAGGTGTAGGCGTAGAGCACCTCAGTGAAGCCATGCGGTCCCGGATTGTTCATGGCGGCGACAGCGGATGGCACCATCA
>JBQCCX010000490.1:0-4328 GCA_051961815.1 Xanthobacteraceae bacterium
GAGATAATTATTGCGCCGCGCGTCAAGGAGCGAGTCTTCCGTCAGCGTTCCGGGCGTGACCAGCCGGATCACGTCGCGGCGCACCACGCTTTTGCTGCCGCGCTTGCGCGCCAGTGCGGGGTCTTCCAGTTGCTCGCAGACCGCGACGCGATGGCCGAGCGCGATCAACCGGTGCAGATATTCGTCGGCGCGCTCGACCGGCACGCCGCACATCGGAATATCGGCGCCGAGATGCTTGCCGCGCTTGGTCAGTACGATGCCGAGCGCGCGCGAGGCGACTTCGGCATCGTCGAAGAACAGCTCATAGAAATCGCCCATCCGGTAGAACAACAGGCAGTCCGGATTGGCGGCTTTGATTTCGATGTATTGCTCCATCATCGGGGTGACGGGCGCGACGCGCGCGGCGTCGTCGGGCTTGTCGGCCGTTTGCGGAACTTCAGCCGTGATGATGCGTGCAGCGTCCATGCCGGAACGACGCTAGCAAATCTTGCGTGCGGATGCCCGGTCTTGTGCCGGGCAGTCCACGACTAAATGTGTGGAATGTCGCAATTGGGCCACATCGTCATTGCGAGGAGCGAAGCGACGAAGCAATCCAGAACCCTTTGTAGTAAGAACTGGATTGCTTCGCTTCGCTCGCAATGACGGGCGTTCGTGAAAGCGCCCTACTTCACCAGCTTTTTGCCGGTGACCGCCTCGAGGTTCTTGTAGAACACTTTCTCCGCGGTCGTTTTGTCGAGCTTGAGCGAGTCGAGGATATTCAGCGTCTCGCGCGGATACATCGTGCCGCCCTCGGGATCGAACGGGCAGTCGGAGGCGAACACGATCTTGTCGATGGGGAAAAATTCCATGCCGGCTTTGGTGGCGGGCACCGCGGTGAACGCCGCGGTATCCGCCCAGAAGTCCTGCTTGAAATAATCGAGCACGCGTTTTTTAAGGCTTTTGCGCAACGCGACGTAATCCTCGTCGGTGGTGCGCGATCCCATCACGTCATTGCCGGGCCCGATGCGGCCCTCGAGCATCGGCACGATGCCGCCGAAATGATGCGTGATGATTTTCAGATTGGGGTAGGTGTCCATGATCCTGGAATAGACGAGCCGCATCATGGCGCAGGCGGTCTCGTAGGACCAGCCGAAGGTCCACCAGATTTCGTACAGCGATTTTTGTTCGTCGATGTAATCCGGCACTTCGGCGCCGCGCGCCGGGTGCAGCCAGATCGGCCCGCCGAGCTCGTTCATTTTCTTCCAGAACGGCGCATATTGCGGGCGGTCGAGCGGCTTGCCGGCGACATTGGTGTAGATCTGTACGCCGAGCGCGCCGTTGTTGAGCGCACGCTCCGCTTCGCCCACGCCGGCGTCGGCGGCCGCGAGCGAGACCTGCGCCACCCAGCCGGGAAAGCGGTCCTTTTCCTTGGCTGTGAGCTCGGCGAAACCGTCGTTGATGATGCGGCAGAACTCGTCGATGTCGTTTGGCGTCTTGGCGAACTTTTCGATC
Source organism: Xanthobacteraceae bacterium (assembly GCA_051961815.1). Lineage (GTDB taxonomy): Bacteria > Pseudomonadota > Alphaproteobacteria > Rhizobiales > Xanthobacteraceae > BOG-931. Next base: position 1,492 of record JBQCCX010000490.1, read on the forward strand.
GGCGGCTGCGGATAGGACAGGATCTGCTGATAATCCTTGTGACCGTCGACGATCTTCTTGCGCACATCGAGATCGTACAAAGCCGGCAGCGAGCGCACGCGCTTGCCCATGTCCTTGTAATCGCCGATCGCCTCATTGAGCTTGTCGAAGAATTTTTGCGGAAAAAAGTGAGTATACGCATCAACGCGCATGGTCATGAGCAATTCTCTCCCTGTTGGCGGCTACACGACAAATCGATCGCATCGCATCGGCCACGCTCATCCGCTCGTCGCCGCGAAAGCGGGGACCCAGAGCTTCACAATGAATCTCTTGCCACCAGCTGGATTCCCGCCTTCGCGGGAATGAGCGGAAAGGGGCCAACGCGATCGAGCATTGCTTTAGCATCGGGTTTTTGTCGCGTCACTCATCGAGCGGTGACAAGGCTGGCATGCGTCAGGCGGGCGAGGACCGGCGGCGGGATTGGTTGCGACTTTATCTGCGTCGGATCGTCAGGATCGCGGGCCACCCAGACGCGGGTTTCGAAGCCTTCGACCGCAAGCGCGCCGGCATGGGTCAGGCGATGCTCGATCTTGAAGCTCGAGCGCCCGCAGCCGACCACCGCGGTCTCGATCGCGACCTCGTCGCCGAACCGGGTCGGCAGAAGAAAGCGCGCCCGGGTCTCGACCAGCGGATGGCCGGAAAAATTGTAAGCCTTCAGATAGTCGATCTTCTTCATGCCGAGCGCGCGCTCGACCAGCATGGTGGTCGACACATCGAAAATATCGAAATAGCGGGCAAAGAAAATAATCCCGGCCGGGTCGCACTGGCCCCATTCGATCCGGGTTTTGCGGGTGAGGGTGAACATGCCGGGATCAGGTATCGGGCATCAGGGATCAGCGATCAGTCAGCAGGCATCAAATAGCATGAAACAGCAAAATACTCTGACACCTGATTCCCGATACCCGATCCCTGATCCCTGTCACCTCGGAGCCATCCTCAGCGCGCCGTCCAGCCGCACGACTTCGCCGTTGAGATACCGGTTCTCGATCATGTGCCGCACCAGCGCGGCGAATTGCGACGGCTGGCCCAACAATTTGGGAAACGGCACGGAGGCGGCCAGGCTTTGCTGTGCGGCTTCCGGCAGTGCATGCAGCATGGGGGTGGTGAAGATTCCCGGCGCGATGCCGGTCACGCGGATGCCGAACTGCGCGAATTCGCGCGCCGCCGGCAAAACGAGGCTCACCACGCCGCCCTTGGAGGCCGCATAGGCGGCTTGCCCGATTTGCCCCTCATAGGCGGCGACCGAGGCGGTGCAAACGATGATGCCGCGTTCGCCATCCTGGCCCGGATCCAGACCCTGCATCGCCGCGGCGGCAAGCCGCATCACGTTGAAGGTGCCGATGAGGTTGATCTCGATGACGCGCGCGAAGTCGGCAAGCGGCATCGGGCCGTCGCGGCCGACGATGCGCTTGGCCGGGCCGACGCCGGCGCAATTGACGACGATGCGCGGGCGACCGTGATCGGCCGCCGCCTTAGCTATCGCTTGTTCGGTGCCGGCGGCGTCGGTCACATTGCAATGCACGGCAATGCCATTGACGTCGATGGCGACTTCGGCAGCCGCTTTGTCATTGACGTCGAGGATCGCCACTTTGGCGCCGGCGGCGCCGAGCATGCGCGCGGTCGCCGCGCCAAGTCCCGACCCGCCGCCGGTCACGATCGCTGCCTGCCCGCGGCTATCCATGCTCAGCTCACCTCGGCTGCTTGTTTGCCGACGATGATATGCGGCGGCGGCGGTTCGGCGTAAAGCGCCTCGACAAGGGCCGCGCGATGCGCCAGCACGGCGCGCTGATTGATCGAGCCCTTGTCGGTCATCTCGCCGATATCGAGCGAGGCCGGTTCGGCCAGCAGAACAGCGCGCATGATCCGCCCCGAAGCCCCGGTCGCGGCCGCGGCGAAACTGGCGAGCTTGCTGGAAAATGCGCTCCGCACGCGGGCATCGGCGAGCAATTGCGGCAGCGGCGCGTCGGGTGCGAGTTCCGGGACTAACGCGCGACAGGCATCCACATCGGGGAAGATCAAAGCCGTAACCTCGTCGCGATCGGCGCCCGCCAGCACCACATCGCGTACGAGCGGCGCGCAATGCGCGATGAAGGCGGCGCGCAACGGTCCGACGCTGACCCAGGTCCCGGTGGCGAGCTTGAAGTCTTCGGCGAGCCGGCCGTCAAACAGCAGGCCCTTCGCCGGATCCTCCGGATCGGCGAACTTGAGCGCATCGCCGATCTTGTAGAAGCCTTCATCGTCGAATGCGTCCGCCGTCAGTTCGGGCGCGCGCCAATAGCCCGGCATGATGTTGTCGCCCTTGAGCCGGGCTTCGAGCTTGCCCTCGCGCGGGATGAGCTTGAGCGTGACGCCGGGCAGCGGCACGCCGATATTGCCGGCGCGCTCGGATTGCCAGTTGCACGACAAGGCCGCCGGCGCGGTTTCGGTCGAGCCCAGGCTCGACATGAACAGAATGCGCTCGCCGGTCGTGTTTACCGCGAGCTCGGTAAAGCCGTCGATGACGTGCTGCGCCAATGCGGCGCCGGCGTAGAACAAGATTTTCAACCGGCTGAAAAAGATCTCGCGCAAGGCACGGTCGTTGCGCAGATACGGCAAGAGCATTTCGAAGCCCTTGGGCACGTTGAAATAGATGGTTGGCGCGATCTCGCGCAGGTTGCGCGCCGTGGCTTCGATGAAGCCGGGCAACGGCTTGCCTTCGTCGATATAGAGCGAGCCGCCATTGTCGAGCACCAGGCCGAAATTGTGATTGCTGCCGAAAGTGTGGCTCCACGGCAGCCAATCGACCAGCGTCGGCGGCT